>NZ_JAMPNR010000019.1:0-46217 GCF_028479485.1 Providencia sp. PROV209 | reverse complement strand
GCCACGACGCCCTATTTAGTGTGACACTCCAGAGAAATTTAGAATATGGTGCTTGTGCTGAACGGGGAGATGAAAAATGCTAAGCTTCGTTAATACCGATTTATTTGGATGGCACAGCCTAGATTGGCTTGATTGATTCGCTCGAAATGATGTTTGGGACAGTCAGCATCACAATGAAACACTGCCTATTAGCACCGCTTTCCTTTCACACAACAAAAAGTATCCGATCACAACCTAAGTGTTCATATAGCTCCCATATTTCACGTAGCCCGGAAGTGCGAGTATAGAATATTGAGGGAGAGTTTTAAGGAGGTTGGAAAATGAAGGCAGATGACAGTATTTTATGCTGATGAAAAATTCTAGACTTTCTCTACTTACCAAAGATAAGTATCTTTAAAATCAATATGATATAAATAAATTACTGTTCAACGCCAAAATTTATCTATGATGATTTGATGCTAATGAGTATCAAGAATAGAAATTTAATAGTGGGTATTTTTCCCAAATTTTTTTAAACCATGGTGTAAATTTTTCAGGATGAATACGGATTTCTTTGTCTAGAACGTCTAGGCTAACCCATCGAATAGCGCTGACCTCATCAGGATTTGGTATGACTAGTGCATCATAGTAACCTACAAATAAATGGTCATACTCATGTTCAATTAACCCGCCATAGACATCTGCTTTATAAATAAACTCACCAACATGTTTTAATTCGGTTGAGAAACCGAGTTCATCATTTAAGCGACGCAACGCCGCATCGTGGGTCTCTTCTTGTGGTCTTGGATGACTACAGCAGGAATTCGCCCATTGCCCTGCAGAATGGTATTTATGGAGAGCGCGTTGTTGAATGAGTAATTCGTTCTTATGGTTAAAAATAAAGATAGAGAATGCACGGTGTAAGCAGCCACGCTGATGAGCCAGCAATTTTGGCATTGTCCCAATTGGCGTATCTTGTTGATTCACTAAAATAAGCAGTTCTTCTATCATTTGGTTCATCTATCTAAGTAAGGGGCATAAGCAAGTGTATTATAACTGGAAAGAAAGGACTTGTAGATTAGAGCTATCGAGATTTGAGCGGATTAGCCATAAATAGTAGAGAGGACATTCATAGCTAAGTGAATGGCTCATTTAGCTATGAATGAAGTGAATATATTGAAAAATATATTATTTTTGTTGAAGAACCCAAACAGCGGCTTCAACTCTAGATTTTAGATTTAACTTTTTAAGTAAATGTTTTACATGTACTTTTACAGTACTTTCTGCGATATCTAAATTACGGGCGATCATTTTATTTGAGAGTCCCTGTGCAATAAGTTCTAAAATATCGGATTCTCTTGGTGTTAATGCAATGGCATCACTTTCGTTTTGAGACTGATTTTCTCTTAATGATTCAGCAAGAACGGAAGTCAGTGTTGGGCTAACGACCATTTTTCCACTCGCGGCTTCTTTGAGGGCAATGATAAGCTCTTCTGGTTCCATATCTTTCAGTAAATAGCCATCAGCGCCTCTTTTTAGGGCACTGATTAGGTCATCGCTGTAATTGGAGACTGTAAAAAGAATAATTCGACCTGAAAGTTCGCGCTTTCTCAATTCATCAAGTGTCTCAAAACCATTCATACCTGGCATATTGAGATCTAGCAGGATCAGGTCAGGATCTTGCTCTTCTGCAATTTGAATTCCTGTTTTGCCATCTCCAGCTTCTCCAATAACTTGAAGTGAAGGCTCTAAGCTAATCAGCTGTTTTACGCCATTTCTGAGCATTGGGTGATCATCAATAAGAAGGATTGTTGATTTTTCAGTCATTATATTTTTAGTCTCCATGAATGATTTGATCCGGTGTTTTAAATGTCAGATAAAGGGAATGTGACTTTCACTTCTGTTCCCCCTTCGGCTCGTTGAGTAATGTAACACTCGCCATTTAGGCTGAGTGCCCTTTCTCTCATAATAATTAAGCCATAATGGTTAAGTTTATTTGGGTTATCGTCGATACCACTGCCATTATCATCGATCGTAATGGTGACAGTGCCTCTATTTTGGCTTAATGAAACTTTAGCCCACGTTGCATTCGCATGCTTTAAAATATTACTTAGGGCCTCTCGAATTATTTGTATGATGTGGATAGATTGATGGGGTGAGATACTTTTTGCTGGGATCTCATAGTTAAGCTGAATGTTGAATCCTATTCGCCCGCTGAATTCTCCTAAGGTGCTTTTTAATGAAGGTAATAAGCCCGATTCAGTGAGCTTCAAGCGGAATGTTGTCAGCAATTCACGCAGCTGACTGTATGCGGTATTAATTTCTGTGCGCATTTCATTGAGTAAATGCAGTGTAGTTTCAGGTAGCGGCTCTGGTTGCATTTGGAGATAGCTTATTTGCATTTTTAAGCATGAGAGGGATTGTGCAATTGAGTCATGAAGCTCTCTAGCAATAGCCGCTCGTTCATCCATGATCAACAATTGTTGCTGTTGCTCTATCTGTTGTTCCATGGTGAGCATGCCAGAAATTTGTTTAGCGAGCATTAGAACTAGTTTATTTTTTTCGTCAGAAAAAAGTTGATTTTGTTTAATTTCACCGATAATCACACCATATCGATGCATATTATCTGACAGATCCCACTGCAATGTTTGGGAGTCTTCCGCCAGATTATCCTTGGATAAATGCGATTTAGTTGAAGCCAGTTTTTCGTCGTTGATGTCTAAATTGGCAGAAGCATACGAAATTTCATGAAAATACTGCTCGTTGCTATCTTCATATAATTTGAGGCGTAAATTTTCTAACTGCGTAATATTCTTTAGCTCAGTGAGGACTTTTTGTAACCTCAAATAGAGTGTTTCCGATGAATGTAATATTTGATTTGATTGATAGAGATATGACAAAACACGATTCTTAGCGAGAAGATCGGCAGTTTTTTCTGCGACACGTTCTTCAAGTTGATGGTAGCTTTGGGCTAATTCATCAGACATATGATTAAGGGTTTCACCAAGGGCATTAAGTTCATCTTGTCTATTGTTTTTCATGGGAAAACGCTGTGTGAAGTCTTTACGCCCAATCGCATTAACCATGGAGAGAAGCTTCATCCATGGGTAGTAAATTTTTCGTCTTAAATGCCAGATTGTCCCCATGAGTAGCAGGAAAACTAAACTAATAAAAATAAGTTGGGTCATGGCAACATAAGCGATTTTCTTCTCAGTAATATCATCAATATTGTGGACCAATTCATTGAGCATATTAACGAAAGTAATGACTTCATAGCGTGCATCATCCGGTGATGACGCGCGAGTGAGGGCGGGTCTTAACGTATTGAGCCAAAACGCATGGATTTTATCAAATTCAGGAGTAAGGTTTTCAATTTTAACGACTTGAGTTAGTTCAGGGCTGAGTAAGTCTTTTTCTAAGGCATCAAGATAATTTTGGTTATGTTCATTGATAGGTGTTAAAGAGAGTAAGCGATAACTTTGCATACGCAAGGAACCGGATGTATTAATAGCATGGGCATTGCCTTGTGCACTGATGATCATGCGATTGGAAATCGTCATACCGATGATCCCTAAAACCGCGATAAGCAGCATTAACCCGATAACTTGGTTGATAATCGAAAATCGTCGATAAAGTGTCGGCATTTTCTCTTTTTCCTGAAACAAAATAGACTGACTATTACCATAATGTATTTAAGGATATTAGTCAGTTTTTAGCGTTAATTTGTTTGTTTAAAACGAGCAACAAAGTTTATAACAAAAACAATAAGTAAACCGATTACTAGACCAAAGATTAAATTGAGGATAGAGGGTGCTAAAAATTGAAGTGTATTCCCGATGATGTGAATACCGCCTATCTTTCCTGCTATGTTTTCTATCCATGAGTGTAAATAGGTAATCCCGTGCGTGAGTATGCCGCCGCCAACCATAAACATAGCAGCAGTACCGACAACAGATAATGTTTTCATTAAATAGGGTGTTACATAGATTAATCCGTTACCGAGTTTACGGAGCAGAAAGGCAGTTTTTTTCTGTAGAAAGAATCCCAAGTCATCGAGTTTAACAATACCAGCAACTAACCCATAAACCCCGATAG
This sequence comes from Providencia sp. PROV209, assembly GCF_028479485.1. Classification (NCBI taxonomy): domain Bacteria; kingdom Pseudomonadati; phylum Pseudomonadota; class Gammaproteobacteria; order Enterobacterales; family Morganellaceae; genus Providencia; species Providencia sp. PROV209. The sequence goes on along the minus strand of NZ_JAMPNR010000019.1, from coordinate 42,143 downwards.
TCATGACAATGGCAATAATCGATAACACGACAAGTTGGTTCAGGATTGTTGTTGAAGAGACAATACCTAGGGTAATTGCGATAATTTCTGCGGATAAAACAAAGTCTGTACGGATTGCCCCTTTAATTTTTTGTTTTTCAAATGCCGCTATTTCATGTTCTAAAAGCTGAGCTTTGTGTACGGTTTCTGCCGGTGAAGTCTCATGTTTTTGAAGAAACTTATGAGCAAGTTTTTCAGCACCTTCAAAACAGAGATAAGCGCCTCCAAGCATTAATAATGGAGTCACTGCCCACGGTATAAAAGCGCTGATCAATAATGCGAGTGGAACCAATATGAGTTTATTGATAAAAGAGCCTTTTGCGACCGCCCAGACGACTGGAAGTTCTCTGTCAGCTCGAACCCCGGTGACTTGTTGTGCATTTAAGGCGAGATCATCACCTAAAACACCGGATGTTTTTTTCGCTGCCATTTTTGTCATTACTGACACATCATCTAAAACGGCGGCAATATCATCTAATAAGGTAAGTAAGCTACTTCCAGCCACAGGAGGATCCTTTTGTTATTGTGAGGTATCATTAATGTTCCTTAGGTAAAGGAAGTAAAAATTAGTTCACAGCTATTTGATAATTTGAGTAATAATAAGGATAAGTGAAGTCATTTCTATCATAATAGTATTGATTTAATTATGAAATTTCTCATGAAACACAAAAATATATTTTGTTATCATCATTTCCAATGAGTGTAAGGTTAACCCATGTCTTTTCAACCAGTATTAAGTATTGTTGTCGCGGTTTATAACGGCGAAAAGTTTTTACCCCATTTTTTTGACAGCTTAATTGCCCAAAAGTTAGAGAATTGGGAATTGATCATTGTGAATGATGGTTCGAAAGATGATAGCGAGTCAGTGATTCGCCAATACGAAGATAAGTTTGAAAATATCAAGGTGCTCGCTCAGGAAAATCAAGGTGTTTCAGTCGCACGTAATACAGGAATGGCAGTAGCAACAGGGCAATATATCACTTTCCCAGATATTGATGATGAGATTGATGCGAGGATGTATGGTCGCCTACTGGAGATTGCACTTGCCGGTGACTTAGACGTTGCGACCTGCAATGGTACTTACGTGTACACCAATGGGGATGCGCCAAAGGCTATTTTTCCACCAAATAAAGTTCCTTCTACTGGTGTGATCACGGGCCCTCAATGGTTACAAATTGGTTTGAGTTCCCGTAAATTTCTCCATGTAACTTGGTTGAATCTGTATCGCTTGTCATTAATTCGAGAACACAATTTTACCTTTGAACCTAGATTGCACCATCAAGATATTCCTTGGACTACCGAGATGCTGCTCGTTGCTAAACGAGTGCAGTTTATCAATGAACAATATTATGAATATCTGATTCATAACCAATCCGTTTCTCACTCTTTAACCGGAGATGAGCGCTCCGTACGTAAGATCAATACCTACCTGAAGATCTTGGATATGCTGATGGATATCTATAAACGTCATCCTGAGGAAGTGAAGCAAGCACCTGCTTGTTTATGGCAGGTGGGGAAAGAAGGTTTAGGCGTTGTTTTAGCGCTATTAGCGATTAAATCACCTGAAACGCAGAAGCAGATGGTTCAACTGTTTTTTGATAAAGGTTACTGGGATATTGTTTGGAAGCATGCCACAACACTGAAATTAAAATGGCGTTTGATCCGTCGTTACAGCAAATTGAAGGCCATTATCAATAAATAGTTCTCTAGCAGCCTTTCGGGGCTGCTCTCTTTTATTTCTCTTGTACTTTCCTCGATCCTTCAACTTATTAAATAATTGATAAAATACTATTAATATCTATAGTATATATTGTGATTTAATTAACATATTAATAACAAAAAAATTGAGCTTCCTCTCAGAATATGGTCTTTATAGGGTCATAGTTCGCCAAATATACAGGGTGATAAATTATTAATAAGTTAATGAGTGAGGGCTGAATGGATCATTATCTGCATAAATTACCTGACCTTATTGACTCAGTTGCCACCAATCAATTTTATCCAAACTTATTATCATGGTTGTCTTCGTTTGTGGTTTTTGATAATGCAATTATCTATGCCTTTGAAAAAGATGGTGCTCCACGTTTTCTATCGAAAGTTGAAAAGCGTAATAGTGATAGCGTTAATCGCATTTATCAGCGTGGGGCTTATTTGATGGATCCTTTCTATCAAGAACTACAAAAAGGCGGCAGTTCGAAGGTGTTAACATTGAAAGATGTTGCCCCTAAAGGTTTTTATCATACGGATTATTATCTTAATTTTTATCGTAAGACGGGTTGGTGTGATGAGGCAGGTTTACTGTTGGAATTATCCGCTGATAAGCAATTAGGCATTTTCTTTGGGAATGAAGACCAACCGTTTCTTGCTGATGAGAAGAAACAAGGTTCATTAAAGGAAGCCTTTGATATTATTAGAAGTATTGCTCGATTACATAAGGAAGTTGTGCCCAATTCAGTATCCAGTCATTATCGTAATACGGACTTACAGACTTGCTTTGGTTTGACGCCGAGAGAGTGTGAAGTTGTGGCGTTAATTTTGGAAGGTAAAGGCTCCCCTCAAATCGCTGAATCGCTGTTTATCAGCTTAGGCACTGTCAAAAATCACCGCAAAAATATCTATCAAAAATTAGACATCAACTCGCAGGTTGAATTATTTAATTTGTTAATGACCCCAATAAAACAGTAAATTCCGTGGCTTAAAATGATTTTCGTTACCTGTTTAGTATTTAGACTGAATAATGAAAATATGTATTATTTTTCAATGAATTAAAAATAATTATTCACTTTAAAAACACGTGAAATTCTATTTTTATCATAAAGTATTATATTTTTTATTAATATAATAATAAATATATATCCTTTTGAATTTAAATAGAAAAGTTTTTAATTGATTTAATCTTGTTTATAAGTAAATATTGTATCTACGTCACAAATGTTGGTTTTATGTTTCAAATGTCCCTAAAGGGCTATGTAAATGTTAATGTCAGGTTAAGATAATCAAGGTTATTCCCAGATACTAGATAGGGTATCAATTATGAATAACCAAGTAGAATCATTAACTTATTACTCAGCAACCAAAAAATATGACCTACGTTTTCCGACATTGAAAGAAGACATTGATGTTGATGTGGTGATCATCGGTGGTGGGTTCTCTGGTATTAACACGGCATTAGAGCTGTGTGAAAAAGGCATAACTAACATTGCTATCTTGGAAGGACGCCATCTTGGTTATGGCGGTACAGGGCGCAATGGTGGGCAAGTCATGGCAGGAATTGGTCATGACCTTGATGCAATTAAAAAACATGTTGGCTCTGAAGGCTTAGAAACGATTTTTAAGCTAAGCAACATGGGGGCAGGGATCATGCGCGACCGTATTGCTAAATACAATATCGATGCGGATTTTTGTCATGGCTATGCCTATTTAGGTAGCAATAAGCGCCAAGAGAAAACGCTGCGCAGCTGGCTGGCTGATTTTAAAGCTGTCGCACCCGATGAAGAAATTGAATTTTATACAGGATCTGATTTAAAGCAGATCATCGGTTCTGATGCTTACACATGTGGAATCAAACACATGGGAGGCGGTCATGTTCATTCACTTAACCTGTTATTGGGTGAAGCGAAAGCGGTGAGCGAATATGGCGCAAAAATTTTTGAAAACAGCCAAGTTTTGAATGTTGAGTACGGCGATACGGTAACGGTTCGTACCGCGATGGGCTCCGTGAAAGCAAAAAAAATGCTGTGGGCATGTGATGGTTTTTTGAATGGTCTCGAGCCGACGCTATACCCAAAAACCATTAATACCTATGCGTATCAGTTAATGACTGAAGAATTATCTGATGAGCTGATTGAACGTATTAGCCCAATTCGTGGGGCATACAGTGATATTCGCCCGGTTATCGATTACTACCGTGTGACTAACGAGAATCGCCTGTTATTTGGTAGCTCAACGTACTTTTTAGAATACATTCCATCCGACTTGAAAGCGTGGAACCGTAAGCTGATGTTGAACGTTTTCCCATACTTGAAAGATGTGAAAATTGAACTGGCATGGGGTGGACCAATGGCATGTAGTGCTAATCTCTTTCCACAGATTGGGACTATTCCAGGGCATAAAAACGTGTTCTATGTACAAGGTTATTCAGGCTTTGGTGTTACGCCGAGCCAGATCGTGTGTAAGGTTCTGGCTGAAGGCATGGTAGAAGGCTCAAGCCGTTATGACCTGATGAGCTCTATTCCTCATGCTGACATTATGGGCAAGGACAGTATGCGTAACGCCATCGTTTCTCTTGCTAAATGTTGGCATCAGGTATCTGGATACTGGCAAGGTCGCCGCTAGGTTTCTTAAATTTAATTTCCATTTTTGATTTCATTATATAAGAGAAGGTAAGAGAGATGATCAGCCCATTACTGTTAAATAAAGCACTTCCTGAATTACTGAACATTGGTAGCGTGAGCAATTTAGGTTCTGTGGTTGTTGAAGGCGATCCACAAGCTAGCGTGTCAATGATCCACGGTGAGCCAACTGATAATCTGACTTGTGGAATTTTTGCTTGCACAACTGGGAAATTTAAAATGGTTTACCCATTTGATGAGATGGCAACTGTCCATGAAGGTTCTGTGAAATTAACAGATGTGAAAACGGGTGTAACAGTGGAATACCATAAAGGGGATTCTTGGTTTGCTGCAAAAGGAACCGAAGTACTTTGGGAAATCAGTGCACCACGTTTTGTAAAACACTATTTAGCCTGCGTAAATGCATAATTGAATCAATTCACGAGGTGGAGAAAACGATGAGTGAGTTAACCCTATTACCAGAAGTTAGAGAATTCTTGAAACGTCAGCATGGTCATTTTATCAATGGATTGCCTGTTTCTGGCAAGGGAGAGGCTTATTTCGATGTCGTGAATCCAGCTACCGAGCAAGTGATTGCCAAAGTTAAAGAAGGGACGCGCGAAGAAGTTGATATTGCCATGAATGCGGCCTATGCCGCATTCAAAGACTCATGGGCAAATACTACACCGATGGAACGAGGCAATTGTTTGAATCGTTTAGCGGATTTGCTCGAAAAACACTTAGAAGAATTAGCACAATTAGAAACCTTAAGTTCCGGCAAAACGATTCAGTTATCGCGTTTTCTGGAAGTGGGTTCAGCGGCACAGTTCTTACGTTACTTTGCGGGATGGGCGACGAAGATCAGTGGTGAAACTCTGAATGTCTCATTACCGTCTTTTAATGGTGAAAAATATTCGGCATTTACCCAGCGTGAGCCTGTCGGGGTCGTTGCGGGGATTATCCCATGGAACTTTTCCATTATGATTTCCATTTGGAAATTAGCGGCGGCATTGACATGTGGCTGCACGATTGTGCTGAAGCCAAGTGAATTTACGCCTTTGACGATGTTACGAGTAGTGGAGTTAGCGAAAGAGGCTGGGATCCCTGATGGGGTTATTAATATAGTGAACGGCGGTGGGCGCGAAGTAGGACCCGCTTTAATTAGCCATGAGTTGTGCTCAAAAGTGACTTTCACCGGTTCAGTACCAACAGGGTTAGCGGTTGGACGCTCAGCGATGGAAGGTAAGTTAACACGAGTGACATTAGAGCTCGGCGGTAAAAATGGCGCCGCATTCTTAGCAGATTTATCCGTTGATAAAATTGTTAGTGGCATTATCGAAGCGGGTTATTTAAATCAAGGGCAAATCTGTGCAGCGGCAGAACGTTTTTATGTTCCATCGACATTGATGGATGCTGTACTGGAAGAGCTAAAAGCCCGTTTATCAGCTATGAAGATTGGTTCTCCATTAGATGAAGACACCCAAATGGGACCGTTAGCCAATAAAGCTCACTACAATAAAATTTTAAGCCTGTTTGAAAAGGCGCGCCAAGATGGCAGTGAAATTATCTATGGTGGGCAGCCAATTGCAGGTGCAGGGTACTTTGTCCCTCCAACAATTATTCGTGCAAAGAGTCCTGATGATGTCTTAATGAAGGAAGAGACATTCGGTCCTATCGGTACTTTCTTAGCTTATGATGATGAAGAAGAGCTGATTAAAATGATGAATAGCACGCCGTTTGGCTTAGCAGCAAGTGTGTGGACGAATGATCTCTGTAAAGCAATGCGTATGATTTCGCAAATTGAAGCGGGGACTGTTTGGGTGAATATGCATACTTTCCTCGATCCTGCTGTACCTTTTGGTGGGATTAAATCTTCAGGTATCGGTCGTGAATTTGGAAGTGCCTTTATTGAGCATTACACAGAATTAAAGTCCGTCATGGTGCGTTATTAGAGCGTTAGTGGTTTTTTCTGTAAAGCAACAGTTTTCCCGGTCTCTGTACCGGGATTTTTTATAGAATTTTATCTTGGCGGATGATAAACCCGGATGAGACTAACTCAGTTCGGTTATTCACATTGGCTTTGGTAAAAATGTTGCGAAGGTGGGTTTTCACGGTGGAAAGGGAAACACCTAATAGTAGCGCAATTCTTTTATTACTTGCTCCTTCACGTACTAAGTGAATAATTTCTTGCTCTTTTGGGGTGTAGGAGACCAGAGAGTCCGGTTTCACATCAAACGTCATTAATTCTGCGATGGGCAATATAGCATTGAGCCTGACCACTTCCTGTGGCGTAAATGGGGTATCCCTCAATACAGAAATACCCGCCACAATTTTATTTTTTCGACGAATAAAGATTTCCGCCATGTCTGCAATGTGGTTCGGCTGCATAAAATCATGGAAGAAAGTTTTATCTTGCTGACGCATCTCTACGGGCATTTTGACTAAGCGCAGATCTTCACCGCGAAAATGGTCGGGGTGCAAGGGGTCATGTTGGGAAAATGCAGAGAGGTACTGTTCATGCATACGCGTAGAAATGCCGTATAACACATGACTTTCTGGTTGCCACTGTTCATTGACTAAATAATATACTGCCGCAGAAATTGGGATGATATGGGCAATAGTATTGAGACAGCAGTCGATTAAGCTCTGTTGACTCTCACTAAATAACGGTTGTTCCATCATCGCTCCTCATTCAAATTCTCTACTGACTATCATGCAATTTAATTGGATTAACATAAAACAAACATGTTAATAACGTGAGCTTGATTACACTATTCAAAACTTGTTTTTAACTGCTCAAAGGGGATTTTCTGCCCTTGGGTATCTTTTGCGACTTATTTATTAATATATTAATGAGGTGCTTTTTGTCTAATCATTGATATTTAAATGATTATTATATTATTTATATTGTAAAACGGTACTTTTCGTTTCAGTTGATTGTTGTTCCCCTCTCTCTGGGTATCGTTCTAAAGGACGATGGCGACATGTTTATGCTTATTTCTATAGTGAGTAAGCAGTCACTTTATTTTTACAAAAAATTCACAATCTTGACTGTGAGCAGAGAGAGGGAAGCAAAAATGAATTTATTCTCAAAATTAACATCACATATTGAGAAAGGTAAGGTTGGCTTTCCAACTACGCTCGCCAGTTCGGTCGGCGTGATTATGGCAAGCCCAGTGATCCTCACGGTAACCAGTGGATTTGGAATCGGGGGCGATACCTTTGCCTTAGCGGTTTTATTGAGCTTTATCATGATGCAGGCTCAATTAACCACATTCTCTGAAGCCGCGGCAATTTTACCCACTTCGGGTTCAGTCTACGATTATATCTCTTGTGGCATGGGGCGCTTTTGGGCGATTACCGGTGCGCTGTCAGCTTATCTGATTGTCCACGTTTTTGCGGGGACCGCGGAAACGATTCTGTCTGGCATCATGGCATTGGTGAACTTTGAAAGCCTCAACACCGTGTTAGAAACCAATAACTCGTCTTGGATGGTAGGAGTAGGGCTAGTCGTTGCATTCGGCTTACTGAATGCATTTGGTATCGAAGCTTTTGGTAAGGTTGAAGTGGTACTGACTTTCGCGATGTGGAGTACATTGGTGATTTTCAGTATTTGCGGCTTGATGATGCCATTCCATGTATCCGCGGAGGGCTGGTTTGGTCAAGGTCTGAATATTTCTGACCCTACCGTTGTGCTCAGTTTCATTGGTATGGCGATGTTTATGTTTGTTGGTTGCGAGCTAGTGACACCAATGGCGCCAGAAATTAAAAATTCTGCCAAGGTTATTCCTCGTGCAATGACGATTGGTTTATGCGGTGTTGCATTTTGTATGTTCCTCTTTGGCGCGGCACTGACGAATCAAGTCGAAAACGTGATTGTCGATCCACAAAATGGTGTGAGTCTATTAGAAACGCCGATGGCCATTCCTGCATTTGCTGGGCAAATCATGGGTGACTTCGGTAAATATTGGATTGGTATTGCGTTATTGCTGGCGGGTGGTGCGACTATCAATACATTAATGGCGGCCGTTCCCCGTATTCTGTATGGCATGGCGTTAGATGGTGCATTACCAAAGGCATTCGCTTATTTACACCCTCGCTTTAAAACGCCAGTGTTCGGTATTTTAGTGGCGGTGATGATCCCTTGCTTACACGCATTTGCTATTCAGGGGGATTTAGACAGAATCATCCCGTTGGTGCTGGCGGCTGTGTGTTCGTGGGGAACGGCGTACTTATTAGTGACGATTTCTGTGGTGCTATTGCGTATTCGTCGCCCTGATTTACACCGTGCTTATCGCTCGCCATTCTTTCCAATCCCTCAAATTATTTCGAGTGTGGGGATAATCCTAGCGATTGTTTACATCACGCCTCCGGGTATGAATAAAGCAGATGTGTATATTCCATTTGCCATTATGTTGGGATTAACAGCGAGTTATGCATTAGGTTGGACCGTGTTAGTGCAGAAAGTAAATCCATTTAAACCCGTTCCGGTTGAACAGGTATTGTCTAACTCATTTGAAGATGACAATTCAGAGGAGGTGGAACTTGAGCCTTTACGTAACCTTGCCTAAATTATCGTGGTGGAAAAAGTTAACCCAAAAACGCCTCCCGACAGGGTATCAAGCGGGGTTAACGTTAAATAGGATAGAGAAAGATATCGCCCCTTATGTTTGTGAATGGGGGGCACCTGGAGTGCTCCTCATCCAATTGCCTCAAGGCATTAAAGTGGAAGTGACTGAGCGTGTAAAAACCTTGTTTATGGCGTTTATTGTGCATAGCCGTTTTGCAGTTTCAGGTAAATGTGATAGTGCGCTGGTGGCACAGATTGATGTGAAAACCGCAGGGTCTGCACGAAAAAAACAGGTGCGTTTTACCAGCCAGCAAGCCGATGGGCAGCCCTTTATTGAAAGTTTGGAGCAGTACCCAGTGATCCGCCAAACTTTCGAAGAGCTAGACTTCACTCATTGTCATATTGCTGTCAAAAATGGGGTTTGGCGGTGTGAAATTGAGCCTTATACTGCGTCTGAAATGGTCAGTCGGATCCCCGCAGCTCGGCGTTATTTACGTTTGACTAACCAGCAGCGCCATCGCTTATTAAGCGCATTACAGCTGATTTCCCAACTCATCACTCAACACGTTTCACATCGATAACGCCCAAATTGGGCGTTTCGCATTTATGACAAACATCTTGATATCGACATAAAACCGTCATTCAACTGTCATCTAGCTGCTCTAGCATGCTGGTCAACTATTCGAAGCATACTTATTTACTCTTCTTATTGATTGGCAAGGATAAAACTTATGACAGGTCATTTTATGAAATCTATGTTAGCCGTCGCCGTAAGTACGTTAATTTTAGGGACTGCAATTCCTGCCCATGCAGCAGATAAAAATGAGGCAGTTTCAGAAAGCCGCGCTGCAAAAGGGGATATCACGAAATTTGGTGGAGCTCGTCGTTTATCAACTGAACAGACGGATATCATGAAAGCTGCACTGCATAATGGTCAAGCAAAGAACGTCATTTTATTTATCGGCGATGGTATGGGTGATTCTGAAATTACCGTTGCGCGTAACTATGCGGAAGGGGCGGGTGGTTTTTTTAAAGGTATTGATGCGTTGCCAATTACAGGGCAATACACCCACTATGCATTAGATAAGAAAACACAAAAGCCAGACTATGTCACTGATTCTGCTGCCTCTGCAACGGCATGGTCTTCCGGTGTGAAAACCTATAACGGTGCTTTAGGGATTGATGTGTTTGGTAATGACCATGACACATTAATTGAAATCGCTAAACGTAATGGCAAAGCAACAGGGAACGTGACAACGTCTGAAATTCAAGATGCGACGCCAGCGGCTCAGTTTGCCCACGTAACGGGGCGTAAATGTTACGGCCCAGAAGAAACCAGCGAAAAATGTGCAACGAATGCATTAGAAAATGGCGGCCGTGGTTCTATCTCTGAACAGTTAATGATTACCCGCGCCGATGTCACATTAGGTGGTGGTGCGAAAAGCTTTAAGCAGGAAGCTAAAGCGGGTGATTACAAAGGGAAAACCTTGGAGCAACAAGCGGCAGAGCGAGGATTCACTATCGTCCGTGATGCTAAATCACTCGATGCAATCAAAGAAGCGAACCAAGATAAACCTGTATTAGGTCTGTTCCATGATGGCAATATGACGGTTGCGTGGGAAGGTCCAAAAGCGACATATCACGGTAACTTAAATAATGCCGCACTGGAGTGTAAACCAAACGCTAAGTTAGATCCGAATGCGCCGACATTGGCTCAAATGACAGAAAAAGCAATTAATTTACTGGAAACAAACCCGAATGGTTTCTTCCTGCAAGTTGAAAGTGCTTCTATTGATAAGCAGGATCATAAAGCAAATCCATGTGGTCAAATTGGCGAAACAGTTGCTTTAGACCAAGCTGTTCAAGTGGGTTTAGATTTTGCTAAGAAACATGGCGATACGCTTATTATCGTGACGGCTGACCACGCACATTCAAGCCAGATTATTCCTGATGGCACGAAATCATCCGGTTTAACTCAAGCGCTGATCACAAAAGACGGTACCGTGATGACCGTGAACTACGGTAACTCTGAAGAAGACGATTCACAGGAGCATACAGGTGCTCAACTACGTGTTGCAGCTTATGGTCCACATGCTGCGAACGTGATGGGTCTGACTGACCAAACCGATTTGTTCTTTACCATGCGTGATGCAATGGGATTGAAGCAATAAACCAACCCTTGTAGTTAAAAATTCTCTGCGGCAGGATGCTACAGAGAATTTTTTTTGTTTATAAAGCCCCATAAACCTCGACTCAATTTCTCCTTCATATCTGTATTTCTTTTTTATTACACAGCTTGTATGCTCTCTATCTATTCGATTTATATCGAATTTATATAAGAACTAAGAGAACAATAATAATGAGAAAAGTACGTGAACTCACGCGGGATGAAATCCCAAATCTGTGGTCGATTGATCGAACTGAATTGATTGAACATCTTTATCTTCACCAGCAGGGTAAATTAGTGTTATCTGCCCAGCGATTTGATATGAAAGGTTGGCCTGAAGGTGAAACGGATGCTTATACACCGCATTTACTTGCTAGCTATGATAACGGGGCTGTTTTCTTTGGGGTGTTTGATGAGGATAGCCTGATCGCCGCAGCCAGTTTAGATAACGTATGGCGCGGGGAAAAGCTAGATTTGCTACAACTCTCTTTCCTCCATGTTAGCCATCGCTATCGTGGCGAAGGACTGGGTGGAAAGCTTTTTAAACTTTGCCAACAACGAGCATTAGAAAAAGGCGCTGCTGGACTATATGTTTCGGCGACTCCGTCAGAAAATACAGTGCATTTTTATCAATATATGGGCTGTGAACTGCTCGAAAAGCCAGATCCTGAACTGTTTGCGCTAGAGCCTGAAGATATTCACTTTGTTTGTATTTTTGAGTGATGTTTTTACCGTAGGGGAAATATTTTCCTCACAAAAATTTGATTGATTTTTATAGAAACGCAGATATGATTGATAATCATTATCATCTTTAACGAAATTATAGACTAACTATGAGTTAGCTAAAGACTCGTTAGCTATAAATGGGAGGCGTTATGGGAACTAGCGTATCAAAAGCAACAGGGTTGCGGCGTATTGGCGCTGGTTTGTGGGGCGTCTTCGCGGTGGTGTTACTGAGTATTATGTATTTGCTGAGCAATATGGGGTTTGATCCACTGAAAGTGGCAATGATCACCTTGATGATTGCGACGGCAGGCATGCTGTTTAATCGGGGTTCACGGCGTTTACTCATTATTCCAGCAGTAATGTCTTTAGGTTGTTTCTTGCTGATTTTTATTATGCGAAGCTAAGATTATCTAAGCGATATCTAGGTTAGGAATATTGCGTGAATGTCCATCGAGGATTGAATATCTGAAGGTTGAATTCTTGAAGATTAAGGTTACGAATCATTAACAGTGGTGCGAAAGGGGGGACTTGAACCCCCACGTCCATAGGACACTAACACCTGAAGCTAGCGCGTCTACCAATTCCGCCACCCTCGCAAATACTGTCAAAATTCTTTCTATTGATACTTGCCTATATCATGCTCGACACATAGATAACTACCTGATACGGATAGCGAAGAGCAGTCAACGCATAGATAATTGAAATTATAAAGAGTAAGTGGTGCGAAAGGGGGGACTTGAACCCCCACGTCCATAGGACACTAACACCTGAAGCTAGCGCGTCTACCAATTCCGCCACCCTCGCAATACTAACTCTTTTGCATAATTGCTCATGCATCAATAGTACGGTGCGGATTTTAGGCTAATTTCGACAGACGTCAATAAATTTTTATCAGCGGTATATTGTTTGATGAAAAAACGGTCAACTTGATATGTTGACCGTTAGAAAAGAAAATTCACACGGATAACGTGCTGGTCGCTTTAGCGCTTAATTGCTTCGTAAACTTTAAATTTCCCTGTTTTAGCCAGTACAACATGACCACCGAATGCTTTATCGAGTAGATCAGGGTAAGGTAAAAATGCATTGGCGACGATGCGTAAACGACCACCTTTTTTCAGGTACTTAGGTGCTTGGAAAATCAATGTCTCTACCGCGTTATAGCTGGTGTTGATCCCATCATGGAACGGTGGATTAGAAATGATCCAATCAAATTTATCATCAAGGTCGGAATAGACATCACTTGGGATTATTTTTCCGGTAAGGTTGTTAGCCGCTAGAGTTGCCGTTGCAGAATCAATGGCTGATGCACTGACATCACTTAAGGTTAAGGTGACCGCTGGGTTTTGAGTACCAACCACCGCAGCAAGTACGCCGTTACCACAAGCCAGATCAAGCACATTACCGCTCATTGGCTCGGTCAATGTGGAAAGCAGCAAATCACTGCCGATATCTAACTCGTTATGGCTGAATACACCTGGAAGCGCATGAATTTTCACGTTATCAACTTGGTAATTGCGCCACCAACGCTTGATATCAAATTCAGTTGGCTGTTCTAATTCGCCATAATAGAGACCACAGCGACGTGCGGAGTCAATTTTTTGCAGTGTCGCAATCCCTTCCATAATCGCTTCGGCACTTTTGACGCCGCTACGATTTTCACCGACGATAAAAATTTGGCTACCTACAGCTAAATGTGTGCATAAATCATCGAGTTGGAAGGCGGCTTCTTGTTTGTTCTTGGACCAAAAGTAAATTAAGGTGTCGCAAGGTTTAACGAATTCCGCGGTTGCTGTTGAAGCAAACAGAACATTTTCACCCAATGCCGGCTGTAAGTTTTTCCAGCGATGGTACTGGTTAGTGAGAACGCGCACGCTGGCGGCTTCTAAAATTGTGCCCAGTTCATCCTGAATATCGCCTGCCAAAAGAACATGACGATCGATAAAGTGCTCTAAATGGCGTTGAATAACTTCGCTGGCGGGTGTCAGTAATGACATATTCTGTCTATCTCCTAAAATGAATATAACCACGCGGACTACCTTACCAGAAAAAAGATAAATAGCATTGCTCTGTTGGCGCTATTAATCCCCTTTGATAAGATGTGGTTGTTAACTAACGACTGGATAAAGCAATGACACGACGTGACAGACTTTTAGAACAAATGGGGATCACTCAATGGATGGTGAGAAATCCGACTGTGTTACGTGGTGAACGTGGTGTTCGCATTCCTGAGTCGACTAAGCTTATTATTATTACTGATGAGAACCTTGATTTAAACAGTCAGCTGTTAAAAGATATTTTTCTCGCAATGAAGATCAACGATGTTGATATTGTCTGTATTAATTCTCAGCAGCTAAAACTCATTCCAACACCAATAACTATACCTTGTTGGGTGATAGGGGATGGTATTCATCCCGAAGGTTCAAAAGTTACATTTATTTCTCCTGTTTTGTCTGAGCTGATAGCAAGCAGTAATGCTAAACAGGCACTATGGAAACAAATTTATCAATATGATGAAAATTTCAACACTCAAACAATCTGATCTCGCTACCGCCTTCTTAATTGAAAAGTTAAGTCATGATTTTCCATGGACTGAGCGAGTTTTTTATGGGAATCAAGGTGAAAAGTACCATAATCTAAAAATATCAGTTAATAATCAAATTGTTGGGTATGCAATAACACAATATGTATTAGATGAAGCTACGCTGTTCAATATTGCCATCCATCCTGATTTTCAAGGCCATGGCTACGGTCGTTTGTTATTAGAAAGATTAATTAACGACCTTGTTAGTCGAGGGATTTCGACGCTGTGGTTGGAAGTGAGAGAATCGAACGCGTCTGCGATTCATCTGTATGACAAACTGGGCTTTCAGCAAGCGACAGTGCGTAAAGATTATTATCCGACGAAAAATGGGCGGGAAGATGCGTTAGTACTAGCATTAACCTTGTTCAGTGAGGATATGTTTAGTCAAAAAGCGTAATACATTTTTCTAAAGAAAAACCACGGTAAGACTTGCGTGTTATCGTGGTTTTTTGTATTTAATCGCTTCCAACATAATGATATTCATCGTAAAAAATATTCGGTAAATGGGTAGTGAGGTACTTTTCAAGATTTTCAATGAAAACCCTAAGACTAGCACTATTACGTAAACTACGTGAATAGACAGCAAAAACGTCAGCGCCTTGATGCCATTGTGGTAGAACGCGCACTAATTTTCCTGACTGAAGTTCAGGGAGAACACTCCAAAGTGAACGTAATAAAATCCCTTCACCACTGAGGCACCATTGTTTGGCGACTTCTCCGTTATTGACCATTAATTTACTATTCGGTGTGATGGTCATGCTTTCTTGTTGGTGCTCTAATTTCCAGATTGCGGGAGCTTGATTGCGCTCTTTGATGGCAATACACGAGTGTTTTTGTTCAAGTTCTTGAGGTAAAGATGGTTGCCCATATTTTTGGATATAGGCGGGAGAGGCACAAAGTACTCGGTTATTGCGGGCTAACCGACGTGCAATGAATTGATCTGAAATGGTACCGCCAATGCAGATATCAAGATCGATATTCTCACTGATGATATCGATTGATCGATCCGTTAGCGTCAGATCAATACCTAAAATCGGGTAATCGGCACGTAATGCCAGAATAAAGGGATTCAGGTAGGTGCTACCAAAGCCTGTACTGCAACTGATGCGCAGTTCTCCGCGGATCTCCTCGCGACAAGCTTGTAATTCTCCCTGCATTCGCTCTAATTCTTCCAGTAACAACTCGCTGCTACGCAGAACAATTTTCCCTTCTGGCGTCAATTGAATGGCGCGAGCATTACGGAAAAACAGCGTTTGCCCTAAGTTTTCTTCCAGTAATTTAATGCGTTTCGATATATAGGCTGGAGATACCAATAGGAGCTCAGCCGCTTGGGAGAAGCTCATCAATCGGGCGACGGTGACAAATACACGGATATCTTCAAGCAACGGTAGCTTGTTCATAGTTTGTAAACCTAGGGATTACAGTTCATGCCTATACTTTATCACAGCAAGCCATAAACTGGAGGACATGCGTAGATAATAATAAGGGCATTGAAAATGGCACAATTTAATATAGCAGTCATTCCGGGTGATGGAATTGGAACGGAAGTGATCCCTGAAGGATTACGTGTTTTAGAGGCAGCAGCACAAAAGCACGGTGTAAAGCTTAACTTTGCACACTTTGATTGGTCGTGTGAAACCTATCACCGTACTGGTCGTATGATGCCGGAAGATGGTCTAGAACAACTGAAGAAATTTGATGCCATTTTCTTAGGTGCCGTTGGGTTCCCAGGGGTTCCTGACCATATTTCCTTATGGGGTTTGTTGCTGCCAATTCGCCGTGCGTTTAATCAATATGTGAATTTGCGTCCGGTACGTTTATTTGAAGGGATTAAATGCCCGCTGGCGGATAAAAAACCGGGTGATATTGATTTTTATGTCGTGCGCGAAAACGTAGAGGGCGAATATTCTGCCATTGGCGGAATTCAGTATGAAGGGACGGAAGATGAAATGGTGTCCCAGCAAAGTATTTTTACCCGCAAAGGGACTGACCGAATTTTAAAATATGCTTTCGAACTTGCCCGTTCTCGCGATAAAAAACATTTAAGTTCAGCCACGAAATCCAATGGATTATTTCACTCAATGCCGTATTGGGATAGCCGTGTGGCTGAAATGGCGAAGCAGTACCCTGATGTAAAAGTTGACCAATTCCACATTGATATTTTTGCGGCTAACTTAGTGAGAATGCCGGAATTTTATGATGTGATTGTGGGATCAAACTTATTTGGAGATATTTTGTCAGATCTTGGACCCGCCTGTACGGGGACGATTGCGATTGCACCGTCCGCGAATATCAATCCTGAAAAACAGTTCCCATCGATGTTTGAACCTGTGCATGGTTCTGCACCGGATATTGCTGGGAAAAATATTGCTAACCCAATTGGCACTATCTGGGCGGCAGCGATGATGATGCAGCATCTTGGTTGCCAAGAAATGCACGATACGATTATGTCAGCGGTTGAAACGGCTATTCGTGAGCGCCGTCATTTGACTCGCGATATGGGCGGAAATGCCAGCACACAAGAATTAGGGCTGGAAATTGCTCAGTTAGTGGCTGTGTCGGTGTAAGTTTATTGGGCTCCATCCTGTGGGTGGAGCGCCTAACATTTCAGGCTCTGATTGTTTATAACCCCAAGATCTGCGAAAATAACCGCCAATTACGATTAACAATACGGATTTGCTGCGCTAGAGCCACCTCGAGCCTCTTCCTGATGCCCATACAAATCTGGATATAGACGAAAAGAACGGTTAAATGACAGATCAGAATTTTCTCCATGAAGTTAGCACCCGTAGAACGTTTGCTATCATTTCTCACCCCGATGCCGGTAAAACCACGATCACTGAAAAAGTATTACTTTTTGGACACGCAATTCAACGTGCGGGAACGGTAAAAGGTCGCGGTTCTAACCAGCATGCCAAATCAGACTGGATGGAAATGGAAAAGCAGCGTGGTATCTCAATCACCACCTCTGTGATGCAATTTCCCTATAATGATTGCTTAGTGAACCTGTTAGACACCCCAGGACACGAAGACTTCTCGGAAGATACTTATCGTACATTAACTGCCGTTGACTGCTGCTTAATGGTTATCGACTCCGGTAAAGGGGTTGAGGATCGTACTCGTAAGCTGATGGAAGTTACCCGCCTGCGCGATACGCCAATTCTGACCTTTATGAACAAATTGGACCGTGATATTCGCGACCCAATGGAGCTGTTAGATGAAGTGGAAAATGAGCTGAAAATTGCTTGTTGCCCAATCACATGGCCAATTGGCTGCGGTAAGTTATTCAAAGGTGTTTACCACTTACTGCGTGACGAAACCATTTTGTATCAAACAGGTCAAGGTCATACAATTCAAGAAGTCCGCATCGTTAAAGGGTTAAATAACCCTGAGTTAGATGCGGAAGTGGGCGATGAGTTAGCGTCTCAATTACGTGAAGAGCTGGAGCTAGTTCAAGGGGCTTCCCATGAATTTGACCACGATGCCTTTATCGCGGGTGAGTTAACCCCCGTCTTCTTTGGGACTGCATTAGGTAACTTTGGCGTCGACCATATGCTTGATGGCCTTGTTGAATGGGCACCGGCACCGCAAGCACGTAAAACGGATGTGCGTGAAGTGGAAGCCACTGAAGAGAAATTTACAGGTTTCGTTTTCAAAATTCAGGCGAATATGGATCCAAAACACCGTGACCGTGTTGCCTTTATGCGTATCGTCTCGGGAACCTATGAAAAAGGCATGAAACTGCGTCAAGTTCGTACTAAGAAAGACGTAGTGATTTCAGATGCTCTAACCTTTATGGCGGGCGATCGTTCTCAAGTCGAGAATGCGTATGCAGGGGATATTATTGGCTTGCATAACCATGGAACTATCCAGATTGGTGATACTTTCACGCAAGGCGAAGAGCTGAAATTTACAGGGATCCCGAACTTTGCACCTGAATTATTCCGTCGTATTCGTCTGCGTGATCCTCTGAAGCAGAAGCAGTTACTGAAAGGCTTGGTTCAGTTATCAGAAGAGGGTGCCGTGCAGGTATTCCGCCCATTAACGAATAATGACCTGATTGTGGGTGCGGTCGGGGTACTGCAATTTGACGTCGTCGTTTCTCGCTTAAAAAGTGAATATAACGTTGAAGCGATTTATGAAGCCGTTAACGTGTCTACCGCACGTTGGGTTGAGTGCGATGATGTGAAAAAATTCGAAGAATTTAAGCGCAAAAATGAGCAAAATTTAGCGTTAGATGGTGGTGACAATTTATCTTATATTGCACCAACAATGGTTAACTTGAACTTAACCAGCGAACGTTATCCTGAAGTGAAATTCCGTAAGACACGCGAACATTAATCATTCTTTATTCTTCACGTGATAATTTTGAAATGGCCAACTTAGTTGGTCATTTTTGTTGTATATCTAATTAATTATCAGTTTATTCAATTAAGTAGCTACTGGAACGAGTATTTTTTCGTGAAGGGCATGCTGCTATGATGACCGTGGGTGCTTGGATCATTTTGGTTCAAGCAGACAACACGTTGTGAGGACCCAAAAGACGAAAGCCCCGAGTTCTATTTAACAGTAACTCGAGGCAGTCTCCAACCCAACAATTGGATTCTGTCTCCTTTTTGTACAGGAGTCAAGAGGAATGACCAAGCTTGCTTTATTAGGGCTAATGACCGTGTGTATCACGGTCTTGTGTCTTTCACTGCAACTACGAGATAGGTTATGTACTATCAATGTAGTGAGTGGAAATACAAAGGTTCAAGCTACTCTGTTATGTATTGAGTAGTCTGGTGGGGGAGTTATCCCCCACATTTCTCTTCTGTTGTTCGTTGGTGGTACCAGCACCCTATTTTTCTATTCTTACTACAGCTAGAGAATGATTTGTCGCTTTCTGATTTGAATAATCGAATTAAGAATGTTTTTCTGGGAATAAAATTTTTCCTTTAGTAATCCTCTGATAGATGAGTTATTTGACTTTATTTTTACCTATTTTTTACTTAGGCTATGACATTGTTAGTTTATTAATCATACCAAGAGGAAGGTTCCAATGAAAAAGATCGCCGTTTTACGTTCTTTAGGTGTCATTGGGTTGAGCTGGGCACTTTTTGCTTGTAGCTCATCATCGGATAGCGCCTTGAAAAAACAAGCTTCGGAAACTTGGGACAGCGCAGCTAAAACTGTTGAAATGGCAGGAAAAGATACAGGAAATGCCATTTCTAGTGGCGTGAAAAGCACCGACACTTATATGGATGATTCATCTATTACTGCGGATATTAAAAGTAAGCTCTTAAGTACGAGTGGAATCCCAAGCAATAGCGTCTCAGTGAAAACGATTCAAGGTGTGGTTTACCTCTCAGGTTTCCTTAAATCTAGCGAACAAATAAATCAAGTTGTACAAATCGCCTCGACAGCAAAAGGTGTAAAATCAGTACAAAATGGTTTAGTTCTGGCAGATAAGTAATTTCTTTTAAATGGGCTTTCAATTGAAAGCTCATTTTGTTATTTGCTCTCCCAGAGAAAAGCGGTTTAATGAAAACCAATGTCATTTGATTGATAGTGGGATTGATGAACGAGTCGTCAATGTCAATATAGATAAAGGGTTACTATGGGAAAGCATGTTCCAGTCACTTTAGGCACGATTGAGCCACTCGCATTTTCTGACGAAATTAACGGAGGAAAAACCGCACTTATTTGTGAAGGAGGCGGTCAGCGTGGTATTTTCACTGCGGGTGTATTGGATGAGTTTTTGATAGAAAACTTTAACCCTTTTGATTTGATGATTGGAACCTCTGCAGGCGCTCAAAATCTATCGGCTTATATCTGTGGGCAAGCAGGTTATGCTCGCCGAGTCATTACGCGCTATACCACCAACCTTGATTTTTTTAACCCACTGCGATTCATTCGTGGCGGGAATTTAATCGACCTTGATTGGTTGATTGAAACCACGGCGAAAGAGTTCCCTCTTAATATGGATGCAGGGCTTGAATTGTTAAAGTCTGGGCGTGAATTCTATATGGGAGCAAGCCGTAGTGATGATTTTTCTGCTGAATTTTTACAACCGGATGCGGATTCGTGGTTAGACATCATTCGCGCTTCCAGTGCAATTCCTGGGTTTTATCGGACAGGCGTTGAATTTAGTGGTGTGCGATATCATGATGGTGGAATCAGCGCAGCTATCCCTGTTGAAGAAGCTTATCGGCGTGGTGCTGACACCATTGTTGTAGTTCGTACAGTGCCTTCTCAGATGTATTTTACACCTGAGTGGGTTAAGCGTATGACGCGTTGGTTAGAAGGGGATAATTCGGCGTTACAGCGAATGGCTGCGATGTTAAAAGTTCACTTAAAAAGCTACCGTAAAACCCAAGAATTTATTGAAAACCCACCTGATGGCGTACAAATTTTTGAAATTTACCCGCCCACACCGCTGAAAAGTAGTGCGTTGGGTAGTAAAATTAGTGCCTTAAACCAAGACTATCATGTAGGTCGTCGTTGTGGACGCTATTTTATTGCTGCATTGGCTCAACAATTTGCCAGTAATGATACGAGTTTTAATCGATTTTCTAAGCGTAGACATTCGTTAGAATTGGCCCATATAGAAGATCAGGAAGAATCCTTACTAGTCGAAAAGGTGGCTGATGTTGTTGGCGCTAACGTTTTGCAAGGTAGCCAAGTGCATGATGGATAATCCTCATTTTATCGATACCCACTGTCATTTTGATTTTCCTCCATTTAGCGATGCATTGTCAGACAGCTTAGAGAAAGCCGCAGAAGGAGGGATAACAGATATCATTATCCCAACGGTGAGTGCAGATAATTTTCAGCGAGTTTGGAGTCTCTCTCTTGATTATCCCCAGTTGTATGCCGCAATGGGGTTTCATCCCTTGTATTTAAGTCAGTTTCAAGAAGTGCATTTTGAAATGCTGGTAGATTTTTTGGCGCGTAAAAGTAAAAAATGTATCGCTATTGGGGAGATTGGACTCGACCTCTATATGCAAGACCCACAATTTGAGCGCCAACAAATACTGCTTCAGCGTCAACTGAAGTTAGCTAAACAGTTTGACTTACCGATTATCCTGCATTCGAGAAAATCCCATGATCAACTAGCTGCCATGTTACGTCGCCATGATGTTCCTGCTCGTGGTGTGGTGCATGGTTTTGCGGGTAGTCTCTCTCAGGCTGAAAACTTTGTGAAATTGGGATATTACATCGGTGTTGGAGGAACAATCACTTATGAGCGGGCCAATAAAACACGCCAAGTGATGGCACAACTTCCGCTAAGTTGTTTAGTGTTTGAGACTGATGCGCCGGATATGCCTGTATCCGGTTTTCAAGGTGAACCTAATCGACCTGAGCGTATTCAGTGGGTATTTCAGTCTTTATGTGAGCTGCGACACGAATCTGCCGATGAGATAGCACAACAACTTTACAACAATAGTCGGACGTTATTTAATCTAAATCAGACCGAAATGCGCTAATTGATAATTATTTCTTATGTATTTCCATGAGTTACTCAAGTAAAACCATTCAGCTTTTTACCTAATAGACTATCGTATTCGTGCCTTTCCAGACTAAACTGACCGCCTATTGTGATGCTTATCACAATATTTGAATTTATGTTGCTTATTGCACTTTGGATTTGTGATGAATATTGCGGGTTATTAATGATGACTGGTTATAATCATCGAACTAAGACTCGCGGAGTCTTGCGAGTTTATTTATACATTAACCTAGAATTAAGTGAACAGGGATACTTCCATGCAACTCATTTTGAGTATTGTTGGGATGGCGGTGCTTATTGCGATAGCCGTTCTTTTCTCCAGCAATCGTCGAGCCATTAGACTTCGTACAGTCGGCGGTGCTTTTTTAATCCAAGTCGCCATTGGTGCATTTGTTCTTTATGTCCCTGCGGGGCGCAGTGTTTTAGAAGGTATGTCTAACGGCGTATCTAAAGTTATCGGTTATGGCCAAGATGGGATGAGCTTTATCTTTGGCGGACTGGTTTCTGACAAAATGTTTGAGTTATTTGGCGGTGGCGGTTTTATCTTTGCTTTCCGTGTATTGCCTATCATCGTGTTCTTCTCATCATTGATTGCAGTCCTGTATTATCTTGGCATCATGCAACTGGTCATCAAAATTCTAGGTGGTGGTCTGCAAAAAGTTCTGGGAACCTCAAGAACCGAGTCTTTATCTGCAACGGCGAATATTTTCGTTGGTCAAACAGAAGCCCCTCTGGTTGTTCGTCCTTATATTTCGACCATGACGACCTCTGAACTATTTGCCATCATGTGTGGTGGTTTAGCCTCTGTAGCGGGCTCTGTCTTAGCCGGTTATGCGCAAATGGGCGTCCCAATGGAGTACCTGATTGCAGCATCCTTCATGGCGGCACCGGGTGGTTTGCTATTTGCTAAATTAATGGTGCCAGAAACAGAAGTGGCTAGAGATAACGTGGATGCCAAAGATTTAGTCGCTGAGGAAGATCGCCCAACGAATATCATTGATGCCGCAGCATCTGGTGCAGCATCCGGTATGCAGCTGGCTCTGAACGTGGGGGCTATGTTACTCGCGTTTATCGCATTAATCGCTCTGATCAACGGTATTTTAGGTGGCGTCGGTGGTTGGTTTAACTATCCACAATTATCCCTAGAATTATTATTGGGCTGGGTATTTGCGCCAATCGCATACCTTATTGGTGTGCCATGGAGCGAAGCGACCATTGCAGGCTCATTTATTGGTCAAAAAGTCGTTGTAAACGAATTCGTGGCTTTCATGAACTTCGGTGAATATATGAAAGCAGATGCGGATGTGATTGCAGCGGGTAAACAAGTTCTGTCTGATCACTCTAAAGCGATTATTTCTTTCGCACTGTGTGGTTTTGCAAACTTGTCTTCTGTGGCAATTTTGCTGGGTGGCTTAGGTGGAATGGCTCCAAATCGCCGTAGTGATGTAGCTCGTTTAGGTATGAAAGCCGTTATGGCCGGTACGCTCTCTAACTTAATGAGCGCAACCATCGCAGGCTTCTTCTTAACCTTGGCAGCAATGACCGCAATGTAATCCCTCTATTTTGCAGCGGAAGGGCAATTTGTCTTTCCGCTGTCATTTTCTTCTGAGATATTCTTTTTCTGTTTTGTATCGTAACTTTTACTTTTTCAACTATCCTTAACGTAATCAATTTATGACGAAGCGGCGGCAGTCAGTATAATGACGGTGAAACAGTGAGTGATTACCTGCTATACTGTGATATTGTTCACGGATATATATTTAATAATGTAACGTTCAGTCGATAAATGTGATTTGTAGCGCATAAAATATCCCAGTTACGTGGTCAAATAGGTATTAGTAAGTTGCCACGGAACTGATAGTTCTTAGAGTCAACTGACTCTAGGGCACCGTGCGGTGAGATGGATCTCAGCTGCTGAGTTTGGAAAACCTAACTAGCATCTTTATGGAACAAGCCCGCTCGCCAACAAAGAACGTATCGTTCTGAAAGAATTAACATCGTTGGAGAGTTATATGACTGATTTAAAAGCAGCAGCGCAACGCGCACTGACCCTGATGGACTTAACCACATTGAATGATGACGACACTGATGCGAAAGTTATCGCACTATGTCATCAGGCAAAAAGCCCTGCAGGCCATACCGCTGCTATCTGTATTTATCCTCGTTTTATTCCTATTGCACGTAAAACATTACGTGAACAAGGAACACCCGATATCCGTATTGCAACTGTCACCAACTTCCCACATGGTAATGATGATATTGAAATTGCATTAGCAGAAACGAAAGCGGCTATCGCTTACGGTGCTGATGAAGTTGATGTTGTTTTCCCTTATCGTGCATTGATGGCAGGGAATGAAAAAATTGGTTTCGATTTAGTGAAAGCATGTAAAGATGCATGTGCAGAAGCAAATGTATTACTGAAAGTAATCATTGAAACAGGCGAATTAAAAGACGCAGATTTAATTCGTAAGGCATCTGAAATTTCAATCAATGCAGGTGCTGATTTTATTAAGACATCGACAGGTAAAGTACCTGTGAATGCCACTTTAGAAAGCGCTGAAATCATGATGCAAGTCATCCATGATATGGGCGTCGCGAAAAGTGTTGGTTTCAAACCTGCTGGCGGTGTTCGTACCGCTGAAGAAGCAGCACAATATTTAGCCTTAGCAAGCAAAATCTTAGGCGACAATTGGGCGGATGCTCGCCATTTCCGTTTTGGGGCATCTAGCTTATTAGCGAACTTATTAAATACGCTAGGATTTGACGTTAAAAAGTCCACTAGCAGCTATTAATAATCGCAGTCATCAGTGACATCAGACTATTGCCCAATCGATTTTGGGCAATAGCAGTGACTGTTTAGCCGAAGAATTCGATGTAAATTAAGGAGCCTATTGTGTTTCTCGCTCAAGAAATTATTCGTAAAAAACGTGATGGCAAATCATTAAGTGAAGAGGAAATTCGTTTCTTCATCAATGGTGTGCGCGATAACACAGTTTCTGAAGGTCAAATTGCTGCCTTAGCAATGACTATCTATTTCAATGACATGACAACGCCTGAACGTGTCGCACTGACACTCGCAATGCGTGACTCAGGTTCCGTATTAAATTGGAAATCACTGAATCTGAATGGTCCATTAGTGGATAAACACTCCACGGGTGGCGTTGGTGATGTCACTTCATTGATGTTAGGTCCAATGGTCGCGGCTTGCGGTGGTTATGTACCAATGATTTCTGGTCGTGGTTTGGGTCATACGGGTGGAACATTAGATAAGCTTGAAGCCATTCCAGGATTTGATATTTTCCCTGACGATGAACGTTTCCGGGATATTATTAAGCATGTTGGTGTGGCGATTATTGGACAAACTAATTCGTTAGCACCTGCGGATAAACGCTTTTATGCGACCCGTGATATCACAGCTACTGTTGACTCTATCCCACTGATCACTGCCTCTATTTTAGGTAAGAAGTTAGCCGAAGGTTTAGACGCCTTAGTGATGGACGTTAAGGTGGGTTCTGGCGCATTTATGCCAACGTATGAAAAATCAGAGCAACTGGCTGAATCCATTGTTCAAGTGGCGAATGGCGCGGGCTGTAATACCACGGCACTACTAACCGATATGAACGAAGTTCTCGCATCTAGCGCAGGTAACGCTGTCGAAGTCCGTGAAGCCGTCCAGTTCCTGACGGGTGAATACCGTAACCCACGTTTATTTGAAGTTACGATGGCGTTATGTGTTGAAATGTTGGTATCGGGTAAATTGGCAGCTAATCGTGAAGATGCCCGCCAGAAATTACAAGCGGTGCTGGACAACGGTCAAGCTGCTGAAGTATTTGGTCGTATGGTTGCGGCACAAAAAGGTCCGAAAGATTTTGTTGAGAACTACAACAAATATCTGCCAACAGCAGTGCTTAGCAAAGCTGTTTATGCACCACAAGCCGGCATTATCACACAAATGGACACACGAGCACTGGGTATGTCTGTGGTAACGTTAGGTGGTGGTCGTCGTAAAGCAACTGACCCAATCGATTATAGCGTTGGTTTAAGTGAAATCGCAGCATTAGGTAGCAAAGTTGATACCCAAACTCCACTTGCGATTATTCATGCCAATAGCGAAAAATCATGGGAAGATGCGGCGAAAGAAGTTCGTGCTGCTATGATTATTGGGGATAAAGCCCCTGAAGCGACGCCTATGGTCTATCGTCAAATTAGTGAATAAACCGATATCCGCATTTTTCATCGAAAGGTGCGGGTTAGATTGAAGCGATGAACAGATAAGCTGTATCGCAGGAGAATAAATATGAAACGCACATTTATTATGGTATTGGATTCCTTTGGGATCGGTGCTGCGGGTGATGCCCACAAATTCGGTGACGAAGGTTCAAACACACTTGGTCATATCGCAGAAGCTTGTGCTCGCGGTGAAGCTGATAAAGGTCGTAAAGGTCCATTACACCTGCCTAACTTAACAAAATTAGGTTTAGGTAAAGCAGGAGAAGAATCGAGCGGAAAATTCCCTGTGGGTCTGGATCCTAATGCGGAAATCATCGGCGCTTATGGTTATGCAAGCGAGCTTTCTTCAGGTAAAGATACGCCATCAGGTCACTGGGAAATCGCAGGTGTTCCTGTTCTGTTTGACTGGGGCTATTTCGAAAAACATGAAAACAGCTTCCCTCAGGAGCTGTTGGATACACTGGTCGAAAAAGCCAATTTACCGGGTTATTTAGGTAACTGTCACTCTTCGGGTACGGTGATCCTTGATGAACTGGGTGAAGAGCACATGAAAACCGGTAAACCGATTTTCTACACCTCTGCGGACTCTGTATTCCAAATCGCGTGCCATGAAGAGACTTATGGTTTAGATAAGCTGTATGAACTGTGCGAAATTGCCCGTGAAGAGTTAACCAAAGGTGGTTACAACATCGGTCGTGTTATTGCGCGTCCATTTGTCGGTGACAAAGCGGGTCATTTTGAGCGTACAGGTAACCGTCATGATTTAGCGGTTGAGCCACCAGCGCCAACTGTTCTGCAAAAATTAGTCGAAGAGAAACAAGGTGAAGTCGTTTCTATCGGTAAAATTGCAGATATTTATGCACACGTCGGTATTACTAAGAAAATCAAAGCAACGGGTATTAACGCGTTATTTGATGCCACTTTAGAAGAGATGAAAATTGCGGGTGATGACACGATTGTTTTCACTAACTTCGTTGATTTTGACTCAGCTTATGGTCACCGTCGTGATGTTGCAGGTTATGCCGCAGCGTTGGAATTATTTGACAGCCGTCTGCCTGAAATGCTGAAACTGGTTAAAGAAGACGACATTCTGATCTTAACTGCAGACCATGGTTGTGACCCAACATGGCCAGGTACTGACCATACTCGTGAGCATATCCCTGTTCTGGTGTATGGACCGAAAGTTAAACCGGGTTCTTTAGGTCACCGTGAAACGTTCTCGGATATTGGTCAGACAGTCGCAAAATATTTTGATTTATCACCAATGGATTACGGTAAGCCTATGTTCTAAGGTCAGTTTCTTTACTGAAACGACCGTAAGGTGATTTAAAAATAAGGCAGGCAACTGCCTTATTTATTGTGAACAATTTTAATGATTAAAAGGGAATACGAATGGCTACTCCACATATTAATGCAGAAATGGGTGATTTCGCTGACGTCGTACTGATGCCGGGTGACCCACTGCGCGCGAAGTACATTGCAGAAACTTTCCTTCAAGACGTTCGTCAGGTTAATAACGTACGTGGTATGTTAGGTTTCACAGGGACTTATAAAGGTCGTAAGATCTCAGTTATGGGTCATGGTATGGGTATTCCTTCATGCTCTATCTATGCGAAAGAGCTGATCACTGATTTTGGTGTTAAAACACTGATCCGTGTAGGTTCATGTGGTGCGGTGATGGATGACGTGAAACTGCGTGATGTGGTTATCGGTATGGGCGCATGCACAGACTCTAAAGTCAACCGCCAGCGTTTTAAAGACCATGACTTTGCTGCAATTGCAGACTATGACTTAGTTCATAACGCAGTTGAAGCTGCAAAAGCGCGTAACGTGAATGTGCGTGTAGGTAACCTGTTCTCTGCGGATTTGTTCTATTCTCCAGATCCAGACATGTTTAAAGTGATGGAAAAATACGGCATTCTGGGTGTAGAAATGGAAGCCGCGGGTATTTATGGTGTTGCTGCTGAGTTTGGTGCTCGTGCACTGACAATCTGCACCGTTTCTGACCATATCAAAACGGGCGAGCAAACTACCTCTGAAGAGCGTCAAACTACGTTCAATGAAATGATTGAAATCGCATTAGATTCAGTTCTGTTAGGCGATAAGTAATCGCTGATTAGAACGCCAATCTGAAGACAAAAATGCCACTTTCGAGTGGCATTTTTTTATCTAATTTTTAGCTTAAAAGCTCACTTTATTATTTATTCACTAAATAAAAATACTACAGTTAATGATAAAAATGGTGATGAGGCTATACCAGCACTGCATTATCCTAATAGGTCGATAGCATGGTCGGGTTCATCTATCATTATATAGGCTGGATATTTTTATTGTGAATCTACCTATTCAGTTCATGGTTTAGAGATACTGAATAGGTAATTGATATAAGGAAGGAATAGACTTACTTTATTCGGCTCATCATAATGGCATCCACATATTCACCATCACGAAAAGCATAATCACGCATCACGCCTTCTTGCTTGAAACCAAACTTTTCATACAGACCCAAGCCACTTCCATTCGCAGCAAAGACTTCCAATTCAATACGATGGACATTCAACCAGTTATCACAGTAGTCCACCATCACTTGCATTAATTGTGAGCCAATTCCTTTGCCTTGATAGGCTTCACTGACCGTAATACCAAAGCTTGCTACATGCCGACGTCGCACTTGTGAGGGTTGATGCACAACCAGTAACCCTACTACGGTTTCATTGATTGTAGCCACAAACTGGGTGACGAGGGGGTCATTCGCACCTAGCCGTGCTTCCCATGTTTTTGTCGTTGGATAAGGGAGTTGCAAAGTATTGGCATAGGCGGAGTAATCCGCATGCATTTGCGTGATTGCAGGAACATCGTCTAATGTGGCTCTGCGGATGGTTACGTCACTCATATATAGCTCCTCATTTTTATACCCCATAGTAATCACATTAATGAAATAGCCTGTCAATAGTGGATATTCCTTTATTAAAAAAAATAATATATGAGCAACGGTAAATGATATTTTTATTTATTGCTGATTTTCTATTATTTAGATTCTGATAAATTATGAATAAAAGGGAGAGCTATGTTTAGTTCTATAGACAGTAGTCAATATCATAGTAATAAATTAATGAAAGCAATAATTAGACATAAACATAATCAAAAAATTACAGATAAAACCTTAAGTAAAATACAAAAATACACCAATAAAGTGAAAAATACGAGTTCACCAATAAATTTTAAAATTCAAATCACGGCGGCTAAGAGTCAGTTAATTGATGCCCCTAAGAATGAAGAAAAAATCATAAAAATCCTTGATGAAGTTTCTAATGTATCCAATTTACCCGATGCTAAAGTGGTATCATCAACAAGAAATACGATATTAAAAAATAATCAAATATTATTGGTTAAACAAAATTTAAAAAATTTCTGGGATAATCTCTCTGGGGGGAGAGACAATCGAGTTATTCTTCCAAGGCGTAATGTTGAAGATATTTTTGATCTGAAATGTCATTATGTCTCTAAAAAAACACTAAGAAGAATGAATGAAAAAATAGGTATGCTGATTGAAGATAAACCACAGCATGAAGCAATAAAAGAAATAGAGAATCTACAAGATAAATTAATAGAAAAAAATATTAAGCCTAAAAATCATTTTAAATTAATGAAATCAATGAATAAATTGAAAGAAGAAATAAGTTTGAAAGGAAATGATACTACTGTAATTCAATCGCCAGAAATTAGAGAGGATGAACCCTCACATTTATTACAGGCGGAAATATCGAATAGAATGAAAAATAATGAATTAATTTTTGATTCAAATGAATTGATAGAGTGCTCGCCTGAGTTTAATGATTTGAAAAATGCGGTTAAAGAGCATTTTAAGAATGTCAATGTTACTGAAGGGATAATTAAAAAAATAACAAGTCATCTGAAGGTGTTAGAAATTGTAGAACCTAGAGAAATAATTAAGGATAAATTATTTTATATAGAAAAGTTGATAGGATTAGATGAGGAATTTTTTGATAAAAAAACAATGGTTCATTATCTAAAAGAACGACTCTCCTTTTCCGTTGAGAATCTTAAAGCGTTGTTTAAGGTGTTTACTGAAGAAAGAGCAAAATATTTATTAATACAAAAACAAGCTTTAGTGTATCAGCTGTAAACTAGGAATAAAAAAGGTATTCCACAGACCCAATGCTATCGGGTCTGTGGTTTTTATATCACTAAGGCGTCATCATAAACACTTTCTGATTCTGACCTAAATATTGTTGAGTCAGGCGGTTGATGTCTTGAATATTGAGCTTATTAATGATCTTCTGCTCTTGGGCAATTTTTTGGAATTGTCCATCATCCGCTGCGACTTGAGCTAAAGCTTCAGTCCAATAACTGGAGCTATCCGTGACTTGGGCATTTTCGGTCAGCCAAATATTTTTGGCTTCGGCTAATTCTTTTTCTGTTACACCTGATTGGCGGAGCTGTGCAACGGTATTCCGTGCAAGTGTAATCATCTCAGACGCGCGCTCAGGCGCGGTAGTAAAATTCAATCGCCCAGAATAGTAGGGCTGTGGTTTTTTCGCTAACATTTGTGAAAAACTCAGCGCATAGATACCACTGGCTTTTTCTCGTAGCTCGGTCCGCAGACGCTGGCTAACAATGGTATCAATCAGCTGCAAAGCGAGTTGATCTTGCTGGAACCATTGTGCTGGGGCTGCAAATTGAATACTCACCATACTCTTATCGCTACTACTGATTGGATACTGTTGTTCGAAACTGGTCATCTTCGGCATAATCCCTTGGTTACGCCAAACTAATTTGCCATCGTGAGCAGGTAAAGACGCCACCCATTGCTCCAATATGGGTTTTAATTCACGCGCATTCATCGCGCCAGTGATCACTAATGTCATGTCTGATGTCGAAGTGAGTAACTGACGGTTAGCCTGCTGAAGTTGCTGGACAGTAAAGGTTTTCCAAGCACCTTCAGGGGAGATAACCAATAGCTCACCATGTTGGTAACTTTGTTGATTAATATGGTCAAGGAAAGTGCGCTCAACGGGCATTTTCGACAAGTTCAGCGCAAAAGCTTGTTTGTGTTGTTCCAGCTTTTCACCACTAAATTGCGGCGCGGTGAGTTTTAAATTCAGTAATTGTAATGCGGTTTCGAGGTTATCTACGGGAGTTTTACCACGATAACCATGGCTAAGTAGCTCGCTATATGGGCGCACGCTAATCTGATTTTGTTTTGCCAATAACGCTAAATCTCGAGCACTGTAATTTCCATAACCACTGCTTTCTGGTAGCTTCATCGCCCAATCAGTTAACCCTGCGGTTTGTGGCGTTTCAAGTGAACGTCCACCGGGCAGTTGCAAGTTAAATTGAATATCATCTTTCAGGTTTTTATCCGTTTTAACAATCACCTTAATGCCGTTGCTGAGTATCCATTGTTCAGTTTTAGGGATAGGCAATGAAGATTGTTCAGTGATAGACCCTTTTGCTACAACAGGTAATTTCAGGCTAATCGCTTGAGAGCGCAGCGTGAACGGGCCTGGTTGTGTTTGGCGAATACGCTGCCATTGTTCACTGAAGGTCTGCTTATTGACCGCAGTTTCATCCGTATCTGGACCAATCAGCGCTAAGCGAGGTGATGCGGTTTGTAATAAGTTTGCCACATGGCGTTGCAGATCTTGCGGTTTGATGCCTTTCGTTAATTGGTAGCTATTATCCAGTTGTTGGCGTTTGTTCCACATAGGCATCTCATATTCAAGGGCCGTGGTGAGTTGACCTGCAAGATACTCATTGCTGTAACGCTGCTCGGAACCCGCTTGTTGGCTCAGTTTTGCCAACATGGCTTGTTTTGCGATATTTAATTCTTGCTCAGTCACTGGTTCAGTTGCAAGGCGCTGTAATTCAGTAAATAGCACTTCGGTTGCGCCGGTATAATCATTTCCTTTTGGATGGATGATCATTAACTGCTGAAGACGTTGGTTATCCAGCATGGAGCCTTGCTCATTAATACTAATGGACGGCAGAATGCCATTATCAACCATGACTGAGAAACGTTGGTTTAAGATGGCTAGCCATAAATTATCCATCAGATCGTCCGTTTGACCTTGACGTGTATTCAGCGGTGCAGAGACATTTTTTTGTAATGCAAACTGTACATATCGTGCTCCCTGTTCCTTATCGAAAACCCCTTGAACTAACATATTCTTGGAATCAGCAAAGCGCTTCCATTCAGGCGCATCTTGGGAAATTTTGTCTGGCTTAGGTAATGCGAATAAGGTTTTTACATCCTCGCGCACGGCTGAAGAGTTGAAATCACCAATAACCAGTAAACTCATACGTTGAGGTTGGTACCACGTTTTATAGTAAGCTTTGGCTTGCTCAATGGGAGCTTGGCGAACCACATCAAGGGAGCCAATGGGATTGCGCTCCACATAACGGCTGCCGTGATAGCGTAGTTTCTCGAGGCTGTCATTAATACGATAGCCCATGCCTTGGCGTAAACGCCATTCCTCAATAATGACAGGGCGCTCTTTTTCAAATGCGTCGGCATCGAAAGTCATATTGGCTGCCCAATCCGCCATGACTTGCAACCCTGTACGGGTTTGAGCTGGCGTTGCGTTAGGGAGGGAAAGCTTATACAGCGTGCTATTCAGGCTCGTTATGGCATTGACATGGCTACCCAGTTTTAGCCCTTGTTGTTCAAGTTGCTTAAACCCTGTCGTGCCCGGAAAATGTTGCGTTCCTTTAAATGCCATGTGCTCCGTAAAGTGGGCTAAACCTAATTGCTGTTCTGTTTCTTGTAATGAACCCGCATTGACTAACAAACGCAGCTCAACACCCGGTTGATTACGCTGTAGCAGGTAAACTTGTAGCCCATTATCGAGCTGGTAATGCTGTAAATCTTGACGCACTGGCAGTAATTTCTGTTCATCAGATTGTAGAGACGCACTGCTAACACAGCCGCCTAAAAGGGCTGCCACGAAGGCTGCTAATGTGATTTTACGAAGCATATTCAGGGGTTCCTGTCATGAATGGCGTATTCCGCGTGGTTTCAGATAGACGCAGATGCTTATCCGCTAATTGGTCAACAAAGCTTTGATGGCTGACTAACACAATGCTGCTTGTCGGGAGTTGAGCTTTCAGCATTTGCAGTAATGCTAGGGCACTTGGTTCATCAAGGGCGGATGTCATTTCATCCAATAGCATTAATTTAGGTTGGTTAAGCAGCAGTCGTGCAAACATAATTCGCTGCTGTTCACCGCCAGAAAGCCGGTTATTCCAATCAGTTTCTAGTGCGAGTTGTCGATGGAGTTTCTCTAGCCCAACGAGAGTGAGGGCGTGTTTTAGCTCCGTAGGGGTAAATTTGCTGGCATCTTGCGGATAACTCAATAAGTTATCTAAACGGCTAATTGGCAAATAGAGACGCTGTGGAACCCACATCAGATGCTCCGTGCGACTGATTTTGCCATCAAAGAATGGCCAGTGACCGCTTAAAGTACGTAATAAGGTGGATTTACCAATCCCCGAACGACCGGAAATCAGCAGCAATTCTCCTGAGTTCACCTGCAAAT
This sequence comes from Providencia sp. PROV209, assembly GCF_028479485.1. Classification (NCBI taxonomy): domain Bacteria; kingdom Pseudomonadati; phylum Pseudomonadota; class Gammaproteobacteria; order Enterobacterales; family Morganellaceae; genus Providencia; species Providencia sp. PROV209. Next base: position 8,448 of record NZ_JAMPNR010000019.1, on the reverse strand, counting down.
TAACGTGATTCAGCAGTGAGCGGTGATCTGCCGTAAATACATGTAATTCAGCGGTTAATGGCGCATTGTTTTCTTCAAGTGTCGCCTCTGGAGTTTTATCGTTTTCGAGTAACACGACGAAGTTATACAGACGAGCGACGGTCGCTTGCCACGCTGCAATTTCTTTATAGGCAAAAATAAACCAGCCCAGAGACGTCGCTACGCTGGTGAAGGCTTGGCGTAGCTGCATTAATCCACCCAACATAATTTCGCCCGCTAAAAATTTAGGTAAAGCTAACAACACTGGGGCGAGGGCAGTCACTTGCTGATAGCCCACGGTATAGAATGATAAGTTTCGTTCACAGCGGATCAACTGGTTCCAGTTACGGATGATTTCGCTAAAGCGAGTCATCAGCTCTTTACGATCTTGTAATTCACCGCGCTGCCCTGCAATGGCATCGCCATGCTGGCGGCAGTTAATCAGCGAGCTACGGTAGTCCGCTTCACGGCGCTGTTTATCCATATGGAGGCGGCGTAATGGGTAACCAATCAATTGGGTTAGTGCGATACCGATGATGGTGTAAATAATACATGCCCAAAACATATAGCCGGGAACGGTCCAATCACTGCCTGCAAAGCTGAAAGAGAGGCTCCCTGAGAGGGTCCATAAAATGGCAGCAAAAGAGATTAACGTCAGCATAGAGTGCAAAAACGTCACAAGCAGATTCAATGTCGACTCGATCAGCAAGCGAATATCTTCCGCAATTCGTTGGTCTGGGTTATCCGGCTCTTGGGACGTTAATCGCAGCATGTAATGCTTACTATTTTGGGATAACCAGCGACCGAGCACTTGCTCAGTCATGCCTTTACGCCAGCGAATAATCAGCATTTGCTTGAGGTAATTTCCCATGACGACCACAAAGATCAGTCCACTGACTAGAATCACAAAATATTGCAGTAGTCCATAAAGTGCTTGCCCATCCAGCTTTTGCAGCGCGTTATAAAAGTCGCCATTCCACATGTTCATTTTGACATTGAACCACACGGAAGAGAGGGTAAGCCCTAATGAGGCAAATAGCAGCACCCAGCACAAAAGGGCAGCTCGCTGCCCCCAAAAAGGTTTTACTAAATAAAGAAATTGTTTAATGGTCTTCATGACTCGATTTCTTGGTTATGGTGTTTAACATTGCTCACAGTAATCACTTAGAGGTCATAATTCACTTGTAGCCAGAATTGACGACCTGGATCATAAGATTTAATGGCTCGGTCATTGAACATAAAGCGATCTGCAATATTTTTGTTATTCAATACGTTATTGACTTCAACAGAGAAACCAAAGCCGTAAGCAAAGTCAGGTTTCCAGCCTAGGCGGGTATCCCATGTGTATTTGCTCGCGAAGTTTTGCTTGGTGTATTTGCGTAATTGACCGTTTTCTGGATCGGAATAGTAAGCGTTGTCATAACGAACTGCTTGGTCACGAGAACCCCACCATTGCAGGCGGTTGTACCATGTGACGTCATACTCATCCCATACACTGGTGAGTTCAAGGTTAAGCTTAATCGGGGAGTTAAAGCTGGTAGAGGGTAATTTTGAGGCATCAATGACTTTTCCGTCATACCACACTTTATTGAGATTGACTTTGTTGCCGGGGTCGAAAGCGTTATAGCCAGCATCTTTTGGCGTATTGCTTTCACTTTGTTGCCAAGTGAATGAGGCATTCATGACGTGAGAGGCTTCAGCCCATTCCCATGGTTGGCTATTTTTAACGGACAGTGTGACGGTATCGTGAGAACTGCGTCCGCCATTATCGTACATACGGATGCTGCGTTTATCTTCATCGCGGCTATTGTATTTGGTGCGGGTGCGAACTTCATCATAGCCTTCACGGTGAACATACTGTAAGCGCCAAGTCGTCGATAAGATTTCTTGTTGCAGCGCGAGGGTTAGCTCATCGTTATAAGGAGTTTTAAGGGAGTCGATCCCTTCGTAGTCTTTTTTGTTGTCCCACTCATTATTTTCAGGGATCAGGGAACATGGCTCGAAATATCCTGCACATGTTTGCATGCCACCATTTTGAGCCCCATACAGAGCGTAAGTTAGCATTGAACGACCGTAATAACGGTTCGCGCCAGCAATTAACAGCGTTTTCTTATCGCCAAATAAGTCATAGGTACCTGAAAGGCGAGGGGCAACGTTGGTGCGATTAACAAAGTCATCGCGATCGAGACGAACGCCGGGGCGTAAGGTTAATTTTCCAAATTGAATATTGTCATCAAGGAAGATGGCGTAATTGGTGTAATCCGCGGAGTAGCTGCCTTTTTTAAAGCGGCTGATATTCGTTAAGCTCCCAGAGTAGTCATCACCCATAAGATTTCCAGAATAGGTATATTGGAAATAATCATGGTCACGGACATAAGTTCCTTTGGTGTAATTGATTTCAGCCCCTGCGGTTGGCTGGTGAGTTAACCCTAAGTTATCTTCTTGCGGATTAAAACGCATGACGGTTTTTAGGCTATGGGTATTTTGTTTCGACTCTAAATCCCCGAGTCCTCCACTATTACGTTCCGTGGTACCTTTGTAGTTAAAGTCATCATCAAATTCAAATGCGCGAACCATTAACGAATATTTTTGGTCATTCTTGCGGTCATCTTTCAAACTCTGTGTATTGGCGGTTGCTTCAAATTGACCTAAATCGAATTGATGTTTGAAGACAGCGGTCAAACCTAGCCCATCATGGGTGGAATCATAGCCAGAATTGCTGATTGATGAAGAAAATAAGCGGCTATCATAAGAGGCGTAATTGGCTGATAAATCTAATGAGCTCTTCTCTGATAAATTCATCGAATACTTCAAAAAGTAGTTATCGGAGGTACGACGCTGATTTTTTTTACCCGAGTCAGAGTAGATAGGCTCAATTTTATTATTTTCTAAAACATAGGCTTCACCCCCCGTCACCGTCATCGGAATGGTTGAGCTACGACGAGACGCCGAGAACACCACGCCTGAATTTTCCGTTACTCCGAGTTCAAACCAGCCACCAAAATCATTTTTATCGTAGCGATTTTGGAAACGAGCAGGATTGGCGGTATCGTTTTTGGTGGTATCAATAGCTTGGGTTGAATCGTGGAACAGGTTATTCCAACCAGAACGGGTTAAGCGGTAATAGGCATGGGCGCTATTCTCACCTTGCCAGCGGCGGCTATTCACTTCAACGGTGCCTCCCGTAAAGCCACCAAATTCCACGGGAATATTGTTATCGTAAACCGCCATGCTATCAATTAAACGGCTATCGATGTAAATCCCTTGATCGCTACTGCTTAATCGCGTTGCGGTTTCCCCTAAGCCACTGTCAGCAGGGTCAAAGTCATTATTGAAGCTGATCCCATCAAGCCGATAGGCGTTTTGATAGCTGCTGGAACCATGGATCGAAATACGCGAAGGCTTGATCTCTCCTTGGTTCATTGAGTTGCTATCATTATTCGCAAACTGCACTGCGGGGTTCGTTTTCATTAAATCTGTGATATTGCCGTCACCTGTATTTTTTTGGCTGATCTCTTCTGAGGTGACGTATTGCGGTGCGGACATAACATCCATCGCAGGATGATTTTGAACCACGCCGGATACTTGGGTTTCAGGTAGAACTAACGTACCTTGATTTAAATTCTGAGGGCGAATAACCAGCATACCGTTTTCGTTAACCAGCTCTAACCCGCTACCAATAAGAATTTTTTGTAATGCGGTTTGTGGGGTATAGCTGCCAGAAAGGGCGGGGGCGCGCAGACCGTTCAGTTGGCTTTTGTCATACAGGAGTGACACTTGACCTTGACGGCTAATTTGCTCAATTGTGCTCGCTAGCCCTTGCTCTGGTAGTGAAAAGCTGATTTCTTGGGCGATAGCAGATTGGCTGACTAAGGCACTGGTGACCGCCAGTGACAGCGCAATCGGCTTGAATCGACCGAGTGTGAATTGAATTGCCATGGATATCCCTTATTCTTAAGCTGCACAAAAAGCGTGCTAAAAAGTAGTCAATAAAAATGAAGCTACTTAAGAAGAGGGTGAAATGAGAATTATCCTCACCTGTAAATGAAAATATTTTTCATTTATTTTTTTTGTTTTGGATAATCAAAAGGTTATTTTTATCCTGATACACCACTTGCACAGGAAGGAGGGCTGGAAGTGCCTGAAAAAAGGCATCTGGCTGCTGGAGATTGATGCGCCCAGAGATTTTTTGATTTGCTAAGCTACTTGGAGAGAGCTCAACCTGAAAGTTGGAATAGGTTTTTAGCTCGGATAGCACCTCGGAAAGGGGTTTATCCACAAAGGTTAATTCCCCGAAACGCCATCTTGCGACATCTTGAGGCGTCACTGAGTTAAGGGCGATTTTGCTGTTGATACTTGAGCTCAATGCACCTTGCCCTGCGAGCAATAACACGGGTTTTTGGTCTTTGAGGCTCTGAAAGCTAACAATCCCTTGACTGACATTGACCGCGACTCGCTCGCCTTTTTTATTCACTTCAAATTCCGTTCCTACAACCTGAATACGTCGCTGATCCACATTGATGACAAATGGGCGATAAGGGTTCGATTTGACTTTAAAGTAAGCGGAGCCATGGTCTAGATAAAGCTGGCGGATGGGGGTTTCATACGCCACTCGGATGCGGGTATTACGATTGAGAAATAGCACAGAGCCATCAGATAACGTCACTTCTTTGGTTGAATCCGTCGAAACTAATGTCATATTGTTCAATAGCATGGATGGCAGCTGGCTATAAGGTAAGAACAAAACTACCGCAATAAAACAGGCGGCAACAACATGACCGAGTGGTTTCCAAAATGATGATAATCTGAACGTTGATGTCGTGGTTTTGGTCGGTGCCGGGCGTGGAACTTTTTCAATATCTTGCCAAATGCTCGCCATTGCCTCATAGGCATCTGCATGTGCTTTTGACGCTCGTAGCCAAACTTTAAATGCTTGAGATTGTTGATCACTAAGTTGCTGACTGTGCATGCGCGTAAACCACAGTGCCGCCTCTTCGTCGATGCGTTGTTGCTCGACTAACGGGGTATTATCAGGCTGCTGGGTTTGATTCTCTGCCATTAGGGATGCTTGCTCTGGTCGTCAAGATGTTTCTTACAATGCACTAATGCTGCGGCAATATGCTTTTCCACCATACTGATGGAGATTTCCATACGCTCAGCAATCTCACTTTGAGATAACCCATCAAAGCGATACAGCAAAAAAGCTTCTCTGCGACGTGGGGGCAAAAGATCAATGGCCTCACTTAGCCGAGCAATTCGCTGCTGGTGCTCTAAAATTTCACTCGGATCTGCCGTGGTTTGTTCAAAATTTTGCTCATGGGATACTTCATCAATCGAGGTATGGGACTGGCTCTGTTGATGATTGCGTCGCCAATGGTCAATCAGCACATTGCTGGCAATTTTGAACAAGTAAGCACGGTTCTCCTTCACAGGATCCTGTGCTTTACGGTTTAGCCATAGTGTAAACACATCCTGTGATAAATCATCCGCATCGTTACTATTACCTAGTCGACTGCGGAAAAATCGCACAAGTTGACCATAGGTTGATTGATATGCCCCACTGATCTTGCGGGCAAGGGATTTATCGATAGTCATTATCTGGTGTCAAAAGTAAAAATGGTTTAATAATGAGCTCAAATTGACTTTATAAATTAAATCAATACCTTGTAGTTATTATTGTTATTTTATTAATAATAATGAATATCATTTTGATTTGTATTATGCCTATAATCTGCGAAAAATAAAGATGTGAGGCAAAATATGAACAGCAGTGTGGGGCAGCTGGGAAGCCCAATTTTTCGCCCTGTGGGTGGTTTATTTGTGAGTCTTGTTTTCCATGGGATCTTGGCAATGATTTTTATTGGATGGTTTACGTCAAACCTACCAAAAACGGGGGTTTTGCCACCTGCAATCTCTTTGCAATTAGGGCTTTATCAGCTGGAACAGCAGAATGAGCCTGAAGTGAATAATGCGCCCAAGCAACAGATGGCAACGCGTGAAGAAGTTGAGCCTGAAGTGGTTGAAAAAATAGAAAAACTACCTCAGACACCCCTTGTTGATAATGGAACGTTAACCCGTGTAACGGAGAAAAAACGCCCACCGAAGAAAAAGCCTGTTCAAGAGAAAAAAATGGTTGAAGAAGCCCCAGCTTCTACCCAAGAATCTGAAGTTACTTCAGTTCCAACCTCAGGTAGCGCTTCCAATAGCAGCGCCAATTTTTCCAGCAGTGCTGCTGCTCCTGTCAGTGGTCACCATGGATGGGAAAGCGAGGTTCATCAACGTTTAGCTAAGGCAAAGCGCTATCCTCGTGCTGCATTGCGCTTTCGTTCAACGGGTGTTTCACAGGTCAAAATTATCGTGGATAATCAAGGGCAGTTAGTCAGCGCGAGCTTGGTTAATTCATCGGGTACGAAGATCCTGGATAAAGAAGCACTCGCAACTATCCAACGTGCGGCACCGTTTCCAATGCCACCTGAATCCTTGCTTGCAAATGGTAAAGTGGAGCTTATTGCGCCGATCGTGTTTGATACTACGTCGATCTAGATAGAATTTACTATTTTGCTGAAAATTTACGTGCGACCCTTCTTGGTCGATGGGGGCTAGGCACTTTACGCCTTTTTGCACGTGGTGGTTTGATGGAGGGGCTTCGAGAATCCGTTGCCCCTTTGCTGCTTTGGAGCAGTAATTCACTTTCTTCTTCACTTTCCACGGGTTCAACGATTAACGGCTGTTGCTGACCTTTCTTTTTCTTCAAGCGCATCAGGGTATTCGCCAAAATAAACCCAATACATAAAGATAATAGAATGAACACCCGCATAATATTGGTGGTGTTATCCGCTTGTTGAAGGTCTGTAGTGAGCGATTCGGTATCAATGGTAAGACGTAAATAACCATTAGGTTCTTTAGCGCCTTGGACTGGGATCACTAATTGGTAGTGAAAATTCTGTAGTCCCGTGTTGCCTTCAAGGGAAAGTCGTTCTTTGACGGTGGTGCTTTCTCCAACTTGTGTGACTAACGTCCCTGCCGCAGTATATAAACTGGCATCCAAAATATATTGGTCTTTCGCGAGATGATTTAAATTGGCATTAATTCGCTCTAAATTAAAATCTTTGCTGCCGGGAACCATATAATCAGATAAGCTGAAAGCCACTTGCTCAGCGAGTACTTGAGTTAATTGCTTAAATTGTTCTAACCGGCTTTGGCTTTGGCTATAACCTAAATATGAAACCCCATGCATTAAGAAGGTGATTAATGCAATACAAACAATGACAATAACGGTTTTGTGCAGTCTAAAAGGGAGTTTCATAGAAATCATCGTGCTCTTTGTCTGTTTTATAGCAATAAGCCCAGTCATGAAGCGTTAACTTGCTGGAAAATTTAAGTATAGTAATTTTATACAGGGTATACATTATAAAAAAAAGTTGTGTCCACTACAGGAGCTAATTTTCATGCCAACGAGTTTGACCTATTGTTATCTGCCTGATGAAATTCAAAAATGGCCGGGTTTACCACTGTCATTAAGTGGTGAAGAAGTGATGCCATTAGATTATCGTGCAGGGGACACTGGGTGGCTGTTATATGGTCGCGGTTTAGATAAAGCGCGAATTAGTGATTTCCAACAGCGTTTAGGGATTGCGATAGTGATCGTTTCCTCTTGGCGCATCGATGATTACCAAGTTGTACGCATTGCCGGTAGCATCACGCCGCGGATCAAAAAATTGGCAGATGAAAGCCAGCTTGATGTTGTGCCATTAGGGAAAATTCCGCGTCTACGTTCCCCAGGGATCTTACTCATGGACATGGACTCAACTGCGATTCAAATCGAATGTATCGATGAAATTGCCCGTCTTGCCGGTGTTGGCGATCAAGTTGCAGATGTGACCGAGCGCGCCATGCAAGGGGAGCTCGATTTCACCGAAAGTCTGCGGGCTCGTGTGGCACTGCTAGAAGGTGCCGATGCAGCCATTCTTGACCAAGTCCTCGAAAATTTACCGCTAATGCCGGGTCTCACTAGCTTAGTGCGCAAGTTGCAAGCGATGGACTGGCATATTGCAATTGCCTCCGGTGGATTTACTTTCTTTGCCGATAACCTGCGTCAGCGATTAAAGCTAGTTGCTGCGGTTGCCAACCAACTCGAAGTCAAAAATGGCAAACTGACAGGTAAAGTGAAAGGGGCAATTGTTGATGCAAAATATAAAGCGCAAACCCTCGTCAAATTAGCGGAAAAGCTAAACATTCCTATAGAACAAACAGTTGCTATCGGCGATGGTGCAAACGACCTGAAAATGCTCAGAAAAGCAGGGTTAGGCATTGCATATCATGCGAAGCCAAAAGTCTATGCAAGGGCAAAGGTTGGGATCAAGCATGCGGATCTGATGGGTGTCCTGTGTGTCCTCAGTGGGGGGCTCAAGCACGAAGAGCGCTAATTTT
>NZ_JAMPNR010000018.1:0-23184 GCF_028479485.1 Providencia sp. PROV209 | reverse complement strand
CGTCATATTTCGGGTTGTAGGGGTGTTGGCTGTTTTCGGCTATCCTAGTCACATACTTGTGTATGCTCTTAGGAATACCCTCAATTGCCGCCTACCAACAACGCCGAACTATTTAGAAAATTTGTGGAAGATATAAACCAAAGAATTTAAGAAAAAGAAAGTCAAAGATATAGATAATTAACGAGTTTGGTGTTTTTTATTGGGTGATTAAGGAGTGGCTGTGGCGAAAGGTGCAAAAAGAGCATTTGTGTGTAATGAGTGTGGGGCGGATTATCCGCGCTGGCAAGGGCAATGTAGTGCCTGTAATGCATGGAATACCATTACGGAAGTGCGCTTGGCATCGACGGCAGCGGCTCGTACCGATAGGCTGACGGGCTATGCCGGCAATGCTGCAGGCGTGAGTAAGGTCCAAAAACTGTCGGAGATTAGCCTTGAAGAATTACCGCGCTTTACCACCGGTTTTAAAGAGTTTGACCGAGTGCTGGGTGGCGGGGTTGTACCGGGTAGCGCCATCCTTATTGGGGGGAACCCAGGTGCAGGTAAAAGTACTTTGCTGCTGCAAACCATGTGTTTGCTATCACGAGACATGAAAACCCTCTATGTCACAGGGGAGGAATCATTGCAGCAAGTGGCAATGCGTGCCCATCGATTAGGGTTACCCACCAATACACTCAATATGTTGTCAGAAACTAGCATTGAACAAATCTGCCTGACAGCGGAACAAGAACAGCCCAAGTTGATGGTGATCGATTCTATCCAAGTTATGCACATGGCAGACATTCAATCCTCACCGGGTAGTGTGGCGCAAGTTCGTGAAACCGCCGCCTATTTAACGCGCTTCGCCAAAACTCGCGGTGTGGCGATTATTATGGTGGGTCACGTTACAAAAGATGGTTCACTCGCGGGACCTAAAGTGCTTGAGCACTGTATTGACTGTTCCATCATGCTCGATGGTGATGCAGATAACCGTTTTCGTACCTTACGTAGCCACAAAAACCGCTTTGGGGCGGTGAATGAGCTTGGGGTATTTGCTATGACCGAACAGGGTCTAAAAGAGGTGAGTAACCCATCGGCAATTTTCTTAAGTCGTGGAGATGAAATCACATCGGGAAGCTCCGTGATGGTGGTATGGGAAGGAACTCGCCCACTGTTGGTGGAGATTCAAGCACTGGTTGATCACTCTATGATGTCCAATCCACGCCGTGTTGCGGTTGGTTTAGAACAGAACCGTTTAGCTATTTTGCTGGCGGTACTGCATCGCCATGGCGGATTGCAAATGTCTGACCAAGACGTATTTGTTAACGTAGTGGGTGGTGTTAAAGTCACCGAAACCAGTGCCGACCTCGCGCTGCTATTATCGTTGGTTTCAAGTTTTCGTGATCGCCCATTACCCCGAGATCTCGTTGTATTCGGCGAAGTGGGGCTGGCAGGCGAAATTCGCCCTGTACCGAGTGGGCAAGAACGTATCTCTGAAGCGGCAAAACATGGCTTCAAACGCGCCATTGTTCCTCATGCGAATATGCCGAAAAAGTTACCTGCCGATATGAAAGTGTATGGTGTGAAGAAATTAGCGGATGCGTTAAGCGTCATGGATGAGTTTTGAATCATTTAGATAATGATGAGATAGCGAGAGAAAAGGTTCCCTGCTAAAAGGGACTTAAAAGCGAAAGGATAAATAATATGGCTGAATTTGAGTATCTAAAGAGTGCCATCAAAAATGCTGGTTACACATTACAGCAAGTCGCGGATGCAACAGAGATGACCAAGGGCTATCTCAGCCAGTTAATTAATGACAAAATTAAAAGCCCTAGTGCACAAAAAATCGCGGCGCTCCATCGTTTTTTAGGGTTGGAATATCCTATCCAGCCAAAAACTATCGGTGTTGTCTTCGGTAAATTTTACCCTCTGCATACTGGGCATATCTACCTTATTCAGCGCGCATGTAGCCAAGTGGATGAACTGCACGTTATCCTCTGTCATGATGAGCCTCGGGATAAAGACCTGTTCGTGAACAGTTCCATGTCACAACAGCCAACGGTGAGCGATCGTCTGCGCTGGTTGCTGCAAACCTTTAAGTATCAGAAAAATATTCATATTCATTCATTTGATGAGCAAGGGATCGAACCCTATCCTCACGGTTGGGAAGTGTGGAGTGAAGGCATGAAAGGCTTCATGAAAAAGCATAACATCAACCCTAGCTTTATCTATTCCGGTGAGCCTCACGATGTGCACCGCTATAAAAAACACCTTGGGATCGAAACCATTCTTATCGATCCTGAGCGCACGTTTATGAATATTAGTGGCAACCAAATTCGCCAAGCACCTTTTCGCTATTGGGAATATATTCCAACGGAAGTTAAGCCATTCTTTGTGCGCAAAGTGGCAATCTTAGGCGGTGAATCAAGTGGGAAGTCGACGCTTGTTAATAAGCTAGCGAATATCTTCAATACCACCAGTGCGTGGGAATATGGGCGCGATTATGTGTTTAGCCACCTGGGTGGCGATGAAATGGCGTTACAATATTCAGACTACGATAAGATTGCACTAGGACACGCTCAATATATTGATTTTGCAGTGAAATATGCAAACAAAGTGGCATTTATTGATACTGATTTTGTTACCACGCAGGCATTTTGCTTACGTTATGAAGGTAAAGAGCATCCTTTCGTGCAGGCGTTGATTGATGAGTATCGTTTCGATCTGGTGATTGTACTTGAGAACAATACACCTTGGGTGGCTGATGGGCTGAGAAGTTTAGGCAGCGATAAAGACCGCATGGAGTTTCAGACGCTGTTGATTGAAATGCTGAAGAAAAATAGCATTGAATTTATGCATGTTGAGTCATCAGACTACGATTCGCGTTTTTTAGAGTGTGTTTCTTTAGTTCAGCAATTATTGATGCTGGACGACTCAATTTCTGTATAAAAAATGGCACCCTAGGGTGCCATTTTAATATCGTTCAATCCGACTATTTGGTCATCTTTTTGTACTTGATGCGGTGTGGTTGCAGCGCATCCGCACCTAAAGTGCGTTTCTTATAATCTTCGTATTCAGAGAAGTTACCTTCGAAGAAGGTAATGTTACCTTCATCTTGATAATCAATGATGTGCGTTGCGATACGGTCAAGGAACCAACGGTCATGGGAGATGACCATTGCACAGCCAGGGAATTCTAACAGGGCGTTTTCCAGTGCACGTAAGGTTTCAACGTCGAGGTCGTTAGTTGGTTCATCGAGCAGTAGAACGTTGCCGCCAACTTGCAGCAGTTTTGCTAGGTGTAAACGACCACGCTCACCACCAGACAGCTCACCCACACGTTTACCTTGGTCAACGCCTTTAAAGTTAAAGCGACCTACGTAGGCACGGCTTGGGATCTCAAAGTTACCGATACGCATGATGTCTTGACCGTTAGAGATTTCTTCCCATACGGTTTTGCTGTCATCCATCGCATCACGGAACTGATCAACAGAGGCAATCTTCACGGTATCACCTAAGGTGATTGAGCCTGAATCTGGCTGCTCTTGACCGGAGATCATACGGAACAGTGTGGATTTACCCGCACCGTTTGGACCGATGATCCCCACGATAGCACCCTTCGGAATAGAGAAATTCAGATTATCGATCAGTACGCGATCACCATAAGACTTGCTCAGGTTTTCCACTTCGATAACTTTGTCACCTAAACGTGGCCCAGGTGGGATAAACAGTTCGCTGGTTTCATTACGTTTTTGATATTCCACGCTATTAAGCTCTTCAAAGCGAGCCAGACGTGCTTTACCTTTCGATTGACGACCTTTCGGGTTTTGACGGATCCACTCAAGTTCTTTCTCGATAGACTTACGACGAGCCGCTTCAGTTGACGCTTCTTGCGCCAGACGCTCATCTTTTTGTTCCAACCAAGAAGAGTAGTTACCTTCCCATGGAATACCTTCACCACGGTCAAGTTCAAGGATCCAGCCAGCGACGTTATCGAGGAAGTAACGGTCATGGGTGATCGCCACAACGGTGCCTTCGTAGTCGTGCAGGAAGCGCTCTAACCAAGCAACGGATTCAGCATCCAAGTGGTTGGTTGGTTCGTCGAGCAGCAGCATGTCTGGTTTTTCCAGCAGCAGGCGGCAGATAGCCACACGGCGGCGTTCACCCCCAGAGAGGTTTCCGATAATCGCATCCCAAGCTGGCAGGCGCAATGCATCAGCAGCACGTTCCAGTTGGTTATCTAAATTATGGCCATCTTGTGCGGCAATAATCGCTTCTAGCTCGCCTTGGATTTTCGCCAGCTTGTCAAAGTCAGCGTCTGGATCGGCGTATTGCGCATACACTTCGTCTAAGCGAGTTAAGGCGTTCTTAACTTCGCTAACCGCTTCTTCAACGGCTTCACGAACGGTATGTTCCAAATTCAGTTTTGGTTCTTGTGGCAGATAACCGATTTTAATACCCGGTTGAGGGCGTGCTTCCCCTTCAATCTCAGTATCAATGCCAGCCATGATGCGCAGTAATGTGGATTTACCTGCACCGTTGAGACCTAAAACACCAATTTTCGCCCCAGGGAAGAAGCTCAGAGAGATGTTTTTTAAAATATGACGTTTCGGGGGAACCACTTTTCCCACTCGATACATACTGTAAACGTATTGAGCCAATTTATTTACCTTTTGTTTTATAACATAATTTTTAATTGCATCGCTCGGTTATTCACTTTGTAAGAACTCATAAATTCAAGGCGAATAGTGAGATTCCAAAAGCGAAAGTGTGTAAAACGAGCCATTCAAAAGTAATTGCGTCTAACTGTAATTGTTCCTGCCTTTATGTCAATAACTTCCCATGCAAGTGATGACAATTCAGGGGGCTATCACCTCATCATGCAATCAATATTAATTCATTATTGATGTCGATTATTACATATAACAAAAGGCTCGAAATAGGTGTTGAGTAGGGTGGGGATGATAATTGATGGGATCTGAACTGCAAACGGCTAGACCCCAATATATGAAGTAATGGTATTAAAGATAAGTGAAGTAAACCTCAGACATTTCACATTCGATACCATTTATAATAGCTGTAGAACGTTCGCCAATAAGGTTGCTATTTTCACCAATAAAATCAACAATGTCGAAATCTGTATTAATTCGCTCAACACCTAATTCTTGTAACGTATATATTTCACCTGCATGAGATATGCCGTCCATTTGATGATTTACCCATATGCGCAATGAAGCGTAAATTTCATCATTTTTGTTAAGATATCCTTATTTTTTATTGCGAATAAGTAATATTGATTGCATCTTTTCATCTACAATCGACGAGTAAGTTTCTGGGTGTTTTGTATCACAATCGAGAATGTAACGTGCCTCACCTCCTGTTCTGCCTAAGTATGAAATGTATGGATATTTTAAGTTGGTAAATTTTTTTGCATCTTCAACTGAGGTCAAAAATGCACAAGGGTTTTCCATGGCATTAATGACTAATTCTCTTTGTTGTAAATTATCAAAAATAAAAGGTGCTATTTTGAAAACAAAACAAGAGGTTGGTGTGTCATTGATGCGATAGTCATTACAATTGTTTTTCCGAATTAGAGGATTTGGTTCAGTGATATATTTGACTGTTACTCTCATTGTGGGAGTTATAATTGTATTAGGATCATGAACATCAATTTCTACCATCTCACCGTTTTTATTTATGAAATGCTTAGTCTCTAATAAAGTAAATGAATCGGGTTCAACTAACGAGCACCCTCCAATTAAGGCCGTATTTATAACTTCATCCTGTCCATTACATAAGTGTTGAGATACTTTGTTGTTTTTATTATTTTTTATTAAGCCAATTGCATAAGCTGCGTAGATGTTTTTACCAGTAATGTTTTCCATTAATGCGGATGTAGCGGCATCCTGTACCGCAATAGAAGGGATAAATCCAAACGAATCTCCTTTATGCATCGAGTATGCATTTGTAAAGAAAGGAATTAGCACAATACTGAACATTAATACATTAGGCTTACAACTAAAATTCATATACAAATCCACTCTTAGTTTGCCGAAAAAACATAAATAAATATTACATATAACACCTATAAATGAAAATGATTATCATTACAAAATTTAATTTTGTTCAATAAAAATGAAAAGATAATAAATAACTCTGCCTCCCTACTTTAACTGAGATATTTCGACTTTGAATTTTCTAACATGCCAAGCTCAACAAGTTTTAAATATTCACTATCTGAGTTTCTGTCAAACCTGCTTCTTGAATATGACTTTTGCAATAGTAGGGCAGAAAATCTAATTATAATTATCTTATTTTAGGGGAAGTCGGCAGAGGTCTATACCCGATCGCCCCTAGGCTGGTCTAGGTTATCCGTGTTGTCAGGGTTAACGAATCGAATAAGTAAAAGATTGTAAACCCAACCATTTCAAGAAATCTCCTCTGTCGCTGGCTGAAAACTTTAGGTAGCATTAACATTATTGATGTATCTAATAAATGCTTTATGTATGTTTGAGGTCAATCTCTAACAAGATTTAAGCGATGGAGCGAATAAATATGAAAGGTTGGTTAGCGGCGGTTCCGGTAACAATGTTGTTAGTCTCTACAGCAGTTTGGGCGGATTCTTTACAGGCACAACGTGAACGTTATCAAGCAATTAAACTTGCTTGGGATGCCAATAAAATGGATGAAGTCGAACGCTTAATGCCAACTTTACGTGATTATCCGTTGTATCCATATCTGGAATATCGCGAGTTGTCTCAAGATTTAGATATTATTTCCCCTCGCCAAGCGCAAGAATTTATTAATGCTTATCCAACATTGCCAGTCGCTAAAACCTTAAAAAGTCGGTTCGTGAATGAGTTAGCTCGTCGCCAAGAGTGGGCATCATTATTGTCATTTAGCCCTGAACCGCCACAGCCAACGGAAGCACAATGTAATTTCTATTTTGCCAATTGGGCGACGGGAAATAAACAGGTCGCGTGGCAAGGTGCTGAAAAATTATGGCTGAATGGTAATTCCATGCCTACGGCGTGCGATAAGCTATTTACTGAATGGGAAAAAGCCGGATATCTTTCAACGGATATGATTTTGGCGCGTATTCACCTTGCTATCAAAGACGGTAACACGTCAACGGCAACTTACCTTGCGAAGCGCTTACCAAGTAGCTACAAAACCATTTCTGATGCACTTGTGAAGCTGCAAAATGACCCTTCAACGGTGGTCACGTTTGCTAAAATTCTGACGCCAACTGATTTTACACGTCAAGCAACATTGGCTGGATTTAGCCGTTATGCACGTCAATCTCCTGATGCCGCTCGTTCTGCATTAGCGGGGATCAGTTCTGCCCAGAAAATGAATATGGCAGAAAACCAGCAAATGAAAGACAGCGTTGCTTGGCAGTATATGGGCGTTGATGTAACCCCAGAACAGGCAATGTGGCGTGACGAGGTGATCCGAGAAACTAACTCCGCAGCCTTAAAAGAGCGTCGAGTGCGTTTAGCTCTGGGAGAAGGGGATAAAACAGGTTTGGCTTCATGGCTGAGACAATTGCCAAATGAAGTGAAAAATAAAGAAGAGTGGCAATATTGGCAGGCTATCACGTTAATTGATCAGGGCAAAACCGCAGAAGGGGAAGCCATATTGCGTGAGTTAACCTCGAAGCGCGGATTCTATCCAATGGTTGCGGCCCAGCAACTAAAAATGGACTATCCGGTCATGGTGAACAAAGCGGTGAAACCCGATGAAAGTATCCGCAACATGCCGCAAATTCAACGTATTCGAGAGCTAATGTATTGGGAGATGGATAACCTTGCTCGCTCTGAGTGGATCAACTTAGTCTCTTCAATGTCCACGAATCAACAAGAGCAGCTGGCCCGTTATGCATTCGACAATAAATGGGCTGATCTTAGTGTTCAAGCGACGATCACAGCGAAGTTGTGGGATCATCTTGAAGAGCGTTTCCCTCTTGCGTGGGAAAAACAGTTTGATAATTACACCCGCAGTAAAATGATCCAAAAAAGCTATGCAATGGCGATCGCTCGCCAAGAAAGTGCATGGAATCCACAAGCGCAATCGCCTGTGGGTGCGACGGGCTTAATGCAGTTAATGCCTGCGACCGCAAAACATACGGCGCAAAAGCAAGGGATCAGCGGCTATGTAAATGCAGGGCAATTGACCAACCCGGTGATGAATATTGAGCTAGGTACTGCGTATTTAGACGATGTTTATCAACAATTTGGCAATAACCGTATTCTAGCGAGTGCTGCTTACAATGCGGGACCATCTCGAGTCACGCGCTGGTTAGGCAACAGTGCAGGGCGCATTGATGCGGTGGCTTTTGTGGAAAGTATTCCGTTTGCAGAAACTCGTGGTTATGTGAAAAATGTGCTCTCTTACGATTTGTTTTATAAACATTTCTTAGGTGAGAAAGGTAATGTACTCTCTGCGTCAGAATGGAATATGAAGTACTGATCCGTGTGATGTACCATCTTATCGAGTGGCGCGATTGACCATCGATAAGATGGGCAGTGTATTTTTCATTAGGAGTAATAGTGTTCTGTGCTATTATTTGTACTAGTTTAATAGTATGGAAGGGTAGAATGATGACTGTAGAATATAAATCAGATCCGGCATTAACCGCCGATGAGAACGCGGATTGGCAACGTTTTGTGGAACTGCTGCAAATGGCTTTTGAGCAAAATATACAGGATTCAATTCTTCAATTATTACTGACACCGGATGAACGGACGGCATTAGGAACACGCGTAAGAATTGTACAAGAATTAATGCGTGGAAAAATGAGCCAACGCGAATTGAAAAATGAGCTGGGTGTTGGTATTGCCACCATTACTCGTGGTTCTAACAGTTTGAAGTCAGCTCCTATTCCGGTAAAAGAGTGGCTGGAATCTAAGCTACTGTAGTTTTTATAATTTTTTCAAAGTGCTACATGTAGGGCTCTTATTGCTAAGCGCCCTACATGCATTTTAGATTGTTTTGAGTATAATTAGTCTTCTATGTGATTTAGCTCTTTATAAATTTCGTGTTTGATAGGAACTAAAGCCAATATTAATGCTTGTTGATAAACGCTGGTGCGCGTTAATACGCCATTGGTGAAAAAGCCAATTGCACCGCCTTGTTGCTTGATATTATCAATACCAGTGAGATCAGCCATTTCATCTCCCAGTTCACGACCCTCACGGATCCCTGCAAGAACTTTTTCTGGGATCATAATGCTGGCGGAACGGGATTCTCCACGGATTTGATGATGCTCAATCACAATCCATGCAAATGTCATGTCATCTTCAACACCCGCCTCAATACCCACCCAAAAGTCAGCTTCTGGGCGTACTTGGCGTGATGCCATCACACGTTGTCTTGCTCCTGTACGGGTTTCATTATTACCGATAGGTTGCTGTGGAACACTGCTATCGACATTAATATCTTCAATTTGATAACTGCCAGGCCCAAAAACGGCATCGAAAGCAAGATGAATCGCTTTAATTTTGGCTGGATTCGTCGTTGCAGCTATAACTTGGTACATTAATTATTTTCCTTTGAACACATACTTTGTACAGTAATAACGGAACACATCTATGTTACAGGTTTATCTTGTTCGCCATGGCGAAACTGAATGGAACGTTGCTCGTCGCATACAGGGACAATCCGATAGCCCTTTGACGACACTTGGTCGCCAACAGGCAATGCAGGTCGCTCAACGGGTTAAATCCGAAGGTATTACCCATATTATCACTAGTGATATGGGACGCACACGAGAAACTGCACAAATTATTGCGCAAGTGTGCGGGTGTGAAATTATCACAGAACCGCGCCTGCGTGAATTAAATATGGGCGTTTTAGAACAGCGAGAGATAGGCTCGTTATCTGAACAGGAAGAACAATGGCGCCAAAGCCTGATAAATGGCGCTGAAGGTGGTCGAATTCCTGATGGTGAATCCATGGACGAGCTCTTCACGCGTATGTTTGCAGCACTCAATAGCTGCTTAGATTTGCCTGAGGGAAGTCGACCATTATTAGTTAGCCATGGTCTTGCACTCAGTACATTGCTAAGCCGTATCTTAGGCGTACCTGCAAATTCTCCACGTCGCTTACGTCTGCGCAATTGTTCATTATCTCGTGTGGATTACCAAAATAGCCCATGGCTAGCGAATGGTTGGATTGTCGAAACGGCAGGAGAAGTGACCCATCTTTCGCAACCCGCCCTTGATGAACAGCAAGGTTAAAAATCGAATAAATAAAAAAGGCGTTTCAATTCATGAAGCGCCTTTTTTTCGTGCGAGTGAAATTCTATAAAGATTTAATGAATTTCAGGCTTTTTAATCGGAACATAATAGCTAAATGTATCAATATGAGTTCTTGGATCCGCATCAGCGCTCACATGATGTTCCACATTTTTAATTTTATAGTGCTCAACGTCATAACCAGGGCGACGAGTCAGATTCAGTTTTGGCAAGTAAACCCCATAAACATGGTATAGGAACTCTTGCATTCTTTCTCTCGTGGCTTCTCCGTGATAGTTAAATTTCACGTACTCACCTGCAGGAATGGTGACATGGCTATATTCGGTATTACTAAAGCTAGCATCTTCAGGTTTAACCGCAGTGGTATAAAACACCGTTTGCTCATCATCTTTTTCTGAACTATGAATGGCATGGTGCAAACCGAACACTTCTGAAGCCACATGGGTGGTGTGCTCTAAATAGTACCGCCAGAAAGATTGACGCATTTGGGAACAGGCTGTTGACCATTCTTCAAGCACGTAAGAACAACTTTGTTCTAAGCCAACCAGTGGTTGCTCTTCCATGGTGATAAATTCATAATCAAGAGGTGAATGGTCATCTAAAACAATTGGAGGACAGATGCCTGTTGCGCACCATTCTTCGGTACGGCGATAAAATGCAGGCGTGAGATTAAACTGTTTCTTGAATGCGCGTGTGAAAGTTTGTTGTGAGTCAAACCGATACTGTAATGCAATATCAAGGATGGGACGGCTAGTTAAACGTAACGCAACTGCGGCACGAGATAAGCGTCTAGCGCGAATATAAGCACCAATTGCTTGGTCGGTCACATCCTTGAACATTCTCTGTAAATGCCACTTTGAGTAACCCGCTCTAGCGGCAACATTATCCAATGATAATGGTTTATCAAGATTGTCATCTATCCAACGAAGAAGGTCGCGAATAATATTTGTTTGATCCATGGATATCCCCAGGCAATACGACTCACAGAACAGATATGAGTAATCAATGAATAGCTATTCTATAACAACTTATCATTTTCGTTTATAGTAAATGAGTTGTATTTAATATTTCATTAATAAACAGAATTATTGCCGTTTAGATTATTTGAAATTTAGACGTTAAGCTGAAAAGGGAATACTGTATGCGTTCTTCCAAATTTAAAAAGGGTATTGCGAAAGGCAATACACTGAAAAATCTCGTTTTGGGAACAATATTGTCTGCATTATCTTTTGTGGCAGCCGCAGAAGAAATTGGCTCAGTAGATACTGTTTTTAAAGTATTCGGTCCTGACCATAAAATTGTGGTAGAAGCATTTGATGACCCCGATGTTGCTAATGTCACTTGCTATTTAAGCCGCTCGAAAACAGGTGGAATTAAAGGTGGGCTTGGGTTAGCAGAAGACACATCTGACGCCGCAATTTCTTGTCAACAAGTGGGCCCCATTGAATTAAATGACCGCGTAAAACGTAACCCGAAAAAAGGGCAAGTAGTCTTCCAGAAGAGAACGTCATTGGTGTTTAAAAAGCTTCAAGTCGTTCGTTTTTACGACCCTAAACGTAACGCACTGATCTATTTAACCTATTCCGATAAGATGATTGATGGCTCGCCGAAGAATGCGCTGAGTGCGGTACCGATTATGCCGTGGTAATCCTTTTTGATATAAAAACCACCACTGATTACGTTTAAAGTCAGTGGCGGTTTTTTTATGGCTCTTAGAAAATATAACTCACTAGATTTGTGTATCTGAATTATTAAAGCCAACTTTGAAAAATGGTTGAGCAAAGTTTCTATCTCGTTTTATGCTTTTACCCACATAAAGCGAACGTATTTCATCACTTGCTTTTCTGCCAATAAATTCCCAACGCCCACTTCCTTGAGTGACATTTCGAGTAAAGTATTGTTGAGTACCTGCTTCTACCCAAGAGTGAATTTCATACACTTCTTTAATGATATTGTTATAGGTAGCATAAGCATATTTTATATCTTGGTTTTTTCGAGGGGGGTTATGCCATACTCCACGAGTTGCCTCAAATAATTCAAGTTCACTCATATTAAATCTATAAAGCTTATTTAAAATAAACCCTATACCTTGGTGCTTAATATCTGAAACATTCATAACTTCTTGTGAATAAAGTGAAGCTGTTTCTTCTAATGTTAATCGTCCTTGCTTGAGAATATCAATGTCATTACTGGTGCTTTTACCATTGATCTTATTGGTTAAACCCTCAAGCCCGTACAAGTCTATGCAAGTTGTTTCTACCATAAAAGCCGTGTCTGAATCTAAACCATGACAAAGAATATCAATACCCAGTAAGTTTTCTTTATGTAATTCATAAATTCGTTTTAGCTTTGGGTCTTCCTCTCTTGATAGTTTATCTCTCGTTAATGCATCTTTAATATGTGTTAAACAACGAGAGCCTGTACCTTTCCCGATATAAAAAGGAATTCGGGTCGTTCCTGTAACTTCGCATAAGGCATAAACATAAAATTTGAGGCTACTGAGTGTATTTTTATATTGGTTAAAATCAGTCATGGGTTCTACCTATAAATATGTGATGAATAGATAGATATATCGGAATATTATTCGAGTTATTTAATGCCACATAAAGTTTTTATATTTTGCAGTCAATAAAAAACCGGCTTTCGCCGGTTCTGTGCATAGCTTAGTGACGATTACTCGTCTAAATCACCGCAGAAACGGTAACCTTCACCATGGATAGTGGCGATGATTTCTGGGGTATCAGGTGTTGACTCGAAGTGCTTACGAATACGACGAATCGTTACGTCAACAGTTCTGTCGTGTGGTTTTAACTCACGACCTGTCATTTTCTTCAGTAAGTCTGCACGGGTTTGAATTTTGCCTGGGTTTTCACAGAAATGCAGCATTGCACGGAATTCACTACGTGGTAATTTATAGTGCTCACCCGCAGGGCTGACTAATGAACGGCTATTAATATCTAATTCCCAGCCATTGAATTTATAGCTTTCAACTAGACGACGTTCTTCTGTGCCACCGGCTAAATTCATAGTACGGGACAGTAAGTTACGTGCACGGATAGTCAATTCGCGTGGGTTGAATGGTTTGGTGATGTAATCATCTGCACCAATTTCCAGACCAAGGATTTTATCAACTTCGTTATCACGACCAGTTAAGAACATTAATGCAATACTTTCTTGCTCGCGTAATTCACGAGCTAGCAGTAAACCGTTTTTACCTGGTAAGTTTATATCCATGATCACTAAGTTGATGTCATGTTCTGAAAGAACATTGTTCATTTCTTCACCATCGGTGGCTTCGTGAACAACATAACCTTCCGCTTCAAAGATACTTTTCAGCGTATTACGTGTGACAATCTCGTCTTCAACGATCAAAATGTGTGGGGTCTGCATATTTGCTACCTAAAGTATTAAAATAAAAATACTGAACCCATGAGCCGTTTCCAGTTAGGTGGTTGTTGGTATGATTATCTGGAAAAACACGTTCATGAGTATAAATTTGTCTTTACATTTTTCAGTGACTTAACGCTGCCTATCCGCTAGGCAAAAGGCTGTAAAACGAACCAAAACTTAAGCACTTTCCCAATATTGGGCTGTTAACAGCAATATAACAGCTAATACTGCATTTACCACCTAAAAAACTAACTTTTGTTGATACATATCAAAATCAATTGTAGCACGTTAACAATGATTGTTAGGTAGATAATTATACCAAAATTATTTGTTATTGAGATATCGAAATGATGACAAAAACAAGATAAAAAAATTGAGATACTGCCATTTTTTCAGCGTGATATCACAAATAAAGGGGGATCTTAATAGGGATAGTAAGATGGTGATTTGACTTAAGTTTGTTTGCGGGTTGATTTTCTGCTCCCTTGAATAATGTAAAATTATTGAAGAGTAAAATTTTGTTATTCACCCCAAAATCGCGTAAAAATAGTATTTTTGGTTTTTTATAGTTCAAAGTAAGGGGTTGTACTTATCCACTTTGCGTGAATCTATTTTTTTTTACAAAAATGCAATAAACCGCCTCAGAAATATCCGAATTAATGTTTTCATGATAATAATGAGTCAGCTAATTATTTTGGGCGCCAATGTACAATTTTGATCTGAAACTAAGTAACGTTTTTTTACAGTTGGGGTGAATATTGATCTGAATTCGCTAAACTCTGAAGCTTGGAAATTTGACGCTATTTGCCTCAAATTGGTTGTGGGGTCTGGAGATAGATAACACACCATAAAGTTTGCCTTTTGGTTGTTTTTTGTACGCAAAAATAATTTTTATTTTAAATAAAATTAAAAACCATTAATTTAAGAATAAATAAACTTTATGACTAAATGTCAGCGATAAACTCTCTTTTTATGAAGATTTTTTTGATGATAGCAGAGGATCGCTTAGCTGAATTTAAAGGCTTTGAGGGGGTGTAAATGCAAATAAATTTGACATTATTATGCGATTACTTTAACCGTATAGGGAGAAACCAAAATGTTCCCTACGAGACAAACAAAATTTATGCGTAACATCAGCCTGATTACGATTATTACCACCACCACCGTGACCACAGGAAACGGGGCGGGCTGACGCATCCAAAAAATAAAAATGAAAAAGCCCGCATCCTAAAAAGATGTGGGCTTTTTTTTGGCGCTAATTCAGGAGAGAAATACCATGCGTGTGCTTAAATTTGGCGGTACCTCAGTTGCAAATGATGAACGGGTACTCAATGTTGCTGACATCGCTGAAAGTAAATTAGCTGATGGGCAAGTGGCTTTGGTGCTATCGGCACCAGCTAAGATTACTAACCATTTGGTCGCAATGATTGAAAAAACAGCAGCAGGTCAAGATGTCATCACGCATGTCAGTGATGCAGAGATGATTTTTGCTAATCTGTTAAAGGGCTTAAAAGAAAAACAACCCGGTTTTGAATATGACAAGCTGAAAAAACTCACTGAGCATGAATTCGCGCAAATCAAGCAAGTACTGCATGGTATTACTCTTCTAGGGCAATGTCCTGATAGCATCAACGCCTCAATTATCTGCCGTGGAGAAAAACTCTCCATCGCCATCATGGAATCGGTATTAAAAGCACGTGGTCATCAAGTGACAGTTATTGATCCGGTAAAAAGCTTACTGGCAAAAGGTCACTACCTTGAGTCCACTGTGGATATCAATGAATCAACGAAGCGTATTGCTGAGCTAAATATCCCTAAAGATCATTTTATTCTAATGGCAGGTTTTACTGCGGGGAATGATAAAGAGGAGCTGGTTGTTTTAGGGCGCAATGGTTCCGACTATTCGGCTGCGGTATTAGCGGCATGCTTACGTGCAGATTGTTGTGAGATCTGGACGGATGTTGATGGTGTTTATACTTGTGACCCGCGTTTAGTGCCAGATGCACGCTTACTTAAAGGCATGTCATATCAAGAAGCGATGGAGCTCTCTTATTTTGGTGCGAAAGTTCTGCACCCACGTACTATCGCACCAATTGCACAATTCCAAATTCCTTGTCTCATCAAAAATACCACTAATCCAAGCGCGCCGGGTACGCTGATTGGTGATGGGCAAACGGATGTTAGCACGCCTGTAAAAGGGATCACTAACCTGAATAACATGGCGATGATCAACGTTTCAGGTCCGGGAATGAAAGGTATGGTTGGCATGGCCGCCCGTATTTTCTCGGTGATGTCTCGTAAAGGGATTTCCGTGGTGTTGATCACTCAGTCATCTTCTGAATACAGTATCAGCTTCTGTGTTCCTCAAAATGAGTTACAGCGTGCCCGTGGTGCGTTAGAAGAAGAGTTCTATTTAGAGCTTAAAGATGGTGTGTTAGACCCGTTAGATGTGATGGAGCAGCTGGCTATTATCTCCGTTGTAGGGGATGGTATGCGCACATTGAAAGGTATCTCAGCTCGTTTCTTCTCTGCATTAACGCGCGGCAACATCAATATTGTTGCGATAGCCCAAGGTTCATCAGAGCGTTCCATTTCTGCGGTTATCGCTAATGAGTCGGCAACTTCAGCGGTACGCTTATGCCATCAAATGTTATTCAATGCTGAGCAAGTGATTGAAGCCTTTATCGTCGGTGTTGGCGGGGTGGGTAATGCATTGATCGAACAGATCCACCGTCAACAGCAATGGCTGAAGCAAAAACATATTGATCTGCGCGTGTGCGGTATCGCCAACTCAAGAGCAATGTTGATTAATATGCAAGGGATTGATTTAGATAACTGGAAAACTGAATTAGCGGAAGCTAAAGAGCCATTTAGTCTTAGCCGCCTGATCCGTTTAGAACGCGAGTATCACTTCTTAAATCCGGTGATCATCGACTGTACCTCTAACCAAGAAATTGCAGAGCAATATGCCAGCTTCTTAAAAGATGGTTTTAACGTTGTGACGCCGAACAAAAAAGCCAACACATTATCGATGGATTATTATCATCAATTACGTGAGGCAGCAGAGAGTTCGAAACGTAAGTTTCTCTACGATACCAACGTAGGGGCAGGATTACCGGTTATTGAGAACTTACAAAACTTGCTCAATGCAGGGGATGAATTGGTTCACTTTAGTGGGATCTTATCCGGTTCACTGTCCTTCATTTTCGGTAAGCTGGATGAAGGCATGTCTTTATCTGAAGCGACAACATTGGCAAAAGAAAAAGGTTTTACTGAGCCTGATCCTCGTGATGATTTATCTGGAATGGATGTGGCGCGTAAGCTACTGATTTTAGCTCGTGAAGCAGGCTATGAACTCGAACTCAGTGATATTGAAATTGAATCTGTACTCCCTACTGACTTTGATAGTTCTGGCAGCATTGCTGAATTTATGGCGCGTCTCCCACAATTAGATGAACCTTTTGCAGCGCGTATAAAAGCCGCTGAAGCCGAAGAAAAAGTGTTACGCTATGTGGGTCTTATCGAAGAAGGTCGTTGTCAGGTGAAAATGGTTGCCGTTGACGGAAATGACCCACTGTTTAAAGTGAAAAATGGCGAAAACGCACTGGCATTCTACACACGCTACTATCAACCAATTCCTTTAGTATTAAGAGGTTATGGCGCTGGTAATGATGTAACAGCAGCGGGTGTATTTGCGGATATGCTGCGTACCCTATCATGGAAATTGGGAGTTTAAGAAGTGATCAAAGTTTATGCACCCGCTTCAATTGGCAATGTGAGCGTTGGGTTTGATGTGCTTGGCGCAGCAGTCTCTCCGATTGATGGCTCGCTACTCGGCGATTGTGTCAGCATTGAAGCGGCGAATACATTTTCATTAGAAAATAAAGGTCGATTTGTTTCTAAGTTACCGAAAAAAATGGAACACAACATTGTTTACCAGTGCTGGGAACTGTTTTGCGAGCGACTGGGTAAAAAGCTGAATGTGGCA
This sequence comes from Providencia sp. PROV209, assembly GCF_028479485.1. NCBI lineage: Bacteria > Pseudomonadati > Pseudomonadota > Gammaproteobacteria > Enterobacterales > Morganellaceae > Providencia > Providencia sp. PROV209. Next base: position 5,572 of record NZ_JAMPNR010000018.1, on the reverse strand, counting down.
ATGACCCTTGAAAAAAACATGCCGATTGGTTCTGGTTTAGGTTCAAGTGCATGTTCTGTGGTGGCTGCACTGATGGCGCTTAATGAATTTGCTGACAAGCCATTTGATGAAACTGCATTGCTTGGCATGATGGGGGAGTTAGAAGGGCGTATTTCCGGCAGTATTCATTATGATAACGTTGCACCTTGCTATTTGGGTGGTTTACAACTGATCATTGAGCAAAATGGCATTATTTCTCAGCCAGTACCTGCGTTCGAAAATTGGTATTGGGTGATGGCGTACCCAGGTATCAAAGTATCGACTGCGGAAGCGCGCGCTATTTTACCTGATAGTTATTCTCGCCATGACATTGTGAACCATGGGCGTTATCTATCTGGCTTTATCCATGCTTGCCATACCCATCAGCCTGAATTAGCGGTGACGATGATTAAAGATGTTGTGGCGGAGCCATATCGTACACAACTGCTCCCTGGTTTTGCGAAGGCGCGCGAACATGCGAAGCAAATTGGGGCATTAGCCTGTGGTATTTCAGGTTCAGGACCAACGATATTCACAATTTGCGATGATAAAAAAATCGCGGAAGACATGGTGCAGTACCTACAACAACATTACATTCAAAATGATGAAGGCTTTGTGCATATCTGTCGTTTAGATATGGCGGGTGCAAGGACAATAGGGTAAACGATGAAACTGTATAATTTAAAAGATAACAATGAACAGGTCAGCTTCGCGCAAGCCGTGAAACAGGGATTAGGTAAGCAGCAAGGTCTCTTTTTCCCTCAAGACTTACCTGAGTTTAGCGCTAGTGAAATTGATGAATTGCTGAAATTGGATTTTGTCACTCGTAGTAGCCGTATTTTAAGTGCATTTATCGGCGACGAAATTCCTGCGGATCAGCTTGCTGCTCGGGTCAACGCTGCGTTTGCTTTCCCAGCTCCCGTTTCTAAAGTTGAAGATGATGTTGCGACTTTAGAGTTATACCACGGACCTACATTAGCATTTAAAGACTTTGGCGGGCGTTTTATGGCGCAAGCATTAGGTCAAGTCGCGGGTGGGGCACCCGTGACTATCTTAACAGCAACGTCAGGGGATACAGGCGCTGCGGTAGCGCATGCATTTTATGGTTTGGATAATGTCCAAGTCGTGATCTTGTACCCAGAAGGCAAAATTAGCCCTCTGCAAGAAAAGTTGTTCTGCACACTGGGTAAAAATATTCATACTGTGGCAATTAAAGATGATTTCGATGCGTGTCAGGCGCTAGTAAAACAGGCTTTTGATGATGAAGAATTGAAAAAAGCCCTGTATTTGAATTCAGCTAACTCAATCAACATTAGCCGCCTATTAGCGCAAATTTGCTATTACTTTGAAGCCGTTGCTCAGATCCCAGCAGAAAAACGTGATCAATTGGTGATCTCAGTCCCAAGCGGTAACTTTGGGGATCTGACCGCCGGCTTATTGGCAAAATCCATGGGATTACCAGTAAAACGCTTTATTGCTGCGACTAACGTTAATGATACGGTTCCTCGCTACCTAGTCGATGGAAAATGGGCACCGCATCAAACGGTGGCAACTTTATCTAATGCAATGGATGTGAGTCAGCCAAATAACTGGCCACGTATTGAGGAATTATTCCGCCGTAAAGGGTGGTCATTAAAAGACCTTGGTTACGGGGCGGTGAGTGATGAAGTGACTCAAGAGACGGTACGTGAGCTGGACAAAAAGGGGTATTTATCTGAGCCTCATGCTGCGGTTGCGTATCGTGTGCTGCGTGATCAATTACAAGAGGGTGAGTATGGCTTGTTCTTGGGAACTGCTCACCCAGCGAAATTTAAAGAGAGCGTTGAAGCGATTTTAAATAAGCAAATTACACTGCCACAAGAACTGGCTGAACGCGCGGATTTACCACTGCTTTCTCACTTCTTACCATCAGATTTCGCTCAGTTACGTGAATTTTTAATGAAGTTAGCGCCTAAACAATAGTTTTTATCAATAGGTGTTTTAAAAACGGAAGCTAAGTTGGCTTCCGTTTTTTATGGTGTCGTTTATTGGAGGATCAATAGATTGAGCCATCTGCGCCATCTTGACCGCCATTTGGTCCGCCTTTTCCACCTTTACCCGCTTGTCCTCCGATACCTGCATTTCCACCATTTCCGCCATTACCACTCCCGTCACCATCTCCTCCATTGCCTCCGTGACCGCCATTGCTTCCTCCATGCCCTCCATTACCCCCATTTCCATTGGTGGAGCCGTTACCGCCATTTCCTCCGTTACCTAAACCATCTCCGTTGCCACCGTGTCCGCCATTACCCCCATTTATTCCCCCATTCCCACCGTTACCGCCATTTCCATTACTGCCTGGTGTGGCGTGTCCCCCATGATTACCGTGCCCATTGTTGCCGCCATTCCCTCCATTTCCTCCATGTTGACCATTACCTCCAGAGCCCCCATTTCCGCCTAGACCTCCATTCCCACCTAGACCTCCATTGTGGTCATTACCACCGCTGCCATTTTGACCGTGGCTACCATTGATAGATTGTTCCGAGAAATAAAAATAATGACCGTGGCAATAAAGAGGCACACAAAAATTAGATCGATAAATATTATCGATAATAATAAATTTATTTATATTAAATAAATTATGTTTATTAAATTGAAAGTTATTTGAATGGCTTAGTATTGGTGTTGTTGTGAAAAATAAAATAGTGAATAATTGAAATAGAGATTGAGTTTTCATTGTATCCTCCATCCCCCCTTATTAGCGAAGGGGGGAATAATTAAATAATCGGGTTTATTTAATTTCCATTGCCGCCATTACCACCATTTCCACCATGCCCACCGCTACCACCACTTCCGCCATTACCACCATTGCCTCCGTGTCCGCCATTATCGCCATTTCCGCCATTGCTCCATAAGTATTCAGTGGTAGATTGCTGGTCATTAACCGGTATTGTCATAGCAAAAGTTGATAAAGGGAATAATAAGGTGATTAGGATAGTAGAGATTTTACGCATATAAATTCCTCGTTATAAAGTGAATTAATTAAACTGCAAATAAAGCTTAAATGACTCACTTAAATAATTAAAGAATGTTGTTGGTTAATTAATGGATTAAATTTAGTCTAGGTGAATATAAAATAGTAAACAAAAGTTTTATTCGTTCGTTTGTATTTAAATAAATATACGAAAATAGAAAGCTATCCCTTAAATACCTTATTAAGCGATAGCTCTAGCAGAAAGGTTAAATAGAATCTTCAAGAATAAGCTCAATGGCCTTTAATTCATCTTGGTTAAAATCCCGTTTTTCCATCATACCGAGTGCATCATCAATTTGGCTGATACGGCTTGCTCCAATGAGTATAGAGGTAATACGGTCGTGACGTAGTAACCACGCAAGGGACATTTGGCTCAGTTTTTGTCCTCGATCGAATGCAAGGTCATTGAGCTTTTTCACTTTAGCCAGCACAGCAGAGGTCAGTCTTTCTGGAGGGAGTGATGGATTACCTGCGGCACGAGAATCAGCAGGAATGCCATTAAGATATCGGTCCGTTAAAATCCCGCCAGCTAATGGAGAATAAGCAATAGAGCCGACACCTTCTTCTTCGAGTAAATCAAGAAGACCTTCTTCAGGTGTTCGTTCTAGCATGGAATACTTGGGTTGATGGATTAAGCAAGGAGTGCCCAGCTGCTCGAGAATACGAATGGCTTCTTGCGCGGTTTCTGCGGGGTAGTTAGAGATTCCTACATAGAGAGCCTTACCTTGACGAACAATCAGATCAAGGGCAGCCATCGTTTCTTCCAATGGTGTTTGAGGATCAGGTCTATGGTGATAGAAAATATCCACGTAATCGACCCCAATTCTTTTTAAACTTTGGTTCAGGCTAGCAATTAAATATTTTTTACTGCCCCAATCCCCATAAGGTCCTTCCCACATGGTGTAACCTGCTTTAGAGGAGATGATCATTTCATCACGATAAGGTAGAAAATCTTGCTTAAGGATACGCCCAAATTGTTGTTCTGCGGAGCCTGGAGGGGGACCGTAATTATTGGCAAGATCGAAATGAGTGATGCCATGATCAAAAGCATGCCTTAGCATGGCACGGCAGTTATCAATTGGTTTGTTATCACCAAAATTATGCCAGAGTCCCAAAGAGATAAGTGGGAGTTTTAATCCACTCCGACCGCACTGACGATATTCCATTTCTGTGTAACGATGTGATGCAGCAGAATATGGCATTGATCACCTCCAAAATAAATGGCAAAGACTGACTTGGATTCTGGCATAAGTCTTTCAAGTCCACTGGTGAAAGAATGCTATACCCCATGCGCGTGTTTATTTTATCGCCAAATTGTGACGGAGATTTGAAATAGAGTGTCGAATGTTGAGTATGAATTTTGTAGGGCGTGGTGTGCACCCTACAAATCAAGATGATGAGTTTGGTTTTTAAGCTTGTTCGGGGCGTGTAAAGACTAATTCATTGCCTTTCGATTGTGACTGGTCAAACTGATAACCGTCTAAATTAAAGTCGGACAACTGTTCTGATTTAGTGAGTTTATTTTTGATAATAAAACGGCTCATTAATCCTCGTGCTTTTTTTGCATAAAAGCTGATGACTTTATATTTACCATTTTTTTCATCTAAGAAGACCGGCTTGATAATTGTGCCGTCTAATTTTTTGGTGTTCACAGATTTAAAATATTCATCAGATGCTAAATTAACGAGGATGTTATCCCCTTGGGCCGCGAGCGCCTTATTCAAATGCTCAGTGATGATGTTTCCCCAAAATTCGTATAAGTCTTTACCGCGGCTATTTTTAAGGCGGATACCCATTTCTAAACGATAAGGTTGCATTAAATCTAATGGGCGTAAAACACCGTATAACCCTGATAACATACGTAAATGTTGTTGAGCAAATTCGAAATCAGCAGGCGAGAAGGTCTCTGCTTGCATACCAGTATACACATCACCTTTAAAGGCAAGGATAGCTTGGCGTGCGTTATCAGGCGTAAAGTTGGGTTGCCATTCACCAAAACGCGCTGCATTTAATCCTGCGAGTTTGTCACTGATTTTCATTAGGCTTGCGATATCTGCCGGCGTGAGTTTTCGGCACGTTTTTATTAATTTCTCCGATTCAGAGAGTAGCTCTGGTTGGGTAAAAGTGTCGATAGGTAGCGGGCTTTCGTAGTCTAATGTTTTGGCAGGTGAAATGGTAATCAGCATAACTTGACCCTTATGATAGTAAATTTATCCGTTACTTTAACAAAAAATCGGATGGAATAGCGAATCGCTGTAATAAGTCGCTCTTATGATGGTTATCTGGTTTACTGAGGTTATGACACTCTCAAGCTAAATGCATTCAGTTCCTAAGGTTATTGCGAAAACGATTGCTGATCAAATAGTTGCTTGCAAGGATATTTCCTCGCTTGCAGCAACGTAGATGCGTGATATTATCATGGGACGGTGCGGCGCTAGCCTCAATTCCTTAATAATACACAAAGTAGTTTAAGTTGCAGGTAGGCGGCAAGAAAATGAATTCCTAGAAGCATACACAAGTATGTGACTAGGATCAGTGAAT
>NZ_JAMPNR010000017.1:0-113967 GCF_028479485.1 Providencia sp. PROV209 | reverse complement strand
TATGACGGGTATAACAACGAGATTAAAGAAATGACCGACAAACTAACCTCCTTACGTAGTCTGACAACTGTTGTTGCCGACACTGGCGACATCGAAGCGATGAAGCTGTACAAACCACAAGATGCGACGACTAACCCATCGCTGATTTTAAATGCTGCACAAATTCCTGAATACCGTAAATTAATTGATGAAGCGGTAGAATGGGCTCGTAAGCAAAGTAACAACCGTGAGCAACAAATTGTCGATGCATGTGACAAACTGGCTGTTAATATCGGTCTGGAAATTCTGAAATTAGTACCGGGTCGTATCTCAACAGAAGTTGATGCGCGTCTTTCTTATGATGAAGAAGCGTGTATTACTAAAGCTCGCCGTCTGATGAAAATGTACAACGAAGCTGGTATCAGCAACGATCGTATTTTGATCAAATTAGCCTCTACTTGGCAGGGTATCCGCGCTGCGGAAAAACTGGAAAAAGAAGGCATCAACTGTAACTTAACCTTATTATTCTCTTTTGCTCAAGCGCGTGCTTGTGCGGAAGCGGGTGTTTACCTGATCTCCCCATTCGTGGGTCGAATCCTTGACTGGTACAAAGCAAACACCGATAAGAAAGAGTTTGCTGCACACGAAGATCCAGGCGTGGTTTCAGTGACTGAAATTTACAACTTCTATAAAGCGCATGGTTATAAAACTGTCGTAATGGGCGCAAGCTTCCGTAACGTTGGTGAAATCATTGAGCTAGCGGGTTGCGACCGTCTGACAATCTCTCCAGCATTACTGAAAGAGCTGTCTGAATCACAAGGTGAATTAGTTTGTAAGCTGAAAGATGCTGGCAAAACTCAAGAGCCGGGCGCTAAATTGACAGAAGCTGAGTTCTACTGGCAGCATAACCAAGATCCAATGGCGGTTGATAAACTGTCTGACGGTATCCGTAAGTTCGCTGTTGACCAAGAAAAACTGGAAAAAATGATCGCAGCTCTGCTGTAATTTCCTTTTTCTTAGAAAACCCAGTCAAATTGGCTGGGTTTTTTTATGTCGTTTTTTCATTGATTAAACTCGCAATTCCATATTTCGGCACAAACACGACGCTGTCAGCGATTCATGCTCATGGTATGATGCAGCATGTTTATTATTGTTGGTGTGGTATTTTCTCGCCAAGTGAACGAATTTAAATGATTAATTTTTGAGGTTTGTATGAATGAGTTGCGCATAGGTCTGGTGTCGGTTTCTGATCGTGCTTCAGGCGGTATCTACGAAGATAAAGGGATCCCAGCACTCGAGGAGTGGCTAACGAAAACAATCACCACACCTTTTCGTGTAGAAACTCGTTTGATCCCTGATGAGCAAGTCATGATAGAGCAGACGCTGTGTGAGCTGGTGGACGAGTTTTCTTGCCATTTAGTTTTGACAACGGGTGGGACAGGACCTGCTCGCCGCGATGTCACGCCAGATGCGACTCTCGCCATTGCTGATCGTGAAATGCCAGGATTTGGAGAGCAGATGCGCCAAATCAGCTTGAAATTCGTACCAACAGCGATTTTATCTCGTCAAGTCGGCGTGATCCGTAATCAGTCATTGATTCTAAATTTACCGGGGCAGCCAAAAGCGATTGCTGAAACCTTGGAAGGCCTGAAAGATAAAGAAGGGAATGTATTAGTATCGGGTATTTTTGCCAGCGTTCCTTATTGTATTCAACTACTTGATGGTCCATACATTGAAACGGATGAGACTATCGTTAAAGCATTCAGACCAAAATCCGCCATTCGTGTAGCTGAGTGATCTCTTCTAAAAAATCAGGCAGAGCGTCATGCCTGCCTGATAATTCTGATTACAGCTTCTATTAATATTCGAAATTAGCTACGTCGTAAAACTAACTACGCTGACCAATTGGCAGAATTGTTTTGCCATACTGCTCATTCAAGACTTCAGCCATTGCTAGATAAAAGGCGCTTGCGCCACAGATAATCCCTTCATAGCCAGCGAACTGAAGTAAAGTGGCATTGTTCGTGAGATTGCCTATTGCTAACATGGCGAACAGTACGGTTAAGCTGCCGAAGATAAATTGCAGCACAAAGTTTGTTTTGAAGGTGCCTAAGAACATAAAGAATGTAAAAATTCCCCACAACAGCAGGAACATCCCTAAAAATGCAGGATCAGTGGCTTCTGCTAATCCCATAGTAGGTAAAAACAGCAAACCGACTAATGCAAGCCAAAAAAAGCCGTAAGAGGTAAATGCAGTTGCACCGAAAGTATTGCCTTTCTTATATTCAATAATTCCAGCAATCACTTGCGCGATACCACCGTAGAAAATTCCCATGCTTAAAATAACCGATGAGAGAGGAAAAAAACCTGCATTATGAATATTCAGCAGGATTGTTGTCATACCAAAGCCCAATAAACCGAGTGGGCCTGGATTGGCAAGCGAACTAGATTGCATATAACCTCTGGTAAAATATTTAAAAATCAAATAGATATAATGAATGATTATTCCCCTATAGGAAGGGGAGGCGCATAATACGCAGTTTTAATTGTCGAAACAATGATCAAGAGACGGGTTTATTTACATTAAATGTAAAATTTTTTTAGTTTTCCCCCTTGATGAATGAATTTGTGACCCCATCTTTAAGACATCAACAGTTATCAATCTAAATTATTGCGAGTTGCAAAAAAAAGTTAAGGTTGGAGTAAAAACTCCCTTGAAAATGAAATATTGAACCTTATATAGATTGATATCGAAATTAAATGAAAAGAATTCCTTTGGAGGCGTTTTAAATGGGTAAAATTATTGGTATCGACTTAGGTACAACTAACTCATGCGTTGCAATTATGGATGGCACTACTGCGCGTGTTCTTGAGAACAGCGAAGGTGATAGAACTACTCCTTCCATCATTGCGTATACACAAGATGGTGAAATTTTAGTTGGTCAGCCAGCAAAACGTCAGGCTGTAACTAACCCAGAAAACACATTATTTGCGATCAAACGTTTGATCGGTCGTCGTTTCCAAGACGAAGAAGTTCAGCGCGACGTGTCTATCATGCCATACAAAATTATTGCGGCTGATAACGGTGATGCGTGGTTAGATGTGAAAGGCCAAAAAATGGCTCCACCACAAGTCTCTGCTGAAGTATTGAAAAAAATGAAGAAAACTGCGGAAGATTATCTGGGTGAGCCAGTAACTGAAGCGGTTATCACTGTACCAGCATACTTTAACGATGCTCAGCGTCAAGCAACCAAAGATGCGGGTCGTATCGCTGGTTTAGACGTAAAACGTATCATCAACGAACCAACAGCAGCAGCGCTGGCGTACGGTTTGGATAGAGAAGTCGGCAACCGTACTATCGCGGTATATGACTTAGGTGGTGGTACATTCGACTTATCTATCATCGAAATCGATGAAGTTGATGGCGAAAAAACCTATGAAGTTCTGGCAACCAACGGTGATACTCACTTAGGTGGTGAAGACTTCGATACTCGTTTAATCAACTACTTAGTTGATGAGTTTAAGAAAGAACAAGGTGTTGACCTGCGCAATGATCCGCTGGCAATGCAACGTCTAAAAGAATCTGCTGAAAAAGCAAAAATTGAGCTGTCTTCCGCTCAACAAACTGACGTTAATCTGCCATACATCACTGCGGATGCAACTGGTCCAAAACACATGAACATCAAAGTGACTCGTGCAAAACTGGAGTCACTGGTAGAAGATTTAGTTAAACGTTCTATGGAGCCAGTCAAAGTTGCTCTGCAAGACGCTGGCTTAAGCGTAGGTGACATCAACGACGTTATCTTAGTTGGTGGTCAGACTCGTATGCCAATGGTTCAAAAAGTGGTTGCTGATTTCTTCGGTAAAGAACCACGTAAAGATGTGAACCCAGATGAAGCCGTTGCAATCGGTGCAGCAGTACAAGGTGGTGTATTAGCAGGTGATGTTAAAGACGTTCTGTTACTTGATGTAACACCACTGTCTTTAGGTATCGAAACCATGGGTGGCGTGATGACTTCGTTAATTTCGAAAAACACCACTATCCCAACTAAACACAGCCAAGTGTTCTCAACTGCTGAAGATAACCAAGCTGCCGTGACTATTCACGTGCTGCAAGGTGAACGTAAACGTGCAAGTGATAACAAATCACTGGGTCAGTTTAATTTAGATGGGATTCAAGCAGCACCACGCGGTATGCCACAAATCGAAGTGACTTTTGACATCGATGCGGATGGTATCTTGCATGTTTCTGCGAAAGACAAAAACAGCGGTCGTGAGCAAAACATTACCATTAAGGCTTCTTCTGGTCTGAATGATGAAGAAATCGAAAAAATGGTACGTGATGCAGAAGCAAACGCTGAAGCAGACCGTAAATTTGAAGAGTTAGTACAGGTTCGTAACCAAGCTGACCAACTGATCCACGGTACTCGTAAACAAATCGAAGAAGCGGGCGATAAATTACCAGCAGAAGATAAAGCTAACATCGAAAAAGCAACTTCAGAATTAGAAGTCGCTTCTAAAGGTGAAGATAAAGCTGACATCGAAGCGAAAATCCAAGCGCTGGTAACGGCATCTGCGAAACTTCTGGAAATTGCACAGCAACAAGCTCAAGCGGGCGCTGCGGGTGCAGGTGCAGAAGCGAAGAAAGATGACGACGTTGTTGATGCTGAATTCGAAGAAGTTAACGACAAAGACAAAAAATAAGGCCCTTAGCGGGCGCAGTGACTATAGCAAGAATGTGACATAGTGACTGATACCGGACACGGGCGTTGAGGGAACTCTGCGCCCGTGTCTGCATGTTAAGGGAAAAATAAATGGCGAAAAGAGATTTTTATGAGGTTTTAGGCCTCGAAAAAAATGCTTCAGACAAAGACATCAAGCGAGCGTATAAGCGCTTAGCGATGAAGCACCATCCTGACCGTAATCAGGAGAAAAAAGATGAAGCGGAAGAGAAATTTAAAGAGATAAAAGAAGCTTACGAAGTCCTATCCGACGAGCAAAAACGTGCAGCTTATGATCAATATGGTCATGCCGCGTTTGAACAAGGCGGTATGGGCGGCGGTGGCGGTGGATTCGGCGGCTTTGGTGGCGGCGACTTCAATAGTGATATTTTTGGTGACATCTTCGGTGACATTTTTGGTGGAGGTCGACGCCAACAGCGCCCAAGCCGTGGTTCTGATCTGCAATACAACATGGAACTGACTCTTGAAGAAGCAGTCCGTGGAGTGACCAAAGAGATCCGTATCCCAACACTTGAAAGTTGTGATGTGTGCCACGGTAGTGGTGCGAAACCGGGGACGAGTGCGGAAACTTGCCAAACCTGTCATGGTATGGGGCAAGTCCATATGCGCCAAGGTTTCTTCTCAGTGCAACAAGCTTGTCCAACCTGTCACGGTCGCGGAAAAATTATCAAAGACCCATGCAATAAATGTCATGGTCAAGGTCGCGTAGAGAAATACAAAACCTTATCCGTTAAGATCCCTGCTGGGGTTGATACTGGTGACCGCGTTCGTTTATCAGGAGAGGGTGAAGCCGGAGCAAATGGCGCACCAGCAGGTGATTTATTCGTTCAAATGCACGTTTTACCTCACGATATTTTTGAGCGTGATGGTAATAACTTACATTGCGAAGTACCAATCAACTTTGCAACGGCAGCACTGGGTGGCGAAATCGAAGTGCCAACACTTGATGGGCGCGTTAAACTGAAAATTCCTGCGGAAACCCAAACGGGTAAAACATTCCGTATGAAAGGTAAGGGCGTGAAATCAGTGCGTGGTGGAATGCAAGGTGACTTAATGTGTCACATTGTTGTTGAAACGCCAGTGAAACTGAATGAGAAACAAAAAGAGTTGCTTAGAGAGTTTGGTGAATCGTTAGGTGGCTCTGGGGGCGAAAAAAATAGCCCACGTTCAAAACGTTTTTTAGATGGCGTGAAGAAATTCTTTGATGATCTCACCAACAAATAATGGTTTGATCTCTCAGTAAAAAATAATGGCTGATCCAGTGAAATACTGAATCAGCCATTTTTTTATTTGACGACCTCGCCACTATCAATGACAGTTTTTCGAACTTGATCCGCAAATTGCAGAGCTTCTTTCACAATGGCACTTTCATCTACTGTGAGCACTTTACGATCTTCCATTAGTAGGCTTCCATCAACGATAGAATGACGTACATTGGATGCATTAGCACCATAAACGAGAGCGGCATAAGGGCTGTACATCGGTACCATATTAGGTGATTTAGTATCAACAACAATGATATCCGCCAACTTCCCTGCTTCAAGAGACCCTAATTTATCTTCCATATGAATCGCTTTCGCGGAGCCTTTAGTCGCTAGTTCAACCACGGTTATCGGTGGCATCGCGGCTCTATCTTTATTCTCAAGCTTATGAATTTTACCGACTAAATTAAGTTCATTCATGGTTGTTAAGGTATTGCTCGACATAGGACCATCAGTTCCTAAGCCCACGCGAACCCCTTTCGCTAACATAGCAGTGACAGGGGCAACGCCCTTGGCTGATTTCGTATTCGCGCTGACATTATGCGCGACTCCGACATCGTATTGCTTGAGGAGGTCGATATCGCTGTCATTGACCATAATGGCATGAGCTGCGATCACTTTACTGTTTAATGCACCAATATCTGCCATGTATTGCACTGGGCTTTTGCCTCCAGTACGTTTGGCAATTTCTTCTTGTTCTCGGTCGGTTTCCGCTAAGTGGATCATAACGGGGACATCAAGCTCTTGAGAAAGTTTGGAAATTTTCTGTAAATGCTCGGTAGTATTGGTATAAGGGGCATGAGGTGCAAAAGCTGGCGTAATGCGAGGATGATCTTTGTATTGATTGATAAAATTCACTGCATAGGCGATGCCTTCATCCGCATTTTGGGCATCAGCAACTGGGAATTTAATAACAGATTCACCAAGGATTGCACGCATACCAATTTTATCGACAGTTTTTGCTACTTCATCTTCAAAATAGTACATATCTACGTATGTGGTAACGCCCCCTTTTAGCATCTCGACATTGGCTAAGTTAGCGCCTACCCGCACCATTTCTCGGGAAACCATCTTACTTTCTAATGGAAAAATGTAGCGGTGTAATCGATCTGGTACATCATCAGCAAGGGAGCGAAATACTGTCATTGATGCATGAGTGTGGGTATTGATTAATCCTGGCATGACAATATCACCATCAACATTAAGTTGTTTTTTGGCAGTATATTGCTTGGTGAGTTCAGGACCACCCACCGCCACAATTTTGTTTTTATCAATAACGACAGTGCCATTTTCAATAACTTTATTGTGGGCATCCATCGTCAAAATGGTTCCATCAACAATCATTAAATCCGCTGGCGTGGCGGCAAGTACCGCTATTGGCGCTGCTATCATTGACATGGCAACTAAAGATCGGAGTAAGGTCATTTTTACCTCATGACTAAATGAAAAATTAACGCTAAATATTATTGGTGTTGAAAATAGGATGTGAAAAACACATTCATAACATCACTATCTTAACTGGATAGTTTTGCAAGTAACACCCCAAGTAAAATGACAATACAAGCAAGTACTCGCATGGCATTAAATTTTTCCTTGAGAAATACAATTGAGAGAAACATAGCGAAGAGAACGCTGGTTTCACGGATGGCAGCAACAATAACGATAGGCGCTTGGCTCATAGCCCAGATTGCGATGCCATAACTAATTAGTTGCATTAACCCACCGAGTAATCCCGAACGCCAATATTGTTGAAATCCGTGTAGGAGTGAACTTTTATATTTCATTACTCCGGGGATCGCGAGTACTGCGCCATTAAGTAAGAATAGCCATAAGGTATAGACAATCGGATCTTGGCTGGCTCTTGAACCATAGCCATCAGAGAGGGTATAGCAGGCAGTAAAAAAGGCGGTGGATAATGCAAAAATTAGAGCCTTTCCTTTGATATTCAATGAAAATTTTCGCCCTGCAAAAGCGATGGCGATCACCCCTGAAATGATAAATATAATTCCAACAAAACTCATGAATGGTAGGGATTCATTAAATAAAACAATACTTAATAACGCAGTAATTAACGGAGCAGAACCCCGAGAAATAGGGTAAATCTGGCTGAGATCGCCATGGTTGTATGCTTGGCTGAGAAAGTAGATATAACCGATATGAAAGAATACCGACAAAATTAACCATGGCACCGCTTCAGGTGTCGGGAGCCCAAACCAAAATAGCGCGGGAATGGTTAAAATACCTGAAAAAACGGCAATCATCACTAGACCGAAGAAACGGTCATTACCAAATTTCACGAGAGCGTTCCAACTGGCATGACAAAACGCGGCAAACAGCACAGAAAGCAGAACGTATAGAGACATAATATAGAGAAATAATGATTGCCCAAGGGATGCCTGAGTATCACATAAAGTGGCTTTTTTATGAAGGGACTCACAAGGAATAGCGGAAAGGGGCTTTTATTTTTGCGAAGGGCTTCGAAAATCAAAAAATAAATGATTTTTTAGGCTTTCCAGAACAATTATTTTTCCTTAGTCTCTAAAAAATTTGAATTTTTAAAGTGCTTAACTTAATAAATTTATTGTTGGTTTTTAGAATAGTTGCCTATAGTTAAATTAACGATTTATTATCATTCGTTGTGATCTCAATTATCAAATGCTCGGAAATTACGATTATTAATGGATAAATAAACGATTTTTTACGAATTAATGATTATCATAATATTAACATTCAAAAATATTTTTTGAGGTTATTCATATGACAGCAATTATTCGTAAATTTTTAAAGTTAGAAGCAGCAGGAGGGCTACTCCTAATTATTGCTGCCATCGTCGCTTTAATAATGGCTAACACGCCATTACAGGGAGCTTACCAGCAATTTTTAGATATTCCGGTATCCATTAAAATTTCCTCATTTGGATTAGATAAACCTCTGATTCTATGGATTAATGATTTTTTAATGGCGATCTTTTTCCTTGTTGTAGGTTTAGAGGTAAAGCGTGAATTATTGGAAGGATCCCTCGCGGGGCGCGATAAAGCAATATTTCCAGCAATCGCTGCTGTGGGTGGAATGATTGCACCCGCGTTAGTTTATCTAGCGTTTAATGGTGCAGACGATATTACTCGTCAAGGATGGGCTATCCCTGCCGCAACAGATATCGCGTTTGCGTTAGGCGTGATGGCGCTGCTGGGTAAGCGAGTTCCTACGGAACTGAAAGTATTCTTGTTGGCGTTAGCTATCATTGATGACCTGGGTGTTATTGTGATTATCGCCTTCTTTTACACAAGTTCAGTGTCTGTCATCGCATTGAGTTTAGCGGCGTTGTGTGTGGCGATTCTTTGTATGATGAACTGGCGTCGAGTAGAGAATACAGCGGCTTACTTAGTGATCGGCCTTATTTTATGGGTCTGTATTTTAAAATCAGGAGTTCATGCCACGCTGGCTGGGGTGATTGTCGGTTTCTTAATTCCATTAAGAGGCACAAACAATACAAAACCCTCAGAAGAGTTGGAGCATGTGCTACACCCTTGGGTTGTTTATTTAATTTTGCCAATTTTTGCGTTTGCAAACTCAGGGGTACAGCTCAATGGCGTCACTTTTGATGGGTTAATGAGTTCATTACCACTTGGTGTCGCGGCGGGGTTAATATTAGGCAAACCAGTCGGTATTTTCTTATTTAGCTGGATTTCGGTAAAAGTAGGGTTGGCGAAACTGCCAGCATCGATTAACTTGAAGCAAGTATTTGCGGTTTCAGTGCTTTGTGGGATCGGTTTTACTATGTCTATCTTCATCACTGGTCTTGCCTTTGAAGGACTTGATGAGGTGTATAGTACCTACTCTAGGTTGGGTATTTTAATCGGTTCGACAACAGCAGCAGTGCTTGGGTACTTTATGTTAAGAGTCGTGTTACCGAAACCAAAAAACGCACTCAGTAGTGAAGAATAAACATAATAGACGTAATTATTAGTAAGAATTTTCGAGTTAATCTTCTATGATATGCCCGCGGTATGAGTTGCATACTGCGGGTATTTTAACTTATAACTCCCGATTACGGGGTACGGGTAAAGCGTATGGTCAGTATGTACTACGATAATTATTGGCGATACAAAAGGAATCGATATGCGGGTTTCACATCTTAATTTTAACCACCTTTACTATTTCTGGCATGTTTGTAAGGAAGGCTCTGTTGTCGGGGCTGCTGAAGCTCTTTACCTGACTCCACAAACAATTACTGGGCAAATTAAGGCGCTAGAAGAGCGTTTAGGTGGCAAATTATTTAAGCGTCAAGGTCGAGGATTAGTTCCTTCGGAATTGGGACAGCTTATTTTCCGTTATGCAGACAAAATGTTCATGCTCAGCCAAGAAATGCTGGATATTGTCAACTACAGCAGAGAATCAAATCTGCTATTTGATGTGGGTGTGGCTGATGCATTATCGAAACGTTTGGTAAGTCGAGTACTAGAAACGGCAGTTGTGGAACATGAACAAATTCATTTACGCTGTTTTGAATCTACGCATGAATTGTTATTAGAGCAATTAAGCCAACATAAACTGGATATGATTTTGTCTGATTGTCCGGTGGACTCTTCACAGCAAGAGGGGCTATTTTCCGTAAAATTAGGTGAATGCAGCGTCAGTTTTTTCTGTCGTCAGCCTGTACCGAAGAAACCATTCCCTGAATGTCTTGAGGAGCGTCGGTTATTAATTCCTGGGCGTCGCTCTATGTTAGGTCGTCATTTATTAACATGGATTCGCAATAAAAACCTGCAAGTGGAAGTGCTAGGTGAATTTGATGATGCAGCTTTAATGAAAGCATTTGGGATGTATCACAATGCTATTTTTGTGGCACCTTCTTTGTATGCAAAAGATATTTTTGCTGATGATGAAGTGCAAGAGATTGGGTGTTTAGATAGCGTTAAAGAAGAATATTACGTAATTTTTGCGGAACGGATGATCCAACATCCAGCAGTGCAACGGGTCTGCAACAAAGATTTTTCTGAGTTATTCTCAGCGCCATTCAATAATTTAGAACAGAAAGTGTAGAGCGATAAATTTTGCAGACAAAAAAACCGGCCTAAGCCGGTTTTTTTAATAATCAAGAAGCGAAATTACATTGCTTTGATTTGAGCAACTAAGTTAGCTTTATGACGTGCTGCTTTGTTTTTGTGGATCAGGCCTTTGCTAGCGTGGCGATCAACAATAGGTTGCATGTCATTGAATGCTTTCTGAGCAGCTTCTTTATCGCCTGCAGCGATAGCAAGGTAAACTTTCTTAATAAAAGTACGTACCATAGAGCGACGGCTAGCGTTGTGCTGGCGACGTTTCTCTGATTGAACGGCACGTTTCTTAGCTGATTTGATATTAGCCAAGGTCCAACTCCCAAATGTATTCTATTGAGGACAATTTAAAGGTCAAGGAATATGCCCTTTCGCCCTTCATTTGTCAATGGATTTGTGCAAATAAACATCGTGTACTTCGATGCCAATGCGTTGTGAATGGTGCAAGATTCTATCAGTAAATATCAGAAGAATACAGATCTGAGCGTGAAAAAAAGCATAATTGATGGAAGATATTTTAAATCATTTTGCAGAAAAAAATATTTTAGTGATATCCATCATTCATCAAGAGAAAATTTGGCTGCCAGTAGGTTGTTTTTTATACAGTTTGGTTTGCGATCCAAAATGGATGATAAGAAAACTATAAAAATTAAATATTTTTAGAGATCTCCGAGTAAATTTGTTGTATTGATAATCTATTGGTTATCCAAACTTTTTTGATTTGTTTACCCACAAGGATGAGATTCAATGGCGCAGTGTCGTGCAGAAAGATGCTTCGCAGTGTAAAATCATCGGATTAAATAGTGTAGAGATCAAAAAAATAGGGTTTAATGAAAGCTTTTACGAACTTAGGTTAACCTTATGCGTCGTACAAGGTATAATCCTGCAATTTCCTCGGTATTGAGCCAGTTATGGAGCTAATTCGCGGTATACAAAATATCCGGTCGTACCATCATGGTTGCGTACTGACTATTGGTAATTTTGATGGTGTTCATCGTGGGCACCAAGTGTTACTTCAAAATTTGAAGCTTAAGGGTAAGCAGTTAGGTTTACCAACTGTTGTGATGATTTTTGAACCACAGCCCCTTGAGTTTTTTACGGGTGACAAGGCGCCTGCGCGTTTGACACGCCTAAGAGATAAAGTGAAGTACCTTGCAGATAGCGGGGTCGATTATCTGTTATGTGTGGAATTTAACCAGCATTTTGCCTCATTAACACCTGATGCTTTTGTATCTGACTTGTTGGTCGATAAACTCGGTGTGAAATATCTCGCCATTGGTGATGATTTCCGATTTGGAAAAAATCGCATGGGAGATTTTGCTTTTTTACAGCAAGCGGGTCAAAAGTTTGGTTTTGAAGTTGCCGACACGGAAAGCTTTTGTGATTCAGGTGTGCGTGTCAGCAGCACAGCAATCCGTAAAGCGATTCAAAACAATGATCTGCCATTAGCTGAAAATTTACTCGGGCACACTTACCGTATCAGCGGGCGAGTGGTTCATGGTAATCAGCTAGGTCGAACAATAGGTTTTCCGACGGCAAACCTACCGTTAAAACGTTTAGTCACGCCTGTTACAGGTGTGTATGCTGTAGAAGTTCATGGCTTGGGTGATAAGCCTGTGCCGGGTGTGGCAAATATTGGTACACGCCCAACGGTATCTGGAAAAGGTACCCAGTTAGAAGTCCATCTGATTGATGCACATATGGATTTATATGGGCGTCATATTGATGTTGTGTTGCGTAAAAAGTTACGTGATGAACAGCGGTTTGCTTCGTTGGACGCGCTGAAGGAGCAAATTGCTAATGATGTAGTTGCAGCAAGAGAATACCTCGCTGCAATTGGAATCAGATAATTTAGCGGAAAATTGGAACTGAGAATCGATGAGTGACTATAAAAATACCCTGAATCTACCAGAAACAGGGTTCCCAATGCGTGGCGATCTCGCTAAACGCGAACCACAGATGTTAGAACGCTGGTACAAAGAAGGTTTGTATCAAGCAATCCGTAAAGCAAAATCGGGCAAGAAAACGTTTATTCTGCACGATGGTCCTCCGTATGCTAACGGTAGTATTCATATTGGTCACTCAGTAAACAAAATTCTCAAAGATATTATTATTAAATCCAAAGGGTTGGCGGGCTTTGATTCCCCATACATCCCTGGTTGGGACTGCCACGGCTTACCTATTGAACACAAAGTTGAACAAATTGTAGGTAAACCAGGGGAAAAAGTTTCCGCCGCTGAATTTCGTGCAAAATGCCGTGAATATGCTAAAGAGCAAATTGAAGGGCAAAAAGCTGATTTTATGCGTTTAGGTGTGTTAGGTGAGTGGGACAAACCTTATCTGACAATGGATTTTAAAACCGAAGCGAACATCATCCGAGCTCTGGCAAAAACTATCGCGAATGGTCACTTAGTGAAGGGTGCTAAGCCTGTTCATTGGTGTACAGCGTGTGGTTCTTCATTGGCTGAAGCTGAAGTTGAATATTACGATAAAACTTCCCCATCTATCTACGTTCGCTTCCCTGCGGTAGATAGCAAAGCTGTTTGCGAAAAATTTGGTGTGTCCAGCGACAAAGTCCCATCTTTAGTGATCTGGACGACTACACCTTGGACATTGCCAGCTAACCGTGCGATTTCTCTGAATCCGGAATTCAAATATTCATTAGTAGACGCGAATGGCGATTTAGTTATTCTGGCAACTGATCTAGTCGAAGATGTCATGAAAACGGTAGGCATTGAGTCATGGACGGTATTAGGTGAATGTGACGGCAGTGCACTCGAGTTGCTGCGATTTGAACATCCATTTATGGGCTTCGATGTTCCCGCAATTTTAGGTGACCACGTGACTCTGGATGCCGGTACTGGTGCAGTCCATACAGCACCAGGTCATGGTCCTGAAGACTATGTTGTGGGTCAAAAATATGGCTTAGAAACCGCGAACCCAGTCGGTCCAGATGGCTGCTTCTTACCAAATACTTACCCTAGCTTAGATGGCTTATTTATTTTTAAAGCTAACGATGTGGTACTGGAAATCCTGAGCGAGAAAGGCTTGCTGATGTACAAAAAAGCGATTTCTCACAGCTATCCATGTTGCTGGCGTCATAAGACCCCTGTTATTTTCCGTGCGACACCACAATGGTTTATCGGCATGGATAAAAATGGTCTGCGTGAACAATCGCTGAAAGAGATCGACATTGTTCAGTGGATCCCAGGTTGGGGTCGTGCACGTATCGAATCAATGGTCGAAAATCGTCCTGACTGGTGTATTTCGCGTCAACGTACTTGGGGTACTCCAATGTCGTTATTCGTGCATAAAGACACCGAAGAACTGCATCCGCGTACCTTAGAGTTGATGGAAGAAGTCGCTAAACGTGTTGAAGTCGATGGTATTCAAGCATGGTGGGATTTAGATCCGGCTGATTTGCTAGGCGCTGATGCTGACACTTATCGTAAAGTTCCAGACACCTTAGACGTTTGGTTTGATTCAGGATCGACCCACTTTGCCGTGGTTGATGCTCGCCCTGAATTCCACGGTAACTCTGCGGATATGTATTTGGAAGGTTCTGACCAACATCGTGGTTGGTTCATGTCTTCTCTGATGCTGTCTACCTCGATGAAAGGTAAAGCACCTTATCGCCAAGTATTGACTCACGGTTTCACCGTTGATGGTCAAGGTCGTAAGATGTCTAAATCGTTAGGTAATACAGTTAGCCCACAAGATGTAATGAATAAGCTCGGTGCTGATATTCTGCGTCTTTGGGTTGCATCAACAGACTACACGGGTGAAATTGCGGTCTCTGATGAAATTTTAAAACGCGCAGCAGATTCTTATCGTCGTATTCGTAATACCGCTCGCTTCTTACTGGCGAACTTAAATGGTTTCAATCCAGAAACAGATATGGTGAAACCCGAAGATATGGTGGTGTTAGACCGCTGGGCAGTAGGTCGTGCATTAGAAGCACAAAAAGAGATTACAAAAGCGTACGATGAGTATGATTTCTTAGGTGTTATTCAACGCTTAATGCATTTCTGCTCTATCGAGATGGGTTCATTCTATCTGGATATTATCAAAGACCGCCAGTATACCGCGAAAAGTGATAGCCTTGCGCGCCGTAGTTGCCAAACTGCGTTGTTCCATATTGTGGAAGCCTTGGTTCGCTGGATTGCACCAGTACTGTCCTTCACGTCTGATGAAATCTGGAACGAGTTACCGGGTGAGCGTGCTCAGTTTGTTCTGACAGAAGAGTGGTACAACGGTTTATTTGGCTTAGATTCATCTGAAGCGATGAATGATAACTTCTGGGCAGATTTGTTAGCCGTACGTGGCGAAGTCAATAAAGTATTAGAACAAGCGCGTACCGACAAGCTGATTGGTGGTTCACTGGAAGCATCAGTAACTTTATATGCTGATAGCGCATTAGCGGCTAAGCTGAATAGCTTAGGTGATGAACTACGCTTCGCACTGTTAACATCTCAAGCAAGTGTAGCGGATATTGCTACTGCTCCTGAAGATGCAAAAGACAGTGAGCTGAAAGGCCTGAAAATTACCTTCAGTAAAGCGGCTGGGGAAAAATGTCCTCGTTGCTGGCATTACGCAAGTGATATTGGTGCAGTGGCAGAACAACCTGAAATCTGTGGTCGCTGTGTGACTAACGTAGCCGGAAACGGTGAATTACGTAAGTTTGCTTAATGAAGACACCTATTTGTTCTACTGGTTTGCGTTGGCTGTGGCTAACGGTTGTGATTATCGTCGCGGATTTAGCTATTAAGCAATTGGTCTTAAAAGAGCTGACTCTGTACGAACCACATCCTGTAATTCCGTACTTTAACATTATGTACGCCCAAAACTTTGGTGCGGCATTTAGTTTTCTGGCGGATAAAGGCGGCTGGCAGCGCTGGTTCTTTGCTGGCATAGCTATCGCCATCTCTATTATTCTCATGGTGATGATGTATCGCCAAAGTGTGAAGAAACGCCTGAGTAATATTGCTTATGCATTAATTATTGGTGGTGCGATCGGTAACTTATTTGACCGATTAGTACATGGCTTTGTGGTTGACTACATCGATTTTTATGTTGGCAACTGGCATTGGCCAACCTTTAATTTGGCTGACATGGCGATTTGTATTGGTGCGGCATTGGTGATTTTTGAAGGCTTTTTGCCAGATAAACCCAAACAGCAAGATGCCAAATAGAACAGATAGCACGATAGGTAAATAAAGCCCTATATTGCATACAAATAACTTCAGCCCGGTAAGCACCGGGCTGTACTTTATGACGGAAAACAGGTTTAGGTTATGTCTACTCAAATACAGGCGCAGAGTTCTGTTTTACTGAATTTCACTCTGAAATTAGAAGATGGTTCAACGGCGGATTCTTCTCAGGCACAAGGAAAGCCTGCGTTGTTTGCCCTTGGAAATGACTCGCTATCACCGGAATTAGAAGCTCAACTGATTGGGTTATCTGAAGGTGAAAAGAAAACATTTTCACTCGCGGGGGATACGGTATTTGGGAAGCATAATCCAGATTTAGTGCAATACTTTTCATTACGTGATTTTATGGAAACGGGGACCCCTGAAATTGGTACCATCATGCTGTTTACAGCAATGAATGGCAGCGAAATGCCAGGCGTTGTAAAAGCTATTGAGGGTGAGTCAATCACTGTTGATTTTAATCACCCGCTTGCTGAGCAACAAATCACTTTTGAAATTGAAGTTCTTGAAATAGACCCACAATTGGAGAGTCACCATGCAAATATTAATGGCTAATCCTCGTGGATTTTGTGCGGGTGTTGACCGTGCAATCAGTATTGTTGAGCGTGCTTTAGAAATTTATGGCGCACCAATCTATGTCCGCCATGAAGTGGTGCATAACCGCTATGTGGTTGATGATTTACGCCAGCGTGGCGCTATTTTTATTGAGGAAATCTCAGAGGTTCCTGACGGCTCTATTTTGATTTTCTCAGCCCATGGCGTTTCACAAGCGATCCGTCAAGAGGCTCGCTCACGTGATTTAACCATGTTATTTGATGCAACCTGCCCATTAGTCACCAAAGTTCATATGGAAGTGGCGAGAGCGAGCCGTAAAGGCAAAGAAGCTATTTTAATTGGTCATGCTGGGCATCCTGAAGTGGAAGGCACAATGGGGCAGTACAATAACCCTGAAGGGGGTATGTACCTTGTTGAAAGCCCTGAAGATGTATGGAAATTACAGGTCAAAGATGAAAATAACCTGAGCTTTATGACTCAGACTACGCTGTCTGTAGATGATACGTCTGATGTGATTGATGCATTAACTCGTCGATTCCCAAATATTGTGGGCCCTCGTAAAGATGATATTTGTTATGCAACGACTAACCGTCAAGAAGCGGCGCGTGAATTGGCTGAGAAAGCGGATATCGTGCTGGTTGTTGGCTCAAAAAATTCATCTAACTCAAACCGCTTAGCTGAGTTAGCGTCGAGAATGGGTAAAGCTGCGTTTCTGATTGATGGCGCGGAAGATATCCAAACTGAGTGGTTAAAAGGTAAGAGTATTATTGGGTTAACCGCTGGAGCTTCAGCCCCCGATATTTTAGTCCGCCAAGTGATTGATAGACTAAAAGAGTTAGGTGCAGATTCCGTCGTTGAGTTACAAGGACGAGAAGAAAACATTGTTTTTGAAGTCCCAAAAGAATTGCGCGTTGAAGTAAAAGAAATTAACTAACATACTGAATTTATTATAATGATAGCGACTTTATGAGTGGCTATCATTTTCTATTTTTATTTATTTTTCCTCCCTCAATACAATTTTTTCTGATAATCACGCCTCTTTCTACGCTTTTATTAATATCTCCAGATTAGTGCTGGCGTCCCGATTCAAGTTTCTTTAAGGTATAGCCAAGATTTTATTTTGGTTTTCGCCTCAATATTTACGAAAGGATCAAAAATGGCAGATTCAACTGTACGCGTTGCGATTGTCGGTGCGGGTGGGCGCATGGGGCGCCAATTAATTCAAGCAGCACAAGAACAAGACGGAATTCAACTTGGCGCAGCTATTGAGCGAGAAGGCTCTTCACTTATTGGCATCGATGCGGGTGAACTGGCGGGAATTGGGCAAATTGGAGTGAAAGTCGTTGGTCACTTAGATTCTGTCGTTAATGATTTTGATGTACTGATTGATTTCACTCGCCCTGAAGGCACCTTGCAATACTTAGCATTCTGTCAATCTCACCAAAAAGGTATGGTCATTGGAACCACAGGGTTTGATGAACAAGGAAAATTGGCTATTGCTGAAGCCTCAAAATCTATCCCAATTGTCTTCGCTGCTAACTTTAGCGTTGGTGTGAATCTGGTGCTGAAATTACTGGAAAAAGCGGCGAAAGTGATGGGAGATTACACCGATATTGAAATTATTGAAGCTCATCATCGTCATAAAGTCGATGCACCTTCAGGTACTGCGCTGGCGATGGGTGAATCTATCGCGGATGCATTAGGCAAAGATCTGAAAGAGTGCGCGGTGTATGCACGTGAAGGCTATACCGGAGAGCGTGAACCGGGCACGATTGGTTTTGCTACTGTACGTGCTGGCGATATTGTTGGTGAGCATACTGCAATGTTTGCTGATATTGGCGAGCGTGTAGAAATAAGCCACAAGGCTTCCAGTCGTATGACCTTTGCTAAAGGTGCGATAAGAGCATCATCTTGGGTTAATGGTAAAAAAGATGGTCTATACAATATGAAAGATGTCCTTAATCTTGATGATTTGTAGTTTTTTATAAAATAATTTATTGTTTAAAATCAGATGGCTTCATTTGAAGTCTCTGATTTATTGATGTCTATTTATTTAATATAATTGTAACTCTTGTTTTTTGTTATCTTTGTGTTGTTTTGTCTCTTTTTTACTTAAAAATTGCACTTTAGATCCCCCATTGTCTGCGCTATTATCCATTTTGCACTTTTCTTCGCTATTAATCGTTTGCTTTTTTACCCATGAATAGTTATTTCATTAGCCTTCTATAGAAAAAATAGGTAAGAATGCAAAAAAGTAAGCTAAAAGTGAAAAAAATGCATTTTTTTCTAGACAAGACTCTATCCCATCATTAGAATGCGCGCAATTTGCCAAAAATTTGCTTAAAAACTCATTTTGGCATTGATTTAGATCGCAAAATCTGAATTAATATGCAAAAAATATGATTGATTATTCTCCGGAGGATGTTTTGATTAACTCAGCTATATTGGTTCTGGAAGACGGAACCCAATTCCACGGGCGCGCCATTGGTGCTGAAGGGGCCGCTATTGGAGAAGTCGTTTTCAATACTTCAATGACCGGATATCAAGAAATAATTACTGACCCTTCCTATTCCCGCCAAATTGTTACTCTCACTTATCCCCATATTGGTAATGTCGGCACTAATGCTGATGACGAAGAATCTCCTAACGTACACGCTCAAGGCCTTATCATTCGCGACTTACCATTAATCTACAGTAACTTTCGTGGTCAGGAAGGCTTGTCTGAATATCTAAAACGCCACAATGTGGTGGCTATCGCTGATATCGACACGCGTAAATTAACCCGCCTGTTAAGAGAAAAAGGTGCGCAAAACGGCTGCATTATCGCAGGGGATAACCCAGATGCGGCGCTGGCTTTAGAAAAAGCCCGCAGCTTCTCAGGTTTAAATGGTTTAGATTTAGCAAAAGAAGTTTGCACCAAAGAGATTTACAGCTGGACTCAACGCTCTTGGAACTTAGATGAAGGGCAACCCGCTGCGAGTAAAGAAGACGAGTTGCCATTACACGTTGTTGCTTACGACTTTGGTGCGAAACGCAACATTCTACGTATGTTGGTTGACCGTGGCTGCCGATTAACCGTTGTGCCTGCAACAACGCCAGCAGAAACAGTCTTAGCGATGAATCCAGATGGCATCTTCTTATCAAACGGACCTGGCGACCCTGCACCTTGTGACTATGCTATCAACGCAATTCAAGAATTTTTGAAAACCGATATTCCAGTCTTTGGAATTTGCTTAGGTCACCAACTATTAGCATTAGCGAGCGGTGCCAATACCGTGAAAATGAAGTTTGGTCATCACGGTGCTAACCACCCAGTCAAAGATTTAGATAAAGATGTTGTGATGATTACGGCTCAAAACCACGGTTTTGCGGTTGATGAATCCACATTACCCGACACATTGCGTGTGACACACAAATCTCTGTTTGATGGCACCTTACAAGGTATTCATCGCACAGATAAACCAGCATTCAGTTTCCAAGGTCACCCAGAAGCCAGTTCTGGTCCTCATGATGCTGCCGGTCTTTTTGACCACTTCATTGACTTAATTAATGAATATCGTCAAAACACACCACGTTCAAACGCAAAATAATCGGGAGCAAGACAATGGCAAAACGTACAGATATTAAAAGCATTTTGATTCTTGGAGCGGGCCCGATTGTTATCGGACAAGCATGTGAGTTTGACTATTCAGGTGCACAAGCGTGTAAAGCGCTAAGAGAAGAAGGCTACCGCGTTATTCTGGTGAACTCTAACCCAGCGACAATCATGACCGACCCAGAGATGGCTGATGCGACATATATCGAGCCAATTCACTGGGAAGTGGTCCGCAAAATTATTGAAAAAGAGCGCCCAGATGCAGTATTACCAACCATGGGTGGGCAAACCGCGCTGAACTGTGCTCTAGAGCTTGAGCGTCAAGGCGTACTCGCTGAATTTGGCGTGACCATGATTGGTGCGACTGCGGATGCAATTGATAAGGCAGAAGATCGCCAGCGCTTTGATAAAGCGATGAAAAAAATTGGTTTAGGTACTGCTCGTTCAGGTATCGCCCATACGATGGAAGAAGCGAATGCAGTTGCTGATGATGTCGGCTTCCCATGCATTATCCGTCCATCATTCACCATGGGTGGGTCTGGTGGTGGTATCGCATATAACCGTGAAGAATTTGAAGAAATCTGTACTCGTGGCTTAGATTTATCCCCAACTAACGAACTCTTAATTGATGAGTCGTTAATTGGCTGGAAAGAGTATGAAATGGAAGTCGTACGCGATAAGAAAGATAACTGTATTATCGTCTGCTCGATTGAAAACTTTGATGCAATGGGGATCCACACAGGTGATTCCATCACTGTGGCTCCTGCACAAACACTGACCGATAAAGAATACCAAATCATGCGTGACGCCTCGATGGCAGTATTGCGTGAAATCGGTGTTGAAACGGGGGGCTCTAACGTTCAGTTCGCTGTTAACCCTAAAGACGGTCGTTTAATCGTTATCGAAATGAACCCACGTGTTTCTCGTTCATCAGCATTAGCGTCAAAAGCAACCGGCTTTCCAATTGCAAAAATTGCCGCAAAACTTGCGGTAGGTTACACCCTTGATGAATTGATGAATGACATTACTGGTGGTCGCACACCGGCTTCATTTGAACCGTCCATCGACTACGTTGTGACCAAAATTCCACGCTTTAACTTCGAAAAATTCGCAGGTAGCAACGACCGTTTGACCACCCAAATGAAATCAGTGGGTGAGGTGATGGCTATCGGTCGCACATTCCAAGAATCTATGCAAAAAGCACTGCGTGGTCTGGAAGTGGGCGCAACAGGCTTCGACCCGAAAGTGAGCCAGGACGACCCAGAATCGTTAACTCGTATTCGTCGAGAATTGAAAGATGCGGGCTCTGACCGTATTTGGTACATCGCTGATGCATTCCGCGCAGGCCTATCTATCGATGGTATCTTCAACCTGACCAATATCGACCGCTGGTTTTTAGTGCAAATTGAAGAGCTGGTACGTTTAGAAAACGAAGTGGCAGAATTAGGTATCAATGGTCTGACGAAAGATTTCTTACGCCACCTGAAGCGTAAAGGTTTTGCGGATGCGCGTCTGGCAAGCTTAGTGGGTGTTTCTGAAGCGGAGTTGCGTAAATTACGCCAAGGTTATGATTTACACCCAGTTTATAAGCGTGTAGATACCTGTGCGGCAGAGTTTGCAACCGACACTGCATACATGTACTCCACTTATGAAGACGAATGCGAATCTAACCCGAACAGCGACAAGCCAAAAATCATGGTATTAGGTGGTGGTCCAAACCGTATCGGTCAAGGTATTGAATTCGACTACTGTTGTGTACACGCGTCATTAGCGCTGCGTGAAGATGGTTATGAAACCATCATGGTGAACTGTAACCCAGAAACCGTTTCAACGGACTACGATACTTCAGACCGCCTCTATTTTGAACCTGTCACACTGGAAGATGTGCTGGAAATCGTGCGCATTGAACAGCCGAAAGGCGTCATTGTTCAGTACGGTGGTCAAACGCCACTGAAATTAGCGCGTGCGTTAGAAGCCGCAGGTGTACCGGTGATTGGTACTAGCCCAGATGCGATTGACCGTGCAGAAGACCGTGAGCGTTTCCAACAAGCTGTTAACCGCTTAAACCTGAAACAGCCACAAAACGCGACGGTTGCGACTATCGAACAAGCCGTCGAAAAAGCTGCGGGGATTGGTTACCCGCTGGTGGTGCGTCCATCTTATGTTCTGGGTGGTCGTGCAATGGAAATCGTATACGATGAAATCGACCTGCGTCGCTACTTCCAAACCGCAGTCAGTGTTTCTAACGACGCGCCAGTATTGTTAGACCGCTTCCTAGATGATGCAATTGAAGTTGACGTGGATGCCATCTGCGACGGTGAAATGGTGCTAATCGGCGGAATTATGGAGCACATCGAGCAAGCGGGTGTTCACTCTGGTGACTCCGCGTGTTCACTGCCAGCTTATACATTAAGCCAAGAAATTCAGGATGTCATGCGTGAGCAAGTGTGTAGCCTTGCATTTGAACTGCGCGTTCGCGGTCTGATGAACGTCCAGTTCGCGGTGAAGAATAACGAAGTTTACCTGATTGAAGTAAACCCACGTGCAGCAAGAACGGTACCATTCGTCTCGAAAGCAACAGGTGTGCAGTTAGCGAAAGTTGCCGCGCGCGTGATGGCGGGGCAAACATTGACCCAGCAAGGCGTGACTCAAGAAGTTATTCCACCTTACTACTCGGTGAAAGAAGTTGTTCTGCCGTTTAACAAATTCCAAGGTGTTGACCCAATTCTTGGACCTGAAATGCGCTCAACAGGTGAAGTGATGGGGGTGGGACGCACATTTGCTGAAGCGTTTGCTAAAGCGATGTTAGGCAGCAACTCAACTATGAAAAAATCAGGTCGCGCACTACTATCAGTTCGTGAAGGTGATAAAACTCGCGTTGTAGATTTAGCTGCCAAATTGCTGAAGCACGGCTTTGAGTTAGACGCAACTCACGGAACTGCGATTGTTCTGGGAGAAGCGGGTATTAACCCTCGTCTGGTCAACAAAGTGCACGAAGGTCGTCCGCACATTCAAGACCGCATTAAGAATGGTGAGTATAACTACATTGTGAATACAACAGCAGGTCGACAAGCGATTGAAGATTCAAAACTCATTCGTGGTAGCGCGCTACGTTACAAAGTTCACTATGATACAACCCTAAACGGCGGCTTCGCGACGGCATTATCACTCAGCGCAGATCCAACTGATAAAGTGATTTCTGTGCAAGAGATGCATGCGTTAATCAAATAATTATTGATTCGATAATTATTAACCCCAGCGGCGTTATTGCCACTGGGGTTTTTTTATGAGTTATTGAAAATGAAATAAAGGGAAAATAGTCACAGCAAAAGACTGCGGGCAAAACACGTTGCGACTTTTCAGTTTTTAGGGGGACTAAAAATGGACGGTTTGGATACCGATTGTTGCGGCTTGTCCACCCACACAAACTCGGCTGATAGCCTGATCTTGATGAGAAATTTCCACTTGAATTTGCGAGGAGCATCCCATTGCCCGCCCTTGCTCTAACAAAAAATGATTTTCAGTAGGGAAAACATGCTTGACCAAATAGCACCCTAATGCACCGCTAGCACTGCCTGTTGCGGATTCTTCATTAATACCATACAGCGGTGCGAAATTCCGACAATGAGCGGTGAAAGGTAGCTCTCGGCTCAACTCAAACACATGAAAACCAATCGAATCGAATTCACGGCTCAGTTGTGCGATAGCATCATAATTGGGTTTTAAGTTATCTAATTGACTGGGTTGCACTGGAACTAAAATATCAGGTAATCCAGTAGAGATAATTTCAATAGGCAAACCCGTTTTCGTGATTGTTTCGGTTGGAATACCTAATGCAGCAGCAACGGCATTCACATCGGGTCCTTGGCGGGTAATGGGGAGTGCTTGCTCCATAATAACGCCATCAGCACTGACCGTAACATTTAAAATACCTGCTTTGGTTTTTTGGGAGTAGGTGCCAGCGCCTAACTGGTTCAATGAAAATAGGGTAAAAAAGACAGCCAATGTTGCATGTCCACAAAAGTCGACTTCACTTTCAGGGGTGAAGAAATCCACTTTATAATCCGTTTCTTCACCTGCACTTTCACCGGTATAGACAAAAGCCGTTTCGGAAAATCCTACTTGTCGAGCAATCTCTATTTTCTGTGTATCGCTGAGTTCTGGCGGGTTGAGTATGACTCCTGCGGGATTACCACCTGTGTTATCACGGGTAAATGAGTTTACAAGATAAACGTTGATTTCATACTCTGATGCGTGTGTGGTCTCGTATGACATGGTGACTCCAAGGTAATAAAACGCGCCTACCTTATTATTAGGTATTTAGTGGAGGGTGAAAATGTAGGTTTACTAAGGCGACCAAGTAGTTAGGTCTACACTGGTCGCTATATTTTATAGATTTACTATTGGCTTTCTTTACTGCCTTTTAGGGCCTTACGGTGTTTCCAGTAAACGATAATGGAACCAATTAAGCCGCTGACCAACAGGATAACAGGGATGATCATCAGAGCGGTAATGACGATTTGTTCGTGTTCTTTGACAAAGGGAATTTGATTAATTGCATAACCCAAAGTCACAATAATACCGACCCACAATAATCCGCTAAGCCAGTTAAATAACTGAAAACGGCGGTGACTAAGGTCGGATAATCCCGCTAACAGTGGTAACAGCGTTCTGACGAATGCCAGGAAACGCCCAATGAGGAGGGCATATAAGCCTTGGCGGTTAAACATATCATTGGCTTTTTTATGATATTCCTCAGGGAGTTGAGAAAGCCAGCGTTTAACAACTTTGGTTTCGCTTAGCCAGCGACCTTGAATAAATCCAAGCCAACACCCTAAGCTGGCGGCAGTTGCTAATAGCAAAATAGTGGGGATAAAGTGTAAAACGCCTTTAGCGATCAACGCGCCAGAAAGCAGTAAAAGGGTATCACCCGGTAAAAATGCAGCGGGGAGCACTCCATTTTCTAAGACAATCACCATGAAGAGAATGGTGTAAATAACCCAAAGCACCTCTGGGTTGGAGAGCTTCATAAAATCGTGTTGCCAAAGTGCCAGTACGATTTCGCGTATGACTTCCATAACCGTTCCTGTATCTGCATAAAGCGAATCATTGGGGTCTATCTTACAGGAAAAATTTCAGCCTAGTTTGATTTGTTTAGGGAATTAATTAAAAGGCAGTGATTAACTGCCTAATAATCATGATGAAATGTTGACGCTTAAATACGTTCAAATGCACGCTGTAAATCATCGATAAGATCTTGTGGATGTTCTAACCCAACATGTAGGCGGAAGAATGACCCTGAATCTGGTTGGTAATCATATTGACGCATATTGAGCAAATCTTCTGTTTGATAACCTAAAATCAGAGATTCAAATCCTCCCCATGAATAGCCCATTTTAAAATGACTGAAATGATCGAGAAAATCACTGAATTGTTTAGGTGATAAACGGGATATTAACTGGAATGAAAACAATCCATTGCAGCCGCTAAAGTCGCGTTTAAAAACGGCATGACTGGGATGACTTGGAAGCGCAGGATGAAAAACGTGAGCAACGGATGGGTGCTCTACTAACCAATTTGCGACGGTTAAGCTATTTGATTCATGTTGTTTAAGGCGAGTTGGTAGGGTGTGAAGCCCTCGACCAGCCATATACACGGTATCTGGATCGGCGGTTTGCCCCAATAGATAGGAGTTTTCACGCAATGTTTCAATGCATCGCTGGTTGGCAACTGCCAATCCTAGCATGCCATCCGAATGCCCATTAATATACTTAGTCGCTGATTGAATCGAGATATCCACATCAAACAGAAGCGGTTTGAGTAAAACGCCTGCAGCCCATGTATTGTCGATCATGATAATGATTTCAGGGGATTTCTGACGAACCGCTTTCACAATGGCGGGAAGGTCGTGGACCTCCATCGTAATAGACCCTGGTGACTCTAGAAAGACGATTTTAGTGTTAGGGCGAATTAGATCGGCAATTTTGTCACCAATCAGTGGGTCAAAGTAGTTTGTCTCGACATTGAGACCAGTTAGAATTTTGTCACAAAAATTTTGGGTCGGATCATACGCGGAGCCTGTAACGAGAATATGATCCCCTGCGTTGATGAATGACATGATGGCATTGGTGATCGCCGCTGCACCGGAAGGATAAAGGACACAGCCAGCACCACACTCTAATTCAGTCATGGCTTCTTGGAATGCAAAATGGGTTTGTGTGCCTCGGCGACCATACATTAAAACACCATTAGCACGGTTACGTACGGCATGTTTTTTATCTTCGACTGAATCAAAAATCACGGAAGAGGTACGTTGAATGACGGGATTGACCCCTTTTTGCGTGAATTTAGGGTTTCTACCAAGGTGTACGAGCTGGGTTTCGGGTCTAATTTTTGTCATTGAGCGATGCCTTATTTACCGATAGAAAATCCAAATGATTGGTTAAGTTATCACCTGACGTTAAATGATTTCAGTTGCTTAACGCAAGAACAAAAGTTGCTAGCTGAATTTTCTTCATTATAACCAGCAAAATCATGATGGCATTGCGTGACCGCTATTAATGACAACGTTGATAGGTCACAAAAAATTGTGAATACTAATGATAATTACTATCAATTCGCGCTGTGTTTGATATTATCTGCACATCTTGACGAAAAGAGATGAATTCGCGAGTCAAATTTCGCTTTTAATGGTTAGTCGATGAATGGCACAATCATCGATATAAATTTTTTTATACAACACAAATAAGAGAGTAAAGGCCAACTGATGCGTAAATTAACAGCTTCTATTCTATTGGCGATCGGCTTAATGGGCACAGCATCCGCGGAAACAACACCCGCTGTCACTCCTAGTACACCAGTAGCAAGCCAAGGTTCAACAGCAACCCCTGTCAATACGACTTCCACACCTGAATCAGCGTCTACACCAGTGGTAGCAACTGAGACTGTCATTACGAATACCGCAGTCACTGAAAACGTGGAAATTGCTACAGAAGCTCATGGCGGTGGTTTTGACCAAGATTTATCTGTTTGGGGTATGTACCAGAACGCAGACGTCGTTGTGAAAACGGTTATGATCGGTCTGTTACTCGCATCAGTGATCACATGGGCATTATTCTTATCTAAGGGAAGCGAAATTTTAGTTGCGCGTCGTCGTTTAAAAGACGAAGCCAAAGCAATCGCCGAAGTAAAATCCCTTGATGAAGCGGTTTCGATCGCTGATGGATTTAAAGCGAACAGTATTACACGTATGTTATTAGCGGAAGCGACAACAGAAAGAGCACTTTCTGCGAGTAGCCAAGATCTGTCAGGAATCAAAGATCGTACTGCCTTTCGCTTAGAGCGCTCGGTCGCTGCAATCAGTCGCTATATGGGGCGTGGTAATGGTTATTTAGCGACAATCGGTGCGATTTCTCCATTTGTGGGTCTGTTCGGTACAGTGTGGGGGATCATGAACAGCTTTATCGGTATCGCCCATTCTCAAACGACAAACTTAGCGGTTGTTGCTCCAGGAATTGCAGAAGCGCTACTTGCGACAGCAATTGGTTTGATCGCGGCGATTCCTGCGGTCGTGATTTACAATATTTTTGCTCGGATGATCAATAACTACCGTGGTCAAGTGGGCGATGTTGCTGCTCAGGCAGCGTTGTTACTGGGGCGTGACCTCGATCTGGCAAACAGCAAAGCAAGGTAATCATTATGGCAATGCGTTTAGGTGACGAACAAGACGATAGCGGTGAAATGCATGAAATCAACGTAACACCGTTTATCGATGTTATGTTGGTTCTGCTGATTATCTTTATGGTTGCAGCGCCACTGGCTACCGTTGATATTAAAGTTGATTTACCTGCTTCCACGGCGAAGCCTCAGCCTCGACCTGAAAAGCCAGTATTCTTAACGGTGAAGTCAGATAGTCAGTTATTTATTGGTGAACAAGCAGTTACGAAAGAGCAATTGGGCTCAACGCTAGATCAAGCGACGAATACCAATAAAGAAACTACCATCTTTTTCCAAGCAGACAAGAGCGTAGATTATGAGACGATGATGGATGTGATGAACGCATTACGTCAATCAGGATATCTCAAGATTGGCCTAGTCGGGATGGAAGCAACAGCCGCTAGCGCTAAATAGCGGCTCGTAATCATGCGTTTTATCTCAGTAGCACGTGTGGGCATCATGACACTGATGTTTTGAGATAAAACGTATTTTCATATCAATACTTTTTTCACGCCAAGCTTCTTGCATATCTTTGCAATATTTCTGATAAAAACTGTTGTTTATCCTTATAGTTTCATAAATAAAACGTTCAATTTTATTCTGTATTTCTTAAAATTTTATTTAAGTTAGAGTGATTTTAAATCCTGCCGAGATAAAATTCTTATCAAATAAGAAATGAAGAAGGTTAATTGAAAATAAACCATTTATATTGTATGGGATTATTCATGAGGGGAGTAAGAGTAGTAAATACGCCAATTAAGGGTATTGATTCGGCGGGGAGCAATGTGGGTTTCAGTGGAACTTACTGATTATTAGAGTGAAGTATAAGAAATGTATACACTCTATTCAAAACAGATGTATAGTTAACCAGCTAAAGCCTAGCTTACAAAAGGTAAAAAATAATTAATATATTTCACCTGAATTGAAAGGATAAAAAAGAGAGTAAATTAACGAGTTTATTTTATTAATATAAGTGTTATTAATAAAACAATGTTAAATCACCTTAAATAATGAAATATAAATATGTAATTGCTGTTATAAATATCACCTTGATGATTTCATTATCAGCAAAAATCTTATCTAATTGTTATTTAACTATTTTTTGTTTATTTTTTGGTTTTGCTTAAATAAGATAAAAAAACACTTGCGCAACATTTCATGGGCGCTATAATGCAGGCAATAACATTTTGAAATACTTTTTAATAATTTTTTACTTCGAGTTTTTTATTTTTTAAATTTACTAATGCTAGGGAATAAATAAAGTTATAATTGATGTTTGATTAAGCTTTATATTAAAAATAAATATAACCAGTCAGACTCGAATGTATCGTATTAAGTTGTTAGAAGTGGATTTTGAATGTTATTACTGAAGTCAAATGGGCTGACTTTAGACTACACAGCAAAGATGTAATAAAAAATAATTTCATATTATACTCCTCTATAAATAATATAAGACTACATTTCCATGCGCCATCCTTAAGATGGCGTTTTTTTTAGTTTTTTTACTAGAAAAATGCTGAGTATGTGATCAGATTTCATGTGAAAAAATACGCAATAGACTCAGAGTAAAGCTTGAATCTAAATCAATTTTTCTAAGAATATTCACAGTTTGTTATTTAATGATAAAAAGTAACAGAGTATGATGTGCACCTCTTCGCTGTGGGGCTTTTATCAACATATCATACAACGGCGGAATTCTTTGCCAGGTACTGGCTTGAATCACTTTGGAAGTAAAAATGACTTGGTCTGAGTTTAAATCTCACTATCTCATCGGTTTTTGGAAACCGTTGCCTGCGGTGATCGCAGCAGGTATTTTATCGACGTATTATTTTGGCTTAACGGGAACATTTTGGGCGGTAACTGGTGAATTTACTCGCTGGGGTGGACACATCATGCAGTTATTTGGTGCTCATCCAGAAGAGTGGGGTTACTTCAAAGTTATTGGTTTCCAAGGTTCACCCCTAGATAGAATTGATGGCGTGATGATTATCGGTATGTTTGCAGGTTGTTTTGCCGCGGCGCTCTGGGCAAATAACGTGAAAATTCGCATGCCACAACATCGCATCCGTATATTCCAAGCTATCCTTGGCGGTATTATCGCTGGATTTGGCGCCCGTCTAGCGATGGGATGTAACTTAGCGGCTTTCTTTACTGGTATCCCTCAATTCTCGTTGCATGCATGGTTCTTTGCTGTCGCAACGGCGGCCGGATCATATTTTGGTGCCAAATTTACGCTGTTACCGATGTTTCGTATTGCGGTAAAACTAAAAAAAGTGTCAACGGCATCCCCATTAACTCAAAATCCTAATACCGCTAAAAAACGTTTTAAACTCGGTATGGCTATCTTTGCTATTGCGATGGCATGGGGCTTTTATACGCTTCTAGATGCACCTGTAATGGGCTTTGCAATCCTCTGTGGGATCGGTTTTGGTTTATTGATTGAACGAGCTCAAATCTGCTTCACATCGGCATTTCGTGATTTATGGATCACGGGTCGTACCCATATGGCGAAAGCGATTATTATTGGGATGGCGGTGAGTGCAATTGGTATCTTCAGCTATGTTCAACTGGGGGCTACACCAAAAATCATGTGGGCAGGTCCGAATGCCGTGATTGGTGGGTTACTGTTTGGCTTTGGTATTGTGCTGGCTGGTGGCTGTGAAACCGGTTGGATGTATCGTGCAGTAGAAGGTCAAGTTCATTACTGGTGGGTTGGTTTCGGTAATATTATCGGTGCGACTATCTTGGCTTACTACTGGGATGATTTAGGTCCATGGTTAGCAACTGACTTTGACAAAGTGAACCTGCTGGAAACATTTGGGCCACAGGGCGGGTTGCTTGTCACATACGTTTTATTAGCTATTGCATTTATTTTGATGCTGGTATGGGAAAAACATTTCTTCCGTAAACGCGCGCAAAAACTTGCGAATACTTCCGTGGAGGCTGCATGAGCCATAAAGAAATAGTGCCGGATTATCGATTAGATATGGTGGGTGAACCTTGCCCATATCCTGCGGTTGCAACGCTTGAAGCTATGCCATCGTTAAAACCTGGAGAGATATTAGAAGTGGTGAGTGATTGCCCTCAATCTATCAATAATATCCCGTTAGATGCTAAAAACTATGGCTATAAAGTATTGGATATTCAGCAAGATGGACCAACAATTCGCTATTTAATTCAAAAATAGTGATAGGTAAGGCGGGGTTAACCCGCCTTCATGTTATTTACTCTTCCGTATCTTGCCAGCTGGCAATATCGAGCACCAGTTCGCATTCATCGTCAATATAGCCACCCGTTGGGATAAAACCGAGTTTTTGGTAAAACTCAAAGGGGCTTTCTTCACCTTCGCCACAGCTATTATACAGTCGAGGGTAGCCTTTCTTTTTTAAATAACGGATCACTTGAATCAATGCTTCGCGACCAAAACCTAATTTTTGGTAAGGTTCTGCAATCATAAATCGCCATAACATAATGCCATCATATTCAAGTTCATCATCATCTAAGCCTGAATGCAGCATAATGAATCCTACAGGGATATCATCCGCATAAATGCCTCTGTACCAAGCACAATCTGAGAATTGGGCTTCGACCATTGAATAGGCATTGTCTGCCACCATGCTACGTTGTGCCTCACTGAGTGTATGACTCAGTAAACAAATTTCTGAAAAATTTTCTGCCGTCACTTTCTGTAAGGAGACGACTGAGTTTTCATCCACTTCTGGCTCGATGAATTCTATCATAACCATTCCTTCGCTCGAATATTGACCAAAACTTCATTGAGAAGCTGCATTAGTTGTTGTTATTAAATAATCAAGATTGCTACTGATTTGTTGCAAGGATGTAATTTAATCAACCAGAGATTAGGGAGGCAGTCAATGACTTAATTGTGGCTCTGCAAGCAGGGTCTAAAAAGAAAATGGCAACATGCGAGAATGTGTGTTGCCATCGTGAGGTCAGGACGAAAAGCTAAATAATATTAATGTTCGGCTTCACCGCCGAGAACGTCAATGAGACGAGCAATCAAGGCACTGAGCTCGCCTGTCATTAAAATATAATCGGCATCAAATTTTTGAGCAAAATCGTCTTTTGGAATATCGTCATTTTGTTCTTTAAGTTTGTCACTGAATTTTAATTTTTTCAGGGAGCCGTCATCGGACAACATAAATTGTACGCGCTCTTCCCAATCCAATGAGAGTTTTGTGACTAACTTACCCGCTTCGATGTGTGTAGCAATTTCGTCAGAAATCAGGTCTTGCTTCTTACAACGAATAATCCCGCCTTCTTCTAAAATCGCTTTTAACTCAGCTTCATCCATAGCTGCAAAGCCTTGAGGTAATGCACCTGAGCGTACCCATTCAGTTAATGTGAGTTCAATTGGGTCTTTAAATGTGAGCGGTACAACAGGAAGCGAACCTAGGCTTTTACGTAATAATGCTAAATTATCTTCGGCACGTTTAGCACTGGCAGCATCGACGATAATGAGTTGATTAACGGTATCAATCCAAATGTAGGTTTTGCTGAATTTACTGAAGGCTCGCGGCAGTAAGTCATGCACGACTTCATCTTTCAAAGATGCTTTTTCGGTTTTTTTCAGTTGGCGACCTTGATCTGCCTCTAATTTTTCAATTTTCTCTTGTAATGCTTGCTTAATCACTGGAGATGGCAGCATTTTGTCTTCTTTTTTAGCACAAATGAGAATTTGGTTATTAGCAGCATGGGTGAGAGCATCGGCACCACGCATTGGAGGTACCCAACCCGTTTTCATCATGTCTTGGCTTCCACAAGGGGTATAAGCGAGCGGCGCAAGTTGTCTTTCCAGATCATCCGCGGAGAGTGCCAAATCCCGATTCAGGCGATAGACCAATATATTCTTGAACCACATGAAAAACCTACCTTTGTCATTAAAAACATGTTTAGCAAGGCGGACATGATAGCGAATTGTCTGTTATTAAGCGAAAAAAAATGCCGGATGCTTTACAGGTTTTACTTTCTATAAAGGGAGTCTAATAATGTAGACAGGTAATTAAATGACAAATGGATAATAAGTGAGTGCCATGATGAGAATAGGTATTGATTTAGGTGGTACAAAAATTGAAGTGGTTGCGTTGGATGATGGCGGCAATATCTTATTTCGCCAGCGTACACCCACACCACGTGGTGATTACCAAGGAACACTCGATGCGATTAAGCGTTTAGTGAATGATGCAGAAGCGGCAACAGGGCAAACTGGCAGCGTTGGTTTAGGGATCCCCGGAACACTTTCTCCGATTACGGGAAAAGTGAAAAACGCTAACTCAACATGGTTAAATGGACAACCTTTCGATAAGGATTTAGCTCACTGCTTAGGTCGTCCTGTCAAAATGGCCAATGACGCGAACTGTCTTGCGGTTTCAGAGGCGGTGGATGGTGCTGGAGCTGGTGCTAAAGTGGTGTTTGCCGTAATCATTGGAACTGGATGCGGTGCAGGGATCGCCATCAATGGTCAAGTTCATTCTGGCGGTAATGGGGTCGCGGGGGAATGGGGACACAATCCTTTACCGTGGCAAGATGACCAAGATAGGCTGTTTCTTGCAGGGGAAAAATGTTATTGCGGGCTCAATGGCTGCACAGAACAGTTTGTTTCTGGAACAGGTTTTATGGCGGACTATAAAAAGCGAGCCGGAGAATCTAAGACGGGAACAGAAATTATTCAATTGGCGCAAAATGGCAACAAGCATGCGATAAAAGCCTTCGAAAATTACCAAAATCGCCTTGCCAAAGCACTTGCTCAAGCCGTCAACATGCTCGATCCCGATGTCATCGTGTTAGGTGGTGGAATGAGTAATGTTGATGAGCTATATGAAAAACTGCCAGAGAAAATACGTCAATGGGTGTTCGGTAGAGAGTTTGATACGCCAATCAGGAAAGCGGAGCATGGGGATTCGAGTGGGGTGCGAGGGGCAGCTTGGTTATGCTCTGAAAATTAATACTCGTCATACTTCACGCTGTAGCTGCGTTGGCCACGCTCACTAACCCTAGTCACATATTATGTATGCTCCTAGGGATTAATGCTCGTCATACTTCACGCCGTAGCTGCGTTGGCTACGCTCACTAACCCTAGTCACATATTCATGGATGCCCCTAGGGATTAATGCTCGTCATACTTCACGCTGTAGCTGCGTTGGCTACGCTCACTAACCCTAGTCACATACTTATGTATGCTCCTAGGGATTAGCTTCACTTGCCGCCTTGCTACAACGCGAATTATTTAGAGCATAGGGTGAGGGGAAGAGCGAAAAGTTCAAAAGCAAAAGCAAAAGCAAAAGTAAAAGAAAGGCAAGGATGAAAGTACAAAAATTGAGCTGGTGGATTTAGCTACTTATAAAGTGAGTGTTGGTGAGTTGTTTGGGGAATAGCGGATTTTATCGATAACTCAAATAATAGCGGTGATTTTTACCGGATAAATCTATTTTTGTGAGCTATATAAAAGTCGGGATTCATAAATGGACTAAAACCGTGATTTAGTCACAAAAAATGGTTACTGTTTGCAGGCATTATCATTAAAACATGATATCTAACACACAGTGATAGGCTTTATTTCGGGTATTGTTGGATTTTTACTCAATAACCATGAAATGAATCTAGATTTTATGAAGGGCGTTCCTTCAAAAGGCAACAAAGGGGATTTAACGTGAAAAAGGCTCTAAAACTTTCATCTTTGGCTCTGCTGGTGGCATTTAATGCCCATGCTGTCACGGTTGACTTACGTGTCATGGAAACATCCGATGTTCACAGTAACCTAATTGACTTCGATTACTACAAAGATAAACCCACAGAGCAATTTGGTCTGGTACGCACAGCGACACTGATTAAAGCTGCTAAAAATGAAGCGACCAACGCGATTTTGGTGGATAACGGTGACTTAATTCAAGGCAGCCCTCTGGCTGACTACATGGCAAATAAAGGCTTAAAAGACGGTGAATCTCATCCAGCTCATAGCCTAATGAACACCATGGGTTACACAGTTGGAAACTTCGGTAACCATGAATTCAACTTTGGTTTAGATTATCTGAAAAAAGCCATTGCAGGCGCAAAATTCCCTTACGTCAACGCGAATATCGTTGATGCCAAAACGGGTGAAAACTACTTCAAGCCTTACATTATTGTTGATACCCCAGTAAAAGATCGTGATGGCAAAACCCATACAATCAAAGTGGGCTACATTGGATTTGTGCCACCACA
The DNA here is from genome assembly GCF_028479485.1 of Providencia sp. PROV209. NCBI lineage: Bacteria > Pseudomonadati > Pseudomonadota > Gammaproteobacteria > Enterobacterales > Morganellaceae > Providencia > Providencia sp. PROV209. The sequence continues at coordinate 78,630 of NZ_JAMPNR010000017.1, read as the reverse complement.
AATCATGATTTGGGATAAACCAAACTTAGAAGGCAAAGTGAAGGTGAATGACATCACTGAAACCGCTAAAAAGTTTGTGCCGCAAATGAAGAAAGAGGGTGCAGACCTGATTGTGGCAATTCCTCACTCAGGATTCTCACAAGAGCCATACAAAGCGATGGCAGAAAACTCTGTGTACTATCTCAGCGAAGTACCGGGTATTAACGCCATTATGTTTGGTCACTCTCACGGTGTGTTCCCAAGCAAAGAATTCGCCGATATTAAAGGCGTCGATGTGGCAAAAGGCACGGTTAATGGCATTCCAGCAGTTATGCCAGGACAGTGGGGTGACCATTTAGGTGTAGTTGATTTGGTGGTTAACAATGACAGCGGCGATTGGAAAGTGGTTGATGCTCAAGCTCATGCCCGCCCTGTTTATGATAAAGCCACCAAGAAAGCACTGGTTGAGCGCGATGAATCACTCGTAAAAATCATCCAAGAGCAGCATCAAGGTACTCGTGATTTCGTGGGTAAATTGATTGGTAAAGCCTCTGAAAACATGTACAGCTACTTGGCATTAGTTCAAAGCGATCCAACGGTTCAGATTGTGAATGATGCTCAGATGGATTACACCCGTAACTTTATCCAAGGGGACCCAGACTTAGCTGACTTACCAGTATTAGCGGCAGCGGCACCATTCAAAGCCGGTGGACGTAAAAATGCACCTTCTGAGTTTGTTGAAGTGGAAAAAGGGGATTTAACTTTCCGTAATGCTGCTGACTTATATCTCTATCCAAATACCTTAGTGGTAGTAAAAGCAACAGGTGCGGATGTGGTTGAATGGTTAGAGTGCTCTGCGGGCATGTTCAACCAAATCGATGCACAATCAACTAAGCCACAAAGCCTGATTAACTGGGATGGTTTTAGAACCTATAACTTTGACACTATTAGTGGTGTGAATTATCAGATTGACCTGACTCAGCCTGCTAAGTATGACACTGACTGTCAAGTGGTTAATAAAGATGCTAATCGTATCAAAAATGTGACTTACCAAGGCAAACCAATCAACCCTAAAGCGGCATTCTTAATCGCGACCAATAACTATCGTGGTTATGGCGGTAAGTTCGCAGGTACGGGTGATGCGCATATTGCGTTTGCATCGCCAGATGAAAACCGTGCGATTTTAGCGGCGTATATTGCTAAAGTTTCTAAAGAGAAAGGTGAAGTCGTTTCGAAGGCCGATAATAACTGGTCATTCACTCCAATCAAAACCGATAAAAAGCTTGATGTTCGTTTTGAAACTTCACCAAGTGAAAAAGCAGCTGAGTTTATTCAGCAGCACGCTCAGTATCCAATGAAGAAAGTAGGTACTGATGATATTGGATTTGCAATTTACCAAGTTGATTTAACTGCTAAGTAATTTCAGCAGTAATAAAAGCGGTAATTATCTGAAGCCTGTCACTTGTGTCAGGCTTTTTTCATTACCGTGTATTTTGGGGTGACATTTATATGAAAAAATAAATGAAGAAAATATTGAGATGGTTGAACTTGGCAATAATGTGGCAAGCGATAGCGAAGTGAGAGCTGGGAATAATATTCGGGGAGTTTAAACTTGAGAGTAAATAGCAGCTCCCCGAATGATGATGCTTATTAAATCTTCAATTAACTTATTCATAAGTTACGTTCAACATAGGTAATTTACTGTATTTGTCATATTCAACTTTGACATACTCGGATTCAACTTTTTTGCCATTTTTCAATGAGCCTGAAGCGGTAACGGTTTTACCATTACGATAACAATCAATATTCACATGAGTTTGATTTGCGATATTGACTTCACACTGAGGTTCATAGATATAACCACCAAATGAGATTGTACCTCCTGACGATGGGTTAAGATTACTCGCGAAAGAACAACTTGAAATGAAGATTGTCACTACAGTAGTTAATAAAGATAAACGTTTCATAGTCCACCCCCTTTAATAACACTGACCACCATCCAATACTGCTTTTGTGCTCTTATTTTTAGTGTAGTTCAAATACCGATAATGCAGAAATAAAAATTTAGTCTATAAGTAAATACTATTATCATGGGAATATAACATATTGATGTCAATCAAATTAAAGTTATTTTTCAGTTTCATATGAGCGATTAAAAAGACATTTTCTTATAAAAATGCGACTTATCTATAAAAACTAAATATTATTTTTAAATAAGCAGTGATTGAAAATGAGTAATATCTTCTGTTCTAATTTTATATGTAATAATTTGCGATAGATTGGAGTTTTATATTGTTAAGAAATTAATGAAATTGAAGTGTGCTATATAATGGAATACATAATGATTGGAATGAATAAATAAAATAAAGCCCCTACAAGCAATTGTAGAGGCTTTAATATAATAACGGTTAGTGATGAATTATTTGAATACTTTGAAACGAACGTCGTCGTCCATAAAGTCTTTATCAGCCGCTGGTTGCTCAATTGAGCCAAATACCATTTGAGCACGTAAAACCCAATTTGCTGGAATATCCCATTCTTTTTGAACTTGATTATCAATTAATGGGTTGTAGTGCTGCAGTGATGCGCCCACATTTTCCTGAGATAATGTTGTCCATACTGCCAGTTGCGCCATACCGCTCGCTTGTTCAGACCAGATAGGGAAATTATCTGCGTATAATGGGAATTGTTCTTGTAAGCCAGTGACTACATTTTTATCTTCAAAGAACAGCACAGTACCAGCGCCTGCGGCAAAGCTATTGATTTTTTGCTCAGTACCAGCAAAAGCTGCTTCAGGAACGATAGCGCGTAAAGCATCTTTGGTGATGTTCCACAGTTTTTTATGTTGTGCACCAAATAACACGACAACACGTGAAGTCTGTGAATTAAATGCAGATGGTGAGTGCTTAACGGCTTCTTTGATCAATCCAGCAACTTTCTCTTCCGAGATAGGTAATGAGTCGCCTAAGTTATAAATAGTGCGACGATTTTTAATCATTTCGATAAATGCGTTAGACATGTTTGTCCCCTTGCTTTTGTTTAGAGCACGGCAATTTATTGAACAACCTCAGAAGCCGTAACTTGTTTCGATGTGAATAACTATAAAGGTATCCCTTTAAAATCATAGAAAAAAAATTTAACCTAAACATTCAAATTTTTGCATGTAGTTAAAAATCCATAAAAATCATATCAGTAGCTTTATTTTAGGCTTTTTGAGATTAACTGACACGATAGTGGCTTGGGAGTTCACTATAGCCAAGACCATTTGCTTTTTTCACGGTAATTTGTACCGGAATTCGTTCTTTCATGGCTTCAACGTGGCTAATAACACCAATGGTTTTTCCTGAAGCGTTGAGGCTCTCTAATGCATCTAAAGCAATGTCTAAGGTTTCGGCATCCAATGTACCGAAACCTTCATCAAGAAAGAGCGATTCCAGTTGGGTTCGATGACTCACCATGTCAGAGAGTGCAAGGGCTAGCGACAAACTGACTAAGAAGCTTTCCCCTCCAGACAGTGTTTTAATATCGCGAATACTATCCGCTTGCCAGCCATCAATAACTTGTAATTCAAGGTTGGCTAAATGGCTTCTTTGCAGCAAATAGCGACCATGCAATTTATCGAGTTGTTGGTTAGCTAAAGAGACTAAGCAGTCTAAGGTTAACCCCTGAGCATAACGGCGAAATTTATCCCCTTCAGCGGAGCCTATTAAGCTGTTGAGGTAACTCCAATCATCGTAGCTTAATTGGCTCTGTTCAATTTTATTCAATAACTCGCGCTGTTGGTGACGTTGCTGTTGATCGCGCTCGAGTTGGTTAATAATCTGCCCTTGTTGTTGGTTTAATTCCTTGATTTTATTATCTAACTCAGTCAATGCATGTTGAATGTGCTCCAATGACAACTCCGCAAATTCAACTAAACGTTGTTGTTCATGATTGGCGAGAGATAAGAGGCTTTCTTGATAGCGGGTTTCCGCTTCAAGCTGCTGCTGAGTCACTTGTTGTTTAAGTTGCTCAAGCTGAATTTTTTCTTCGGCAGGAAGGAGGGCATTCAGGAATTGCTCTTGGGTGTCAAACGGGCTGTTCTTAAGCGCATCAATAAACTGAGCTTGTGCAACAGATTGCCGTTGATTGAGTTGTTTGAGTTGCTCATCGAGTTCTTGGGCACTTCCTGTGAGTGCGGCGATGTGTTTGTCTATCTCACTGATTTGCAGAGTAAGTTCATCGACTTTACGAGCACATTGAGCCTGCTGCACCTGCATATTTTGGGTAAAAACAGTGATAGCTTGACCGTCTAGCATATTTTGACGTTGGGTATTCGCATGTCCAATTTGCTGATTTAGCTGCTCAAAATGTTGCTGTTGTGACGCGAGTTGTTGCTCAATTTGTTGTGCATAGGTTGTTTCCGCTGCGAGAGTAGCGGCATGAACCTCAATACTTTTAGCGAACTGTTGAGCGGCTGTTTTTTGCGCCTCATAGTATTGCCCCCGTTGTTCAATTTCTTTTAGCCAAGAGGAAAACTGTTCTTGGCTTGGTAGCGTTAGGTTAAATGGCGAGAGCGAGGTGGCTAGCTGCAGTGTTTGCTGCTCAACGCGTTGTTTCAAAGCGTGTTGTTCCGCTAGGTTTTCGTCTAATTGCTGGGAATGGTATTTAAGTTTTTCATCAAGAAGCGATAGCTCGGAGAGCAGTTGCTTAGTTTGAGCTTGCTGTTCGTAATAGTGGTTTTTTGCCTCTTGGTGTTGGCGTTCCAGCTGTGTAAATTCACTGGTGATGGTTTGCTGAACCGTGAGTTGATTGCGCAAATCTAAAAGGCATTGCTCTACTGCGAGATGTGTTTTCGCTAATTCCGGTGTAAGTGCTTGCTTACAAGTTTGTCGCCATTGGGTATTGAGAGCATCTAATTGGGCCTGTAACTGTTTTTGTGTTGCTTCATTATCTTGTTGGCGACGTTTATCCGCTAGTAATAATGCTTGGTGTTCGGTGAGTTGTTGTTTTTCGGATTCTATCTGTGTGTTGAGCGCAACCAATTGTTGCTGGGTTTCGTTTGGCGTAACAGCATGGTATGCCTCTAAAGCAGGATGCTTTAATGAGCCACAAAGGGGGCACGGTGTTCCTTCAATGAGTTGTTGGCGTTCATGTTCCAAGCTGACAATTTTTTGTTCTAGTTGAAGTTTTTGTTCTAAAACTTGGCGTTGAGGCTCCAATTGAGTCACTCTATCTTGTGTAATTGCAATCAGTTTTTCCACTTGCTGGATAGATTCTGCGAGCTGGTTTTGTTGCTGAATGTGTAGCTGTACTTGCTGGTGTTTTTCCTCATGTTGCGAGAGTAAAAGTGGCAGTATTTGAGCATGCTGTAACTGTGCTTGCAGTTGAATAATGAGAGCGTTAATTGCACTCATATCGTGTTTTTCTTTGTATTCTTGAAATTGTTTTTCAAGCAGATTAAAGCGGGAGTGAGACGCTTCAAGACTGAGCTGAGCTTTTTGATGTTCTTTCAGTTTTTGCAATTGAGCTTGTTGTAATGTTTGCCATTCTAGCTTGATTGCGTGTTGTTTTTGCTGATTTTTAGTGAGTTGTTCAGTCAGTTCATAAACAAATTGACCTTGCTGCTGCCAGCGTCCTAATTGGGTAATAATTTGGGCGTCATTTGCGTGTTCTTGGAGAAATAATTGCGTTTTATTCAGCCCACTCTTTGCATGATCAATTTGCTGCTGAGCGTTCTCTACACTTGCTTTTTTCTGTAAATACTCACTGTTTAGCTGACTTAATTGCTCTGAGAGTTGCAATTTTTGTTGATTGAGCTGGGAAAGTCGATTGTCTAATGGGCGCACTTCGTTATCGATCATGACCGTCGTTTTCTGTACCCATTCATTGTATTGATTTTGTTCAAGCTGCGCTTGGGCATGTTGGGTCACTAAAGGTAAACGTTGCTTTTGAGCCTCTTCTAAGTGTTGGGTTATGCGTTGCTGTTTTTGAGTCTGTTCATCAAGTTGAGTTTGCAAGCTTTGCACTGCCAGCCAATCCGGGCGTAAGGCTTCCGCAGGAGAGCTTTGAGCGAGCTTGTGTAATTGGGGCTCTGCCGCTTGATAGCGTTGTTGAGCTTGCTGTTGCGCTAGCTGTAAGCGCTGGGTATTTTGTGCGAGCTGTTGATACTGTTGGTGCCAAGTCACGGCTTGTTGATGGCGAAGTTTACTTTGACTCAGCTGCTGTTCTTGGGCTGAATATTGTTGCTGCTTGTCAACAAGCTCTTGATATTCGACTTCCGTAAGCAGATTGATGCTACTGGCTTGTGCTCGAAGGAGATCGAGATCAGTTTTGGCTTGTTTATGCTGATTAAAGATATAGACCGAAATTTGACTATAAATTTCGGTGCCAGTGATCTCTTCCAATAAGTCAGCGCGTTCTTTTTCTGTGGCATTGAGAAAAGCAGCAAAATCACCTTGGGAAAGTAAAATAGATTTGGTGAAACGTCCAAAATCCAATCCCGTGATTTGCACAATTTTTTCACGAATTTCACTGACTTTTTCTGCGATAATTTGTCCATCAGCGACGGTTGCTAGCTCTGCTTTAGGATCTTGGAGGTTGCCATCGGCTTTATTATTTGCGCGGCGTTGGCTCCAGAATGCACGATAAGCGATACCTTTAACTTCAAATTCTACTTCCGCTAAGCATTCGCCCGTATGGCGAGTCATCAGTTCATTTTTACTTTTTGATATTTGCCCTAAACGTGGGGTTTGATGGTATAGCGCGAGGCAGATAGCATCTAATAAGGTGGTTTTTCCTGCTCCCGTAGCACCAGTGATGGCAAATAACCCATTGCTGGCAAACGGTTCTTCAGTGAAATCAATTTTCCATTCACCTTTAAGGGAATTAATATTTTTGAGACGTAAGCTTAAAATTTTCACGCTTATTCCCCTTGTTCAGTGCGTAAGGTGGCGTAGGATTGCTTGAACAGTTGTAATAAACGCTGCTCTAACGCTTTGTCTTCTAATGATTCTTCAGCAAGCCTTCGAGAGAAGACTTCTTCAGCCGTTAATTCACTCAATGTTTCATTGGGCTGTGTAAGGTTTTGGCCTGTTTGGGCTCGACGAGCACGGCGTAGGCGAACCACTTCGACACAGCGATCTTGGGTGAGCGCTTCAATTCGTTGCTGAATATCGCCAAGATAATCTTGGGATGCGACTTCAATATCTAACCAAGTTGGGCGGTTTTCAGTGGTGGTGGGTAACGTCATAAGCTGTTGTTGCAGCTCTTTTAAGGTGCCCTTAAGACTATACAGTGGTTGAGAAACAGGGATTGGTAGCAATGTAACATTGGAAAATTGATGACCCTTAAATTCCACTAAACACACACTTTTTTGTTGTTGTGATTCGTCAAAGCTGAGTGCAATGGGGGAGCCGCTATAACGAATATATTCTTTCCCACCAATTAATTGCGGGCGGTGGATATGCCCGAGTGCAATATAATCTGCTGGAGGAAAGGCTCCGGACGGAAATGCATCCAATGTACCGATATAAATTTCGCGGACGGAATCGGTGAGTTCAGCACCGATCACAGTGAGATGTCCTGTCGCGATGATAGGAATATCTAAGCCAAGAGCTTCGCGCTGCTTAACGGCTTTTTGGTAACAGGTTTGATAGTAATCACGGATGGCATTTTGCAATGAAAGTTGTTTTTCTTCACTACTTTGCCCTGCCATACTGATTTGAACATCCCTTGGGCGTAAAAACGGGATGGCGCAAACTAGCCCAGTCGGATTTCCTTGTTTATCTTTTAGCGTAATGACATGAGATTCACTGCTTGAGGTGATGACATGGGTGTTTAAATAACGTAATAGCGCACTGGATTCGTTTAGAACAGAAACCGAATCATGGTTGCCGCTTAAAATGACTAATTGGCAGTTAGTTCGTTGTAAATCAACAATAAATTGATTGTATAGTTCACGGGCATAGCTAGGTGGTGCCCCAGTATCAAAGACATCACCTGCCACTATCAGTGCATCCACTTGGTGCAGTTTGATTTGTTCAATTAACCAGAGTAAAAAGTGCTGATGCTCAGATGCTCGATTTTTGGTGAAAAAATATTGACCTAAATGCCAGTCTGAGGTGTGGATGATGCGCATGAGCTACCTATTCCTATGATTATGACGCTTTTACTATACTAATATTCAAACCCTATAGTTTGCTGTATCACAGTATACCGCATCGGTGCCATATGAAGGGAAGCGCATGAAAAATAGTTGAGAAGCGCTTCGCAATGAAAGTAGGAAGCTTGGCTGATATGGCTTTTATGTTTCACTTACATGACAGTAAACTGTTAATCTAATGATGGATCGTAGCCTTACGTTGAGATATTCATAATTCTGTCACAAAACTGACGCATAATGCGGTCACATTAAAAATCTCTTCTTATTTACAGGAACAATCATGGCAAGACGCATTCTAGTTGTTGAAGATGAAGCGCCCATCCGAGAAATGGTTTGTTTTGTATTGGAACAGAATGGTTTTCAGCCTACAGAAGCTGATGATTATGATTCTGCAATAGCACAATTGGTTGATCCATTACCTGATTTAGTGTTGCTGGATTGGATGATCCCCGGAGGTTCAGGCATCCAAGTGATCAAACATATGAAACGAGATAGTGCTACGCGTGATGTCCCCGTAATGATGCTAACCGCGAGAGGGGAAGAAGAAGATCGTGTGAAAGGGTTAGAAGTTGGCGCGGACGATTATTTAATTAAGCCGTTCTCACCAAAAGAATTGATAGCCCGTGTTAAAGCAATTTTGCGGCGCATCTCGCCAATGTCGACAGAAGATATTATTGAAATGAATGGGTTAGTGCTTGATCCGACTTCCCATCGTGTTACGAGTAATGAGATTCCCATCGATATGGGACCTACCGAATATAAGTTACTTCACTTTTTTATGACCCATCCAGAGCGAGTCTATAGCCGCGAGCAGTTACTTAATTATGTTTGGGGTGCAAACGTGTATGTCGAAGATAGGACGGTGGATGTGCATATTCGTCGTTTAAGAAAAGCGTTAGAGCTAGATGGGCATGATAAAATGGTGCAAACGGTTCGTGGTACTGGCTACCGCTTCTCTGTGCGTTATTGAGAAACCATTAGGGAGAAACAGGGGTGCTTGAACGCTTATCCTTAAAACAGCTGATCTGGGGGCTGTTTTTATTTATTTTACCCGCACTAATATTATCTATTTTTATTGGCCACCTGCCGTGGCTATTGGTTATTTCATTACTAGCTGCGTTAATTTGGCATGGATATAACCTGCTAAAACTTTCAGACTGGTTGTGGCTAGATAGAAGTATGTTGCCACCAGATGGTAAAGGGGGCTGGGAGCCAATATTTTACGGTATTTATCAAATGCAGCAGCGTAACCGTAAGCGCCGCCGCGAATTAGGACAACTTATTAAACGGTTTCGCAGTGGAGCTGAGTCTCTACCCGATGCGGTCGTTATGATGACCACGGAAGGCAATATTTTTTGGTGTAACCGCCACGCTCAACAGCTTCTTGGCTTTCGCTGGCCAGAGGATAACGGGCAGCATATTTTTAATTTATTACGTTATCCTGATTTTAGCCGTTATTTCACGGTGAAGAGTTATGACCAAGCGCTGACGATTGAATTGAACAGCGGTGAAATTGTGGAGTTTCGCATTTTGCCATACACCAGTGACCAGTTATTGATGGTGGCTCGAGATGTGACTGAAAAGCGCAGATTGGAAAAAGCACGCAGAGACTTTTTTGCCAACGTTAGCCATGAATTACGTACACCACTGACCGTCATTCAAGGTTATCTCGAGGTGATGGATGACCAAGAAGGAACATCACCGATGAATAAAAAAGCCTTATCGGTGATGCAAGAGCAGACCCATCGGATGGATAATTTAGTGAAGCAATTGCTGCAACTATCACGAATTGAGGTTGCCCCTCAAATTAATCTTGATGAACAGATTAATATGCCGGTCATTCTTAAAATGATTGAACAAGAAGCCATTGGCTTAAGCCAAGGGCGACATGAGTTTGAATTCGTGATTGATGAAAAACTGCGAGTGCATGGTAATGAAGAACAGTTACGCAGTGCGGTTGCTAACTTGGTTTATAATGCGATAAACCATACACCGGAAGGGACGAAAATTAAGGTAAAATGGCAGAAAACCAATAACGGCGCACAATTTAGCGTGAGTGACAATGGTCCTGGAATTCCTGCTGAGCACATTCCTCGCTTAACGGAACGTTTTTATCGTGTGGATAAGGCGCGCTCTCGACAAGGTGGTGGGGGAACGGGCCTAGGTTTAGCGATTGTTAAGCATGCTGTTCAGCATCATAGCAGCCAATTATCGGTCACCAGTCAGATTGGTAAGGGCAGTGAATTTTCCTTTACGTTACCGCCTGTTTTTATTGTGTCAGATAAAAAATAGGTGTGCCAAATAATCGCTAAAAATGAAACCTTGCTAATAAAATCATTGCATTAGCAAGGTTTTTTGTTTTGCTATTTCTTCCTTTTTGACGTTATTTTTAATCGCCGCGCTATATTTTCATTGTTATCCCGCAATTTTCTTCATCTTATCCTGCCAAAATACATTATGAGTGGTTAAATAATGTTTTGTTGCTGTTTTTTTAGCCTGAATATATACGGGATATTGCAAATTTACTGACAGTAATCACTGGTTCTTAAATTTAGTTTGGTACTTTATTCTTGTTTTCAGGTTTGCTCTTGCCTTTTTTCCCTATAAAAGTTTTACTTGTCGCCAGTTATTGGCGATTTTTACTGTTTTTTGATGTTTAGTATTACAAAGCTAACCAAGGCATGCATTTTATAGTGTTAAAGTCATGTTAATCAGAACTCTATTTCGTCATATATGTTCCAATAGGTTATCTATGAGATAGCCTGTTTTTAATTCATAATTTACTAAAAATTAACATAATATGGCTCATCGTTTATCATCCAGAGATATCCTCGCCTTAGGTTTTATGACCTTTGCGCTATTTGTTGGTGCTGGAAATATCATTTTCCCGCCAATGGTCGGTTTACAAGCAGGTGAGCAGGTTTGGACTGCTGCACTTGGTTTCTTAGTCACTGGCGTCGGTCTTCCTGTTCTTACTGTTGTTGCACTAGCAAAAGTGGGGGGCGGTATTGAAGCGCTCAGCACGCCGATTGGTAAAACTGCTGGTTTATTATTAGCTGTCGTTGCTTACTTATCAGTAGGACCTCTTTTCGCGACACCAAGAACAGCAACCGTTTCGTATAAAGTGGGTATTGCGCCATTGCTTGGTGGTGAATCGGAAATCTCCCTATTGGTTTATAGTGCAATCTATTTTGTACTGGTCATCGGAATTTCGTTATATCCAGGTAAGTTACTTGATAGCGTGGGGCATATTCTGGCGCCAGTAAAAATGTTGGCACTGGCTATATTGGGTATTGCGGCGGTGATGTGGCCCGCAGGGCAACCAATTGTGGCAACGCCAGAATATCAAAATATGGCATTCTCTAATGGTTTCATCAATGGTTACTTAACGATGGATACATTAGGTGCGATGGTGTTTGGTATCGTCATTGTGAATGCGGCGCGCTCACGAGGTATCGAAAACTCCTCATTATTAACTCGTTATACTATGTGGGCGGGCTTAATTGCAGGGGTTTTATTAACGCTGGTTTATTTATCGCTGTTTAAACTGGGCGAGAATAGCGGTTCATTAATTCCAAATCCTGCCGATGGTGCTGATATTCTGCATGAATATGTTCAGTACACTTTTGGGAACTACGGTAGCTTCTTCTTAGCGGTGCTGATTTTTGTTGCCTGTATGGTAACTGCTGTTGGTTTAACCTGTGCATGTGCTGAATTTTTCAGCCGTTATGTCGCAATTTCTTACCGTAAGTTAGTGCTAATTTTGGGTCTGTTCTCCATGGTGATTTCAAACCTTGGGCTCAGTAAGCTGATCGCATTCTCACTGCCTGTTTTAGTATCGATCTATCCGCCTTGTATTGTTTTGATTTTGATGAGCTTTACATTGAAATGGTGGCGTAATCCAACCATCGTAATTGCACCGACGATGTTAACAAGTTTTGTGGTTGGCTTGATTGGCGCAGTGAAAGCATCGGATAGTTTGAAGATCTACATTCCAGATTGGATGACGTCTATCCCATTATACCAACAAGATTTAGCTTGGGTGTTACCATCCGTCGCTGTGCTGGTTGTTGCTATTGTGTGTGATAGATTCATTTCACCATCTAGCGAACATCATAAGCACGCGTAGTATTTTGTAAATACGCAATAAAAATGCCAGTGGAGGATAATCCCACTGGCATTTTTCGTTATCATGATGACTGAATTAATTCACACCCACAGCACTACCCGCAGGGCGGCGGACATCGTTAGAGCCATAGATAAAGCCTTCGCGAACTTTACCGGAAACGGCAGAATCGTTACCTGAGGATTTTGCACTGACACCTGCACCATCAGGAATACCAATCATAATCAGCTCCGCAGCGCCCCATGGCGTCTGTTCAACCATCTTATATCCCATTTTATCTAGTAGAGCTAACGTATCTTTAGACACGCCACGCTGTTCATAGTAAACCTCGTCTGGGAGCCATTGATGGTGAATTCGAGGGGCATTTACCGCTTCTTGTGGAGGCATACCATGGTCAATAATATTTAACGCGGTTTGTAAGGTAATCGAAATAATACGAGAGCCACCCGGTGAGCCGAGAACTAAGAACACTTTGCCATCTTTGGTGACAATTGTTGGGCTCATGGATGATAGTGGGCGCTTACCGGGGGCAATGGAGTTTCTTTCTCCTTGTACTAATCCATACAGATTTTTTTCGCCGACTTTGGTGGTGAAATCATCCATTTCATCATTCAAGAAGAAGCCTGTACCCGGTGGAATAACGACGGAGCCAAATCGACCATTAATCGTATAAGTGGTTGAAACAGCATTGCCTTTATCATCTACCACCGAATAATGGGTGGTTTCTGGTTTTTCATGTGGTCCTATACCAGGCTGGACTTCGGTAGACGGCGTCGCTTTGTTCGGAACAATTTCTTTTCGCAGATCTGCCGCATACTGTTTACTGAGTAATTTGCCTGTCGGGTTATCGACAAATGCAGGATCACCTAGGAATGTATTGCGATCCATGTAAGCATGGCGCATCGCTTCGGTCAGTGTATGAATATATTCTGCTGAGTTGAAGCCCATTTCTTTTAGGTCATAACCTTCTAAGATATTGAGGGTTTCACAGATAGTCACACCGCCGGAGCTTGGTGGTGGGGCAGAGATAAATTTGTAGCCGCGATATGTACAGCTAACAGGCGTTGTGTCTGCGATGGTGTAATCTGCAAAGTCTTGAGCCGTCAGGATCCCACCGTTTTTCTTCGAGGCTGCCTCTACAATTTTAGGTATATCCCCTTCATAGAAGGCGACAGGACCGTTATTAGCGATTTTTTCTAAGGTGTTAGCTAAGTCGGTTTGAACGAGCAAGTCTCCAGGTTGGTAAGTACTTCCATCTGGTTTTAAGAAGATACGAGCGACTTCAGGATCTTGTTTAAAGCGTTCAGTTGTGGTGTCGAGTACATCCGTATCTCCACGGGTGAGTACAAAACCTTCTCTTGCGAGTTTAATTGCAGGCGCCATGACTTGTTGGCGGCTCATCGTGCCATATTTTTCAAGGGCATAATCTAAACCTTTGACTGTGCCTGGAACGCCTGAGGCGAGGTAGCCGTATAAGCTGGCATCTTTGATAAGCTTGCCATCTTTATCTAAATACATGTCGGCACTGGCGGCTTTTGGTGCGGTTTCTCGAAAGTTAATGAAGATATCTTTGCCATCAGCAAGGTGAAGTGTCATAAACCCACCGCCGCCGATATTACCACAGCACGGGTTAACAACGGCTTGCGCGTAACCGACTGCAACCGCAGCATCCACCGCATTGCCTCCAGCTTTTAAAATATCAGCTCCAATTTGGGATGCGAGGTGTTGAGAGGAGACAACCATACCTTTTGTCGCTTCAACAGCGGGTTCGGAAGCGGCGTAAAGTTGACTTGATGTCAGCAAAGAAATCAGTAGTAAAGAAGGGCGCCATGCATTTTTTATCATTGGTATCTCCCGATTAAATGAAGGAAGTAACGCTTAGATGTAATACAAATAAATAATTTGTTAAATATTTGTATCGTTAAGATATAGCATGAATTATTTAGGGGGCTGAACAGCAAAAGTAGAAAAGTGTTAACGAGGTAGGAAAAATTGCAGATAAGAGATGTAAAAATGCCGGCATTGAGCCGGCATCTGAAAACTTAATCGGTAGAATTACAGACCAGTTGCGTTTTTAGTCAGGTAAGCAGCAACGCCTTTTGGTGATGCGTTCATGCCTTCTTTACCTTTTTCCCACTGAGCTGGGCAAACATCACCGTGCTCTTCGTGGAATTGCAGCGCGTCAACCATACGCAGCATTTCGTCGATGTTACGACCTAATGGCAGGTCGTTAACCACTTGGTGACGAACAATACCGTTTTTGTCAACTAAGAAAGAACCGCGCAGAGCAACGCCCGCTTCTGGGTGCTCGATGCCGTATGCTTTCATGATTTCACGTTTGATATCAGCAACCATCGGATATTTAACTTCACCGATACCGCCGTTATCAACAGGCGTTTTACGCCATGCGTTATGGACGAACTCAGAGTCAAAAGAAACACCAACGATTTCTACGCCGCGTTTTTTGAATTCTTCATAACGATGATCAAATGCAATCAGTTCTGAAGGACAAACGAAAGTGAAGTCCATTGGCCAGAAGAAGATCACAGCTGGACGACCGTTCAGGTGGTTTTTCAGGTTAAAGTTATCAACGATTTCACCATTACCAAGAACAGCTGCAGCAGTAAAGTCAGGGGCTTGACGTGTTACCAGAACCATAATGTACTCCTATGAGTTTTAAGGGTTTCTATCTCCGCAATCATAATGGGGCATGCGGATAAATATAACCTAAGGATAAGGATTTATCCTTGGAGAATAAAGGCATTAAAACCAATCAATATGATAGCTTTTACCTATCAATGGTATCAATTTGGCAAATTAATATCAATAAGATAGTTTTATTCCATTAAAGTGCAAGTTTTAATTTATTCAGATGCACGTAATGTGAACTCTTGGGCAAAAAGCTGTTGTTCCGCCGTCTCAATCATTAATGGATAAAACTGAAAGAAAATATGTTCAAGCTCTGGATAATTAAGTAAAAAATCATCAAAAGAGCCACCCAAGGCAGCCAGCTTCGGTCGGCGTCTTGCCATGCCATTGAGCGATTTCCCGATATACTCTTTTTCTGCATAGCGAGTCAGCCATTGCTGAGACCACAGGTACTCATTTAACTCCTGAAATTTTTCAGGGGTATGACACAAATCAGGTTCAATGGTTTGCCGAGCAAAACGCACGAAATCAGAGAGTGAAAGGGTAGGAACGAAGCGTGTCCAATGTCGAGAAAGAAAATGATCCCAGACCAAATCCAATGTGATAGGCGCAACTCGGCGATATTCTTCACGAAATAGGCGACGTGCTTGTTTGACGAGTGGGTGTGTATCGGTCGTTCTATCAACAGCCCTGTGCATACGGATCCCTGCGACAATATCGGCAGAATATTCCCCCGCGGGATTGCCGCGTACGTAGTCCGCCATCATATTTCCCAATAGAGAGCTTTTGGCGAGATGGGCAAGGTGAAGATGAGCAAGGTAGTTCATGTCGGTACTATAAACGAAAAAATGAAAGAAAAAAGAGTGCAGGCACATTCCGTGCGGTTTCAGAAAATATTTGCGCAATATTGCTTATTTTTTATACTAAATGGCGCTTATTTCTTGCGCCAAAGGCAGTGCAGCACTAGACTAGTCGCCTTATTTTTTTAGATTGATGTTAATACAATGCGTGTATCCGATTTTACTTTTGAATTACCAGAAGAACTTATTGCCCATTATCCTCAGGCTGAGCGTAGCTCATGTCGCTTACTTGGTCTTGATGGTGCCACGGGACAGCTTACGCATGGTGTGTTTACCGATATTCTTGAAAAATTGGAGCCAGGGGATTTGCTGGTGTTCAATAACACTCGAGTGATCCCTGCTAGATTGTTCGGTCGTAAAGCGAGCGGCGGTAAAATTGAAGTTCTGATTGAGCGTATGCTTGATGAGCACCGTGTTTTGGCTCATGTTAGAGCGTCTAAAGCACCGAAGGAAGGTGCGGCATTATTGCTTGGTGAAGATGAAAGTGTGAACGCAACAATGGTTGCTCGTCATGGTGCTCTATTTGAATTGCGCTTTGATGATGCCCGTGATGTGTTGAGCATTCTTAACCAAATTGGGCACATGCCATTGCCACCGTATATCGACCGTCCAGATGAAGAGTCTGATAAAGAGTTGTATCAAACGGTGTATAGCCAACGTCCAGGTGCGGTTGCTGCACCAACAGCGGGTTTACACTTTGATGAGCCGTTATTAGACGCATTACGTCAAAAAGGCGTTGAGATGGCATTCGTGACATTGCATGTCGGTGCGGGCACGTTCCAACCTGTGCGAGTTGATTCCATCGAAGACCATATTATGCACTCTGAATATGCAGAGGTGCCGCAAGAGGTGGTCGATGCTGTGTTGGCATGTAAAGCGCGTGGAAATCGTGTGATTGCGGTGGGAACTACATCTGTTCGTTCACTTGAAAGCGCCGCGAAAGCCAGCCAAAATGCTTTAATTGCTCCATTCTTTGATGATACCCAGATATTTATTTATCCGGGTTATGAATATCAAGTGATTGATGCCCTGATCACTAACTTCCACCTACCAGAATCCACGTTGATTATGTTGGTTTCTGCGTTTGCGGGATATCAAAACACCATGCGAGCCTACAAAGAAGCGGTTGAGCAAAAATACCGTTTCTTTAGTTATGGCGATGCTATGTTTATTACGCCAAATGCGAATGCTCGTTTTGAGCAAGTCGGCTCGGCAGAACAAGAATAAGTGGCGGCGTCGCTGCTCGCTTAGATTCAGTAACCAATAGCACCAGACTGTTTTTCTGATGCTAGGAGATAAAACGTGAAATATGAATTACAGACAACCGACGGTAATGCGCGTCGTGGTCGCCTAATTTTTGAACGTGGCGTGGTTGAAACCCCCGCGTTTATGCCAGTAGGAACTTATGGCACAGTGAAGGGGATGACCCCTGAAGAAGTGAAAGAAACTGGCGCACAAATTCTACTGGGTAATACCTTCCATTTATGGTTACGTCCGGGTCAAGAGATCATGAAATTGCATGGTGACCTGCACGATTTTATGCAATGGCAAGGTCCGATTTTAACGGACTCCGGCGGTTTCCAAGTTTTTAGTCTTGGCGCCATGCGTAAAATTAAAGAAGAAGGCGTTCATTTCCGTAATCCAATTAACGGCGAAAAAGTCTTCTTAAGTCCTGAAAAATCGATGGAAATTCAGTACGATCTTGGTTCTGATATCGTCATGATCTTTGACGAATGTACACCATATCCAGCCGATTGGGATTACGCCAAAACATCAATGGAAATGTCATTACGTTGGGCTGCACGTAGCCGCCAACGTTTTGATGAGCTAAACAATAAAAATGCCCTGTTTGGAATTATTCAAGGCAGTGTTTACGAAGATTTACGCGATATCTCCGTGAAAGGGCTGGTGGAAATCGGCTTTGATGGGTACGCTGTAGGCGGCCTAGCAGTGGGTGAGCCAAAAGAAGATATGCACCGCATTTTAGAACACGTATGCCCGCAAATTCCAGCGGAAAAACCGCGTTACCTAATGGGCGTTGGTAAACCTGAGGATTTAGTTGAAGGCGTGCGTCGTGGCATTGATATGTTTGACTGTGTGATGCCAACTCGAAATGCACGTAATGGGCATTTGTTTGTCACTAACGGCGTGGTAAAAATTCGTAATGCGAAGTATAAGTCAGATACTTCATCACTTGATGAAGAGTGTGACTGCTATACTTGTCGTCATTATAGCCGTGCTTATTTGCACCATCTTGACCGTTGTAATGAAATTTTGGGTGCGCGTCTCAATACCATTCATAATTTACGTTACTACCAGCGCTTAATGGCAGGTATTCGCCAAGCGATTGAAGCTGGCAATTTTGAGCAGTTTGCTGCCGATTTCTATCAGAAGATTGGGAAACCTCAGCCTTCATTAAATAGAGCGTGAATTTAAAGTGCGAAGTTAGCCCGATCTGTGTAGCATATCGGGCTGTACCCTTCGTTCTTGCAGCTGAATTGTGGTTATTGGCATCAGCCAAAAGAATTATTTAGTGCAAATTATAGTTTTTAGTTCTAGTTACATAATGGTTTGATGTATTTTATGTAACTTGAATTAGTTAAAGTGTAAGTTTGAAATTGCTTTCAATAACAATGAGGAAAGTTGAATGAGTTTTTTTATTTCTGAAGCAGCTGCATCAGCAGGCGCACCCGCTCAAGGTAGCCCGTACTCTCTAATTATTATGCTGGTTGTTTTCGCGCTGATTTTCTATTTCATGATCCTGCGTCCACAGCAAAAACGTGCTAAAGATCACCGTAAACTGATGGAATCAATCGCTAAAGGCGATGAAGTTTTAACAACGGGTGGTTTAATCGGTCGTGTAACTAAAGTGTCTGAAACAGGTTATGTTGTTCTTGAACTGAGTGAAAACACTGAAGTAACTATCAAACGTGATTTCGTTGCTGCTGTTCTACCTAAAGGCACAA
Source organism: Providencia sp. PROV209 (assembly GCF_028479485.1). NCBI lineage: Bacteria > Pseudomonadati > Pseudomonadota > Gammaproteobacteria > Enterobacterales > Morganellaceae > Providencia > Providencia sp. PROV209. The sequence goes on along the minus strand of NZ_JAMPNR010000017.1, from coordinate 59,907 downwards.
TGAAAGCAATCTAATTCTGAATTTTCCCGAAGGGAACTGCCGTGCTAAACCGTTATCCTTTATGGAAGTATCTGATGTTGATCACTGCGATCCTCATCGGTTTGCTGTATGCACTTCCAAACCTATATGGTGAGGATCCGGCTGTTCAGATCACTGGCGTGCGGGGAACCGCCGCCAATGAACAAACGCTGATCCAAGTCCAAAAAGCTTTAGAAACAGATAAAATTCAGAGCAAATCTGTTGCTCTTGAGAATGGGGCGATTTTAGCCCGTTTCAACAACTCTGACGTTCAGTTACGTGCTCGTGAAGTTATCATGAACGCGTTGGGTGACCAGTATGTTGTTGCATTAAACCTTGCACCTGCTACACCAAAATGGCTTGAAGCTCTCGGTGGTGAACCGATGAAGCTGGGTCTGGACTTACGTGGTGGGGTTCACTTCCTGATGGAAGTTGATATGGACACTGCATTAGGTAAATTGCAGGAACAAAACATGGATGGTTTGCGTAATGACTTGCGTCAAGCAGGTATTGCGTACTCTTCTATTCGTAAAGGCAGTGATTATAGCGTCGAAGTTCGCTTCCGTAACGCTGATGATCGCAGTCTTGCTGAGAAAACACTGGCGCGTAAATACCCAGACTTAGTGTTTTCTGATGGCAGCGATAACACCATGATTGCTGTTATGACTGATGAGCGCTTACGTGAAGCACGTAACTATGCCGTCTCTCAAAACATCACTATCATCCGTAACCGTGTTAACCAATTAGGTGTTGCTGAACCATTGGTTCAACGCCAAGGTGCGGATCGCATTGTTGTTGAATTGCCAGGTATCCAAGATACTGCGCGTGCAAAAGAAATTTTAGGTGCAACTGCAACCTTAGAATTCCGTTTAGTCAATACAAGTGTGGATAGCTCAGCTGCAGAAAGTGGACGTATTCCGGGTGATTCAGAACTCAAATCTGACCGTAATGGCGTGCCTTATGTTCTGTATAAGCGTGTTGTTTTAACGGGTGACCACATCACTGACTCAACGTCTGAAACGGATGAAAATGGTTACCCTCAGGTCAGCATTAGTCTTGATAGTGCAGGTGGCTCTATCATGTCTGACTTTACCCGTGACAACCAAGACAAGCTGATGGCAACCCTGTTCGTTGAGTACAAAGACAGTGGTAAAAAAGATGCTGCGGGTCGTGCGATTTTAGTCAAAGATGAGAAAGTGATTAACGCTGCACGTATTCAAGCTCGTTTCGGTAGTAAGTTCCGTATTACAGGAATTGATAACGCAAACGAAGCGCGTCAATTATCCTTGCTGTTGCGTGCAGGTGCACTGATTGCACCAATCCAAATTGTTGAAGAACGTACAATCGGTCCAACATTGGGTATGCAAAACATTGAGCAAGGTCTGAAAGCGTGTATCGCAGGTCTGTTAGCCTCTATCCTGTTTATGATTATTTACTATCGTAAATTTGGTTTGATCGCGAGTAGTGCTTTGATGGCAAACTTGGTGATGATCGTGGGTATTATGTCTCTGTTACCAGGGGCAACACTGACTATGCCAGGTATTGCAGGTATCGTCTTAACCCTTGCGGTTGCCGTCGATGCTAACGTTCTTATAAATGAACGTATCAAAGAAGAACTGCGTAATGGGCGCTCGGTACAGCAAGCGATCCACGAAGGGTATAAAGGCGCCTTCTCAAGTATTACCGATGCAAACTTAACGACGCTGATCACGGCAATTATTTTGTACGCAGTGGGTACAGGGTCGATTAAAGGCTTTGCGATTACGACAGCGATTGGTGTCGCAACCTCTATGTTTACAGCTATTGTTGGTACACGTGCAATCGTGAACCTTCTATACGGTGGTAAACGTATTAATAAGCTGTCAATTTAAGGAGCACGTTGTGGCACAGGATTATACTGTTGAACAATTGAACTATGGTCGTAAAGTTTATGACTTTATGCGCTGGGACAACGTTGCCTTTAGTATTTCTATCATTTTACTGATCGCTTCTTGTGTGATTATCGGTGTTAAAGGCTTTAACTGGGGACTTGATTTTACGGGCGGTACCGTCATTGAAATCAACCTTAGCCAGCCTGCTGATTTGGATAAAATTCGTGATAGCCTATCTAACTCGAATCATAAAGATCCATTAATCCAAAACTTTGGTAGCAGCCGTGACATCATGATCCGCTTACCACCTGTTGAAGGTGTAGCGGGTCAAGAAGTGGGTAAAGAGATCATTACTATCATCAATAAAAACGTTGATGAGCAAGCGACGGTTAAGCGTATTGAATTCGTGGGACCAAGTGTAGGTGCTGAGTTAGCACAAACAGGGGCACTAGCGTTATTAACGGCGCTGATCTGTATCCTGATTTACGTTGGTTTCCGTTTCGAATGGCGTTTGGCGGCAGGGGCTGTATTGGCGCTCGCTCATGACGTGGTGATCACATTAGGTATTCTGTCTCTATTCCATATTGAGATTGATATGACTATCGTGGCGTCATTGATGTCTGTTATTGGTTATTCCCTTAACGACAGCATCGTAGTTTCGGACCGTATCCGTGAGAATTTCCGTAAGATTCGTCGCGGTACGCCTTATGAAATTATGAACGTATCTCTGACTCAAACATTGAGCCGTACCATCATGACATCAGCAACAACCTTATTAGTGGTTCTGATGCTGTATCTGTTTGGTGGCGCAATGTTAGAAGGCTTCTCACTGGTTATGTTAATCGGTGTGACTATCGGTACGATTTCATCTATCTACGTAGCTTCTGCATTAGCACTGAAGATGGGTATGAAGCGTGAGCACTTAATTCAGGCGAAAGTCGAGAAAGAAGGTGCAGACCAAGAGTCTTTACTGCCTTAATTTTTGCGTAGTATAAAGCGTTGAGAGCACCTTGCGAGTTCTACTTGCAGGGTGTTTTTCATTTCAGGACTGAGTTACACTACCTACCCTATAAATAGAATCAGGAATTCCTATGCATTGCCCATTTTGCTCAGCTGTAGATACGAAAGTGATCGACTCGCGTCTGGTTGGTGAAGGCTCTCAAGTGCGCAGGCGCCGCCAATGTTTGGTGTGTCATGAACGCTTCACCACCTTTGAAGTGGCGGAACTTGTTATGCCTCGGGTAATTAAAAGTGACGACATACGCGAGCCCTTCGATGAAGAAAAACTCAACCGAGGTATGCTAAAAGCATTAGAAAAGCGTCCTGTCAGCTCTGATGCTATTGATCAAGCGATTATTTCTATTAAATCCCACCTACGTGCAACAGGCGAGCGTGAAGTGCCTTCCAAGTTGATCGGTAATTTGGTGATGGATGAGCTCAAAAAGCTCGATAAAGTGGCATATATTCGTTTTGCTTCGGTTTATCGTAGCTTTGAGGATGTACGTGAGTTTGGCGAAGAAATTGCTAAGTTACAGGACTAATATTGATGCTTGAACAAGACCGTATTTACATGGCGCGAGCCTTTGAATTGGCAAAAGAAGGGCGCTTTACCACGTCACCAAATCCTAATGTGGGTTGCGTCATTGTCCGTGACGGCGAGATTGTGGGTGAAGGCTATCATCAAAAAGCGGGTGAGCCTCACGCTGAAGTGCATGCATTGCGTATGGCTGGGGATAAAGCAAAAGGTGCGACAGCCTATGTGACCCTTGAGCCTTGTAGCCATCACGGTCGTACTCCGCCTTGTGCGGAAGCTTTAATTAATGCCGGAATTAGTCGTGTTGTTGCGGCGATGCAAGATCCAAACCCACAAGTCGCTGGGCGAGGTTTATATATGCTCAATCAAGCGGGCATCGAAACGGCTAGTAATATTTTACTGGAAGAAGCTGAAGCACTTAACCGTGGCTTTTTAAAACGCATGCGTACCGCTTTTCCCTACATTCAATTAAAACTGGCAGCCTCGCTAGATGGCAAAACGGCTCTAGCGAATGGGGAAAGTAAATGGATCACAAGTCCTGCGGCGCGTAAAGATGTTCAGGTATTACGTGCTCAAGCGAGTGCGATTTTGAGTACCAGCAATACGGTTCTTGCGGATGATCCAGCTTTAACCGTACGTTGGAATGAGTTACCTGCGGATATTCAAGCAAAGTACCCAGAAGAGACACTGCGTCAGCCAATTCGTATTGTGCTAGATAGCCATAACCGCGTCACCCCTGATCATAAAGTCACTCAGCTAGAGGGGGAATGTTGGTTAGTCCGCCCGACGCCAGACACAACAGTCACATGGCAAGGTGATGTTGAGCAACTCGCTATCCCTGCGGATGACAATGGTATCGATTTAGTCATCTTAATGATGCAATTAGCGAAGCGCAATGTGAATAGTATCTGGGTTGAAGCTGGGGCTAAACTGGCGGGTTCGCTATTGAAATTAGGCTTAGTCGATGAGCTAATTGTGTATATTGCACCGAAATTACTTGGGGATGCGGCACGTGGTTTAGTGAGCCTCCCTGAATTAAGCGCATTATCGGATGCGCCTAAATTTGAATTTACTGACGTTGAAAAAGTCGGTAGTGACCTTCGTGTAAGGTTGCGCCCTGTATGGTAAATGCGTTTTTTTTAGCTGTTTGCTGAAATTCACTCATACGATTACCTAAAGAATGTGATAAAATCCGCGCCCCGCGGGTTATAATTAATATTTGAGGAAGATTATGAACGTAATCAAAGGTGTTGTTGCTGCGCCAAAAGCGCGTGTTGCTATCGCTATCGCTCGTTTTAACAACTTTATTAATGATAGCCTGCTGGACGGTGCTGTTGACGCGTTAGAGCGTATTGGTCAAGTTGCTCAAGACAACATCACTGTTGTGTGGGTACCTGGTGCATATGAATTACCATTGACTGTAAAAGCACTGGTCGAAACCAAAAAATATGATGCAGTTATCGCATTAGGTACCGTTATTCGTGGCGGGACTGCTCACTTTGAATTTGTTGCTGGTGAGTGCAGCTCTGGGTTGTCTCAAGTTGCAATGAACAGCGAAGTTCCTGTGACTTTCGGTGTGTTAACCACTGAAAATATCGAACAAGCCATTGAGCGTGCAGGAACTAAAGCAGGTAACAAAGGTGCAGAAGCTGCACTGACTGCGCTCGAAATGATTAATGTGATTAAAGCTGTAAAAGGCAAATAATGCGCGTCGTATTTCGGGCTCAATGAGCTCGGAATATGCTGTGTAGTTTTTTTATTTAAGGGGAATCTTGTGAAACCTGCTGCTCGTCGCCGCGCTCGTGAGTGTGCTGTACAGGCCATTTATTCATGGCAATTATCCGGTAATCCTATTGCCGAAGTGGAATATGAGTTTATTGCTGAACAGGACATGTCTGACGTTGACGTAAACTATTTCCGTGAATTAATTTCTGGTATTGCGAACAATGCCACGAAGCTGGATCAATTAATGTCACCTTACTTATCTCGTCAATTAGAGGAGTTAGGTCAAGTTGAGAAAGCAATTTTACGTGTCGCGATGTATGAACTAAGCTATAGACAAGATGTACCTTTCAAGGTTGCGATAAATGAAGGTATTGAATTAGCTAAAGTTTTTGGTGCTGAAGATAGCCATAAGTTTGTCAACGGTGTGTTAGATAAAGCAGCGCCTGTAGTACGTCGTAAGAAATAAACATAATCAGGTTCCCTCCTGTAATACGTGAGTCACAATGAGTAGGCTGGGTTCCAGTCTACTCTAGTACTTATGTCTGGTTTTTCTGTTTATTTAAAATCAGACATAGCGAAAATGGAAAATCTACCATGTCATATGGCGAATTTGACCTCATCGCACGTTTTTTTAATCGTCAACCTATAAACCGACGTGATGTTAATATCGGTATTGGCGATGATTGTGCGCTAATGACTATCCCCGAAAAACAGCAAATTGCTGTGAGTACTGACACCCTAGTTTCTGGTATTCATTTTTTACCCAATATCTCTCCTGCTGACCTTGCTTATAAATCTCTCGCCTCAAATTTAAGCGACCTCGCTGCAATGGGGGCGGATCCTGCTTGGGTTTCTTTAGCTATAACTTTACCAAGCGTGGATCATGAGTGGCTGCAATCCTTTAGTGATATGTTGTTTGAACAATTGAATTACTATGGTATGCAACTGATTGGCGGAGATACAACTCGGGGTCCAATGAGTTTAACGTATACCGTGCATGGTCTCGTACCTGCTGGAAAAGCATTAACGCGTTCCGGTGCACATAATGGTGACTGGATTTATGTTACCGGCACATTGGGAGATAGTGCTGCGGGATTAGCGATACTACAAGATAAATTGCATCCTGAAAATCGTGAACAGAAACAGTGGTTGGTTGGTCGTCATTTACGGCCACAACCTCGTATCTTGCAAGGTCAGGCCTTACGTAATCTTGCATCCTCTGCGATAGATATCTCTGATGGCTTAGTATCCGATCTTAACCATATACTCAAAGCCAGTGGTTGTGGCGCGAGAATTAATCTTGATGCTTTGCCACAGTCAGAAGCTTTAAAGGCGAACTGTTCCGTCGATCAAGCTCGAGTTTGGTCATTAAGTGGCGGTGAAGATTATGAACTCTGTTTTACGGTACCTGAAATGAATCGTGGTGCGTTAGAAGTCGCTTTAGCGCATACAGGGGCAGGCTTTACATGTATTGGTCAGATCAGACCACAATCTGAAGGGATCAGCTATTTTTGTGATAATCAAGCTGTTGAGGTTAATCTCAAAGGCTTTGATCATTTTGTTTAGGAAAATGTCCATGGCGACCACACAAGAAAAAGCAGCAGCAAAAAAACGATTGAATATGCGAAATCCGTGGCATTTGCTTGCTACAGGATTTGGTAGTGGTTTATCGCCAATTGTTCCTGGCACAATGGGATCATTAGCGGCTATTCCATTCTGGCTATTAATGAGTCATCTGCCGATGTGGAGCTGCTGGGTTATTATCGTGGTTGGGTTCTGGTTTGGATGTTGGATCTGCCAGCGTACTTCCGATGATATGAAGATTCATGACCATGGAAGTATTGTTTGGGATGAGTTTATCGGTATGTGGATTACGCTCATGGCGATCCCTGTTGTCAGCGTTCAATGGGTGATTACTGGATTTTTAATTTTCCGTGTTTACGACATGTGGAAGCCTTGGCCAATCCGTATTTTTGATCGTCGAGTCAGTGGTGGATTCGGGATCATGATTGATGACATCATTGCTGCGATATTTGCTTATCTGACAATTTGGTTATTGGTCCATTATCAAGTGATGCCTTTCTAATTTTTCAATTAGCCTGTCACGATAATTGGTATTTTTAGATAATGAAAGCCCTAGTTAAATACTAGGGCTTTTTGATTAAGTTAAATTATTTTTACTTCGTTTTTTTGTGAATATAGTTAATTTTATTTGTAATAATTAATTTTACCGTGATTGTATTTTAATCACCATTTGTTTCAAAATGTAAAAACCAAGAATTAAATTTAACCTCTAAATAAGGGTATCTAATTTATTTTTTCTTTTTTGTAGGAAAAACTAACTGAGCAAAATTCACGTATACGCGATATTATCTATGGATTTATTAATTATCTAATTGAACATAATTTCTATTACACATTGATATATAATTTATATCAACGTCATTAATATCATTAATGTCGAAGCTTGATAAGTAAAAATAGCGCATTGTTGAACTACTTAATTAAAAACACCAATAATATGTGTTTTTATTTTGAAATATAAATTTACAAATTGTTACAGCTGCGATTCTCTAAGTACATGTACCAATTTATATTCATCAAGTAATATGTTTAAAAATAACAAGCAAGAATTAATTTTTATAAAATGTACGTTATTTTTAGAAGAATTAAGTTTATCTATTTCGCTTGTTATTCTTTAAATAAAAAACCATTAAAAATTTTATTTTGATGAGGATTTATTTATCTCAATTTTATATTAATTATTATTAAGGGTTTATTATGTTTTTTAATAAAAAAAATCTAACCGTATTATTTATAGCGACTGGCTTAGGTTTCTCGGGTGTGGCAATGTCTGCAACTAACGCACAGATCACTGTTACTGGAAATATCGCTGCTGCAACGTGTGATTTAATCGTATCAAATACCGGTATTGATTTAGGTACTTTTATTTCATCAGATATTAAAGCGGCAGGTGTTATTGCAGGTAGTACTCGTGCTTTCGATATGAGTTTATCGAACTGTGGTAAAGCATTCGATGGTAAAGACAGTAAATTTATACAAATGCATGCGAAAGGTACTGCTTTGGCTACAAATACCGCTTTATTTAATAACATCGATAAAGGAACTGTGGGGGTAGAAGTGACCGCGGATGGTAAACCAGTAAAACCAAATTCAACGATCCCATTAGAGAGTATTAAGACAGTTGCTCAAAATGGTTCAGCCGTGATCCCGATGACGGTGGCTCTGAATTCTACCATGCTTCAGCCGGGTTCTCAGCGTATTGAAGCGCCAATCACTTTCTCTGTTAGCTACGAGTAAGGTTTGCAGTGAAATGGCCGCTTTTTGCCATTTCACGATTTTATTCATGACTTAAAGATAAAAATGAAATTATTAACTTTACTACGCGCATTACCAATTATTGTGACGCTATGTTTTATTCAGATAGACACAACTTGTGCAGCGGGTGTGGGAATTAATGCCACGAGAGTCATTTTCCCCCAAGATAGCCAATCTGTTCCAGTTACGCTTCGAAATACTACAGAGAAGGAAGAATATTTGGTTCAGGTTTATTTGACTAAAATAGCCAAAGGTGCGACCCAAGACCAAACTTTAGATGTGCTTCCTCCTATGTTCTATCTGGCATCAAAACGACAGCGTGATGTTCGCTTAGTTGAAGGTGCTCAGGTTGCGGGATTACCTAAAGATCGTGAGTCTATCTTCTATTTTCACGCCAGAGCGATTGCGGCGAGTGAAAAAAATGGTGAGCTGCAAAAAACATCAATGAAAGGTGACGTTAAAATCGCGTTAGAGAGTGTCATTAAAGTCTTTTACCGCCCAAAAAACCTGCCATTAACGGTAGAGCAAGCGCATAGCAGTCTGCTCTTTGAGGAAACAGCTAATGGGATCAACGTGGTTAATCCATCACCGTATTACATCACATTGTCATCATTGAGTGTGGGGGGACAAGCCGTTGCGTTAAACCCTGATCTGAACAACACCATGATTGCGCCTTTTGCCAGTATCAATTATTCACTGTCCGTGAAGAAAGGTAAAAAAGTGTGGGCAGTTATCAATGATCTTGGAGGAAGAAGTGAGTATTCACGACCGTAGCATTTATCAGCATCGATGGATGCTTCTCGCTGGCGTGTTTTCCATCATGATGATGCCTCTAGGGCATGCGGGTAACACCCTTGAGTTAATCGCTGAAATAGACAATGCGGGTGAGTGTGCAATTTCGGTGAGTCCCTCATTGATTGAGTTTAAAAGACGCCCATCAATCGGTGAGTTTGTTGCAAACGATGCCGTGGATTTACAGAGGTTAAGCTTGAAATATACGTGTACGGGCTATGAAACCAATGCGCGTCCTGAAGTCAACGTGACGGGAAGCACTGCAACAGATACCAACTTGTTTTTAACGGCAGATTCTACAGGCGCTAAAGGGGTTGGTTTTATGCTGAAAGAAGGTTCTGTAAAAGATCTTTCTGGGTATTACAACACAGGTAAAACCGTGGTGAATGGTGATTCAATATTCTTACCAGCTGACATTAATGAGGGAGAAACGCCGTTTACAGTCGGGTTTATCCGCCAAGTTGGTAATAACACAGTGACAGCTGGTGCGGTGAAAGCGGCAATTCTGTTTACTGTTGTTATGCCATAACCGGAGGCGATGTGAGCAAATATTTCTATTTTCTTATGGTGCCACTGTGGGGATTTGCAGAAGGAATATTGGCTGCTCCAAATTCAGTCAGCATTAATTTTGATGCCCACTTATACCAGCGAACATGTGAGATCAATCTTTCTGAAAGCGTGATTGCTTATGGCAGAGTGAAACCTCAAACCATTGTCGATAATGATTCGGGAAAGAGCACGGCGCTTAATCGTAATGTCTCTTTAACCTTAGCAAACTGCTCCGGTCTTGGCACATTAAGTGGGAGCAAAGTGATTGTCACAGGGCCGAATCAAGTCATGAACGGTGAAACGTTATTTAAGGAAAGTGGTAGTTCAGGTGGAGTTGGTATTCGGCTAAAAGCGGGTGGACAAAATAAAGTTAGCGGTGATTCCGTCTGGGATTTATCCGCAACCCATAACCAAGGAAATCAAATCACTGTGGTGACTGCACTTTCATGCGGTAATTGCCAAAACGTTCAAAAAATTCAATTAGGCACATTTAAAGCCACCATGATGTTTACCATTTTAGCGTACTGAATAGTACGCGGGTTAATCATTCTTATTAATAATAAAAATAACGGAATAATTTTGAGTATGTTTAAGAAAACAGGATCCCTATTTTTTATTTTTCACTTATTTGTGCTGTTAATTAGCATTAATGTTAATTCAGCACAGGCTGGATTACGTCTAGAAAAAAGCCGTATTATTTGGAGTGATTCAGATACTCAGCAGTCAGTGACATTAACTAACGACAGCGATGATATTTATTTAATTCAATCAGGCATATTTAATACGCTTACTGGAACCCAAGAATCCTCATTATTTTCTGTTATTCCACCATTGTATCGTTTGGATGCGAATAAACAGCAAACGATGAAAGTGCTATTACAAAGTTCACCCGACTCATTACCTCAAGATAGAGAATCTATTTTCTATTTTAGCGTGATTGCGATCCCCGGTGTTTCACCGGAATTAACGGAAGATGCTGCAGCACAATTATCTATTGGCTCACGCTTAGTGATTAAATTGTTTTACCGTCCTGTTGAGTTTGTCCAATCTCCTGATTTTGCGGTGGAAAATGTGCAATTTCACGCATTATCTCACGGTTTATGTGTTGTAAATCACTCGCCATATTTCATTACGCTCAGTGACGTTAGGGTGGGAAATCGTATATTTCCTCAGCTAGCAGGAACGATGCTTTCGCCTTTTAGCCAACAAAAATTAGCGATTTCAGACTCGATTTCGGTGCAAGCCCCAATGCGTTGGCGAGCAATTAATGATTATGGGGGTGACACGGCATTTTATTCAGGTTCTGTGAAGGATAATAAGGAGCAGTTATGTCAGTAATAAAATTATTGTACGGTCTTGTTTTTATGCTGCTGCTGAACCATGCCTTTGCCTCAGAGATTAACGAAGGATTTCATTTTTCTCCAGAACGGTTGGTTTATTTGGAAAGTAATCCCAAAGGTATTTCCACAGGTTTACAGAATGGCACGTCAAAAGCAGCATTGATTCAGGCACAAATCATCCCGACGGATAGTCAAAGCGGCTTGCCTGTCGTTGAGCATTTGGGGAAGAGCCATGATGCTTTTTTAATTACGCCGCCATTACATAAATTAGGGATTAATGAGCGTTTTAATTGGCGTATTCAACGTGTAAATGAAGGAAAACTGGCAACGGACAGGGAAACGGTTTTTTACGTTGCTTTAAAGGTTATCCCAGAATCAGAATCGAATCATCAGGCGCCATCGCAGTTTATTCTGGCACCAACTATTTATTTAAAAATGTTATATCGTCCAAGGCAAATTGACGCGTTACGTTTAGATTCTCAAACTGAAAAATTAGACGTAGTTGTGCAAGGCAATAAGGTCATCATTAATAATCCGACACCATTATCCATGACATTAGCAACATTATCGGTAGGGGATTATGACGTACCGGTAGAAAAATTTACTCATGGGATAGCCCCTTTTGGAAAACAGGTTATTGACTTAGATAAGCCCGTCTCTGGCACGGTTACATGGCGAGTATTGAACGAATACAGTATCCCGACAAAGCTGGAAGTAAGGGGCGCCAATGAATCTTAAAATGCACAAGATGCCTTTTGCCATTATCCCGATAGCTTTTGCGCTAGCATGCTGTTTATCAACCGGTAATGTCTTGGCTGAGCCTTATTTTGACCCGACGCTATTGAACTTGCCAGAGGGAACCCGTGTAGACAGCATTGATCTGTCGGCATTTACACGTTCTGAATCAGTGACGGCAGGTCGTTATGTGGTCACCTTGCGAATTAACAAGGAAGATCAAGGGCAGAAAGAGATCCATTTCTCTGCGGATGAGCAGGGCAATATTGTACCTGAAATCACGCCAGCCTTATTGGATGAATATGGGGTTAATGTGGATAGCATACCGACATTGAAATCTTTGCCTAAGGATGAGCCGATCCTTTCTTTAAAAGAGGCACTGCCTGATTCTCAAATCCAGTTTGATGTCGCTAAGTTGGATTTGAATATCAATATTCCACAGGTTGCTATGTGCCATAAAGCACGCGGAGCGGTAGATCCTAGCTTGTTAGATCAGGGGATCACGGCATTGCTCTTTAACTATCAGCTGAATGGTAGCAAACAAAAGTTTAGTGGTTCCCAAATCAGCGGTAAAAACACAGTGAATTCCTTGTACGCCAATATGAGCGGTGGGCTTAACATTGCGGCATGGCGCTTACGTTCTAATTTTTTATATATGGAAAATAAGTCGAAGCACAGTGGGTATAGCACCCACCATCGGGAAAGTAAATTTTCACGCACCATCCTTTCTCGAGATATTCAGCGCCTAGGCTCTGAGTTGGTGGTGGGTGAAACCAGTACGCTGAATGATGTGTTTGATAGCGTTCCATTTAAAGGCATTCGTTTATTGTCTAACGAACAAATGCTCTCAAGAGGGGAGCGTGGATTTGCACCGGAGATTCGCGGTGTCGCGATGTCGAACTCACGAATTATCATCAGGCAAAACGGCAATATTATTTACCAAACCTATGTGGCTCCGGGACCGTTTGTGATTAATGACATTTATCCGACAGGAGCTGCAGGAGACTTAGAGGTTTCCATTCAAGAGGAAGACGGTTCTACACGTGTATTTACGCAAGCGTTCTCTTCACTGCCCGTTATGCAGCGTGTCGGTGGCTTAAAATATGAAATTGCTGCGGGTCAGTATGATGGAGGGATCACGGACGGCTCTAAAGAGCAGCATTTCATGATGGGAACACTGATTTATGGGTTGCCAAAAGCTATCACAGTTTACACCGGATTATTAGGGGCGAATAACTACTGGAGTGGAATGGTCGGGACAGGGATTTCATTGGGCGCATTTGGTGCGCTTTCTATGGATATGACGCACGCTCAAACCACGATTTTTAATGAACGTAAACAAGGTCAATCTTTTCGTGTTCGCTATTCTAAAAACCTATCGGAAAGTGGGACATCTGTGGATTTAACAGCACTACGTTATTCGACGAAAGAGTATTACAGCTTTGCAGATTTCAACCAAGCTGGATATCAATTAAAGGAAAACGTCGCACCGTGGCTTAATGGTCGCCAGCGCAGTAGCTTTCAAACATATATCAACCAGTCATTAGGCAAGTGGGGTTCTATCTACTTACGTGGGATGCGCAGTGATTACTGGGGTAAAGCGGATACGGTCACGACACTGGGTCTGGGTTATAACAGTTTTTATCGTGGCGTTAGCTACGGTATTGATTACAGCATCAGCCGTACTGAAGGTAATGGAAATTGGCCGGAAAATAAGCAAGTGAGTGTGAACATGAGCATTCCGTTCAGTATTTTCAGTGGCCACAAAAGTATTGAGAACATTAACAGCACTTTTCAAGTCAGCCATGATAATACTGGGCGTACCTATCAGCAGGTCGGGATTAATGGTCAATTGCTAGAAAATAAACTTAATTATCAGTTGACTGAGAGTGGCGATAACCAAGATCAGAGCATGATGAGCTCGTTAAGTTTGGGCTATCAAGGTAGTAAAGGATACCTCGGTGGTGGATACAGCTATGGTCGTGATAGCCAACTCATGTATGCCAACGCGTCAGGTGGCATGATTATTCACGCCGGTGGCGTCTCTTTGAGCCAATATATAGGAAATTCAGCTGCGGTAGTGTATGCCCCTGATGCAGCAGGAACAAAAGTCAATAACGGCTCAACAGTCATTGATTTGAATGGTTACGGTGTACTCCCTCATTTGTCGGATTATGCACAAAACGTCGCAAGTTTAGATGTGCATACACTGCCTGAAAACGTAGAGAGTAAAGAAAATGCGTTGAACCTCTATCCAACAAAAGGTGCGATTGTGAGTGCTCATTTTAAAACATTAAAAGGCTATCAAGCCATGATCACCCTACAGCAGCCGCACAATGTTCCGATGGGCGCTATTGCATCGCTTCACCAAAATGAGACTGCAGAAGACGCTATCATTTCTGGCATTGTCAGTGATAACGGACGGGTTTATTTAAGCGGATTACCCGAGTCAGGACAGTTGGTAATTAAGTGGGGCAAAAGTGGCTCCGAGCGTTGTGAAGCGCCTTTTGAAATGGAGAAATCCGTTGAGAACGCGTATTCATCGTTACGTAATTTAACGCTGTTATGCCATTAAGTGGGCTGGATGTTTTATGAGAATGAATACAATGACGAAGAAGATATTAATGAGGCTGAAAAGCGTATTACTGAGCGGTTTGTTCATTTTAATCGTGAATGCCCCCAGCTTTTCGAAAACGGTGACAGTCCTCAATGGGCGAGGATTAATTGGTGTTTATGGTGAATACACTAAAACTGTGGGGGGTTATAGTGGTATTGGTCAGAGTGGTATAAGGGAATATCCATATGTGGGGCTATATAACAGCAGTAATTCTAATTTTAGTTATTTTGAGTGTGCGAATAGCTTTTTCCGTAGTATTGATGGTGTGACAGGCCTTAAACTTGATGATGGCGATGAAATGATTTTGGTCCCAGAGTTTACGTTTGTTGATGAAAGAACAGAATTCATCAGTGGTCGTTATGTAGATACCATTGCTGGATATTTTAATGGATGGGGTTCTGGAACTAATGAGCAATTAGGAGTGGACAGCAATTGCTTATGGATGCCTTATCAAAGCACACCGACAGGAAATCTTATTCGTCATTCTGTTACCCTGACTGGGCGTATGTTAATTTATGGAACAGGTAATCAACGAAGTGGTTTTTATAGAATATCGTCTCCATTTTTTGGGATTGCAGTTCGGGATTATTTAAAATTTGGTACTGCCGCAACCGATATAATGGTTAGGGCGAATGAACCAATGGACATTATCGTATCGGGGTTAACTTGCACATTGAACACACCAACGTATGTGAATTTTGGTTCTCACAGTGCGAGTAGTCGAAGTAATGAATTACTGGCTACGGTGAGAAATAACATGTCGGTAAATTGTGACCAAGTGACGAATAAAATCGCCGGAACTATTTCGTTATCGGGTAATGTGAAGCCGCAATATTATTCGGGTAATAGTTTGGAAATCAATTTGC
Organism: Providencia sp. PROV209; assembly: GCF_028479485.1. Classification (NCBI taxonomy): domain Bacteria; kingdom Pseudomonadati; phylum Pseudomonadota; class Gammaproteobacteria; order Enterobacterales; family Morganellaceae; genus Providencia; species Providencia sp. PROV209. Next base: position 44,521 of record NZ_JAMPNR010000017.1, on the reverse strand, counting down.
TCGATACACAGCAAAAATCAGGGGCATACGTCAAAATGTATGTCATGGTCAATGGCAATAAAACGCCGATTACCGTAGATCAGCGCCCAATTGATTTAGCCAAAATTACCGCTCAACAGACGAATGTGAGTGTGAATAATGAATTGGTCTATGAGCTTTATTCCCGGGGTAATAACGTTGCAGGTAAAGTGAGCGGTAGTGCGGAACTGTCTATAATCATGCGCTAAGAATGAGATGGTTTTGCGGATTAATAAGGCGTTACTGAGTTAACGCCTTATTTTACAAAATTATTTATTCAGATAAGCATTTATCGCGTTAACGATCCCTATGGCATCTAAGCCCAGATCAGCCAATAACTCATCTTGTGTCCCTTGAGGAATAAAGAAATCCGGTAAGCCTAAATTCAGTACAGGGAGAACTTTCTTCTCTTTCATTAAGAATTCATTCACACCGCTTCCAGCTCCACCCATAATCGCATTTTCTTCCAATGTCACAAGCATGTCATGACTATTCGCCATTTCAAGGATTAAGGCTTCATCTAAAGGTTTCACAAAACGCATATCAACCACCGTTGCGTTGATTTGTTCTGCGGCTTCGAGTGCATTGCTGAGCAGTGTACCAAAGCTGAGAATAGCCACTTTTTCACCTTGGCGGCGGACAATTCCTTTTCCTATTTCGAGTGGTGCCAATGGCATTAATTCTGCACCAGTACCAGCACCTCGCGGATAACGTACAGCGGTTGGACCTTCTTGATAATGATACCCAGTATGTAGCATTTGGCGACATTCGTTTTCATCGCTTGGTGTCATGATGACCATTGTTGGAATGCAACGTAAGAATGAAATATCGAATGAGCCTTGATGGGTTTGACCATCAGCACCAACGATACCTGCACGGTCAATGGCAAACATCACAGGAAGTTTTTGGATAGCCACATCGTGAATCACTTGGTCATAACCACGTTGTAAGAAGGTCGAGTAAATAGCTACGATTGGGTTATAGCCCCCAATGGCAAGACCTGCCGCGAATGTAACGGCATGCTGTTCAGCAATCGCCACATCAAAGTATTGGTCTGGGTACTCTTTAGAGAAACGTACCATACCAGAGCCTTCGCGCATGGCAGGGGTGACTGCCATGAGCTTGTCATCATCTTTTGCTTCTTCACACAGCCAATCCCCAAAAATTTTTGAGAATGTCGGTCTGGTGTCTTTGCTTTTGGTAACGTAAAAGTAGCTGGGTCGAATTTAGGTACTGCGTGCCAGCTAATTGGGTCTTTTTCGGCCGGCTCATAACCACGACCTTTTTTAGTCATGATGTGCAGGAATTGTGGTCCTTTTAGCTCACGCATATTTTTTAGCGTTTGGATCAGCGCAATAACGTCGTGACCATCGACAGGACCTATGTAGTTAAAGCCCAATTCTTCAAACATGGTACCAGGGACAACCATGCCTTTGATGTGTTCTTCGGTTTTTTTGAGTAACTCTTTGATTGGTGGAATATTAGAGAAAACTTTTTTTCCACCTTCACGCAGCGTTGTATACAGCTTGCCAGAAAGTAAGTGGGCTAAATGGTTATTCAGAGCACCAACGTTTTCAGAGATGGACATTTCATTATCATTGAGGATCACCAGCATATCGGGCGCGGCATCGCCGGCATGGTTCATGGCTTCGAATGCCATTCCTGCGGTAATCGCACCATCACCAATGACACAAACGGTTTTGCGATTTTTATCTTCTTTTTCTGCGGCGATAGCCATACCTAAACCGGCACTAATGGAGGTTGAGGAATGACCAACACTTAAAATGTCATATTCGCTTTCTGCGCGCCATGGAAAGGGGTGTAACCCATTTTTTTGACGAATAGTGTCAATTCTATCACGGCGACCCGTTAAAATTTTGTGTGGGTAAGCTTGATGCCCAACATCCCAAACAAGGTTATCAAACGGGGTTTTGTAAACATAGTGCAGAGCAACGGTGAGTTCAATAGCCCCCAGTCCTGATGCAAAGTGACCGCTCGAGCGACTTACACTATTTAGTAAAAATTGTCTCAGTTCATCACAAAGCTTTGGCAAGCTCTCTTTTGGCAAAAGGCGCAGTTCATCAGGCGTCTCTGCAAGTGCCAGCGTTGGGTATTTAGCGGTATCTATACTCATTAGGTGCTCACTACTTAAATTAATTAGGGCGATGCCTGTTAACATTGAGCGGCTGGTGACAGTGATTTTTCTTCGTTAAACGCATTTTGTAAGTCGTCACAACAGCTCAAGGTTGTTTAGGTAATCAATGTTATAATTATCGGTCTTATGCATACCAAAAGGCAAAACATATTGTCAGCTTTTGCGCTCAATGACAAAATTGGCTAAAGCTCTTAACAAATCCGTATTGTAGCCTTGGGATTGTAATGATTCTAAAGCAGTGATCGCATCTTGATAGAGTTCTTTGGCTTTTTCTTGAGCCGCTTCCAGACCCAGTAGTGAGGGATAAGTACTTTTTTCATGTTGCTCATCAGCACCTTGGCGTTTGCCCGTCACTGCACTATCACCGATGACGTCTAAGATATCGTCTTGAACTTGGAAGGCTAATCCGATGGATTCAGCGTACTTATCTAAGTTAGTTAAGGCTTGATATCCTTTATGCCCCGCGGCGTAGGCGCCAAGACGAATAGCGGCACGGATTAAAGCCCCCGTTTTGTGCTGGTGGATACGCTCAAGAGAAACAAGATCAACGCGTTTACCTTCTGCATCAAGATCTAATGCTTGTCCTCCACACATACCCGCTAAGCCACTGGCATACGCCAGTTCGGCAATCATCGCAATGCGGTCTTTATCGGAGACATCGGGCATTGATGCGCTAGACAGTAACTGGAAGGCAAATGTCTGTAAGGCATCGCCTGCAAGTACCGCATTACCTTCACCAAATTTGATGTGGCAAGTGGGTTGCCCACGACGTAAGTCGTCGTCATCCATAGCCGGTAAATCATCATGGATCAGCGAGTAAGCGTGGATGCACTCAACGGCGGCTGCGGGTGCGTCTAAATTATCAAGACTCACGCCGAGCATTTCGCCAACGGCATAAGTTAAGAAAGGACGTAAGCGCTTACCCCCTAATAACGTGCCGTATTTCATGGCTTGTGCTAAGGGGAGATCAGCAAAAGGCAGTGAATCTAATGAGGTTAATAGATACTGATTAACGCGATCATGAGCTTGGCGTTGTTGACGCGCAAAGGTGTCTGGATGTTGTTCGGGCATAGTTTATTCTGTATCAGGTGAAAAATTGTCGAGGGCTTTATTTTCGTCATCGCTCAGCAAAATTTGCACACGCTGTTCTGCTTGCTGGAGGACTTTTTGGCCTTGTTTCGCAATTTGGACGCCACGTTCAAATTCATTTAATGCATCTTCCAAAGGAAGCTCCCCTGTTTCTAAGCGAGCGACAATTTGCTCTAGCTCTTGAAGGGAGTTTTCAAAACTAACAGTTGGAACTTGCTGAGATTTTTCTTTAGCCATAATCGTTAATCACTAATGTTAAATCACTTAAAAGAGGGGAAACTTTAATTATTGTGCAGACTAACTTAGTCTCGCAATGGTTACAATTTATTATTGGTGTTTTTAGATTCAGTACGCAAGATAGTGCTATAATACGCCTCTTTATTGACAACTGGTAAAGTGTACAACAGTCACTTTTTCGCAACGTCCGTTTGCCCCACTAACCAAGAACATGCCACGACTATGAAGTTTATTATTAAGTTATTCCCAGAAATCACAATCAAAAGCCAAACCGTTAGACTCCGTTTTATCAAAATTTTAACGAGTAACATCCGCAATGTATTGAAGAGTCTTGGTGAAGAGATCTCGGTTGTCCGTAATTGGGATAACATTGAAGTGCGTGTTAAAGGGGAATCAAAACACGACGAAATCTGTGACATGCTAAGCCGCATTCCGGGTATTCACCACATTCTCGAAGTAGAAGAGAAACCTTTTACTAGTTTACATCATATTTTTGAAATGACACTGGAAGCCTACGGGGCATCGGTGGAGAACAAAACGTTCTGTGTGCGAGTAAAACGCCGTGGCAAACATGAGTTTTCATCCATTGACGCTGAGCGTTATATCGGTGGCGGCTTAAATCAGCACATCGCCTCAGCGAAAGTGAGATTGAAAGATCCTGACACCACTGTGCATCTGGAAATTGAAGATGACAAGTTGATCCTGGTAAAAGCGAGAATTGAAGGTATCGGCGGATTCCCGATTGGTACGCAAGAGGATGTCCTGTCGCTAATTTCAGGTGGGTTTGATTCCGGGGTTTCCAGCTACATGTTAATGCGTCGCGGTTGCCGCGTGCACTATTGTTTCTTTAACCTTGGCGGCGCAGCCCACGAAATTGGAGTGAAGCAAATCGCTCACTATTTATGGAACCGTTTTGGTAGCTCCCATAAAGTACGTTTTATAGCAGTAAACTTTGAACCTGTTGTGGCTGAGATTTTAGAAAAAATCGATGATGGTCAAATGGGGGTCGTATTGAAACGTATGATGGTACGTGCAGCCTCCAAAGTGGCAGAGCGTTATGGCGTTCAAGCTATCGTGACTGGTGAAGCGCTTGGTCAGGTTTCGAGTCAAACACTGACGAATTTACGTTTGATTGATAATGCATCAGACACCTTAGTATTACGCCCACTCATTTCTCATGATAAAGAACACATTATCAAATTAGCCCGTCAGATCGGAACTGAAGATTTCGCAAAAACTATGCCAGAATACTGCGGTGTGATTTCGAAAAGTCCTACCGTGAAAGCAGTAAAAGCGCGTATCGAAGCGGAAGAAGCTAACTTTGATTTTGGTATTTTAGAGTCAGTCATTGAGCAGGCTCAAAACATTGATATCCGCCAAATCGCACAAGAAAGTCTTGAGAAAGTGCCTGAAGTTGAGATGGTCAACGAGTTATCCGCAGATAACGAAGTTATCTTAGATATCCGCTCAATCGATGAGTTTGAAGATAAACCATTGAAGCTGGAAGGGATTGAAATTAAACATATTCCATTCTACAAACTGAGCACACAATTTGGTGATTTACCAAAAGAGAAAACGTATCTTCTCTATTGTGACCGTGGTGTGATGAGCCGCTTACAAGCTTTGTATTTGAAAGAGCAAGGTTTTGAGAATATTAAGGTTTATCGCCCGTAAGTTGTCAGGTGATGTCGAATGAAAAAGCGAGCGGATTAGCTCGCTTTTTTGTTTCTAGTCTTCCAGATAATCATTAATGCCTGGAGGTAAAATGAGCTGTGCGGCAACGTTGGCAGCCGTTTCTCGCCCTTGCAGTAATTCAATCAGCTTCAGCGCAAAATCGAAGGCCGTCGCAGGTCCTTGGCTCGTGAGTAAATTCACTCTTTCATCGAAATAAACACGTCTATCGACCCATTTATGGGCTGGAATTTTGTCCCGCATACTTGGAAAGCCAGTCATGTTTCCGAGAGGAAATAGCTGGTGGTGCTCCAAAACTAATGCAGGGGCGGCACAGATGGCTGCTACAATTTTTCCATCTAAATGCATGCGCCTGACTTTTTCAACCACCAGAGGGCTATCACGGAAAGCTTCTGCTCCTGCCAGACCGCCGGGTAACACGATTGCATCAAAAGGCTCGTCTGCTACGTGGATGATAGGTAGGTCAGCAACCAGTTTAATACCTCGAGATGCGGTAATCTCTAATGCTCCGTCTTCCGTCACACTGGCTAATGTCACCTGTATTCCGGCACGGACCAGTAAATCGGCGGTAGTGACTGTTTCAATTTCTTCACTACCATTGGCGATGCATATCAGCACGGAGGTTGTCATAACGTTGTTCTCGATTTTTAATTAAATGGTATAAGCGGTCATTTTCGGGAGTGGCTAAGCCATGCGCTCGGGCTTTTTTGATTAAAAATCCCGTAATATAGTCAATCTCAGTTCGGCGATGATTTCGCACATCTTGGAGCATCGATGAATAATTTTCTGCACTGCTGTGAATGATGCCATAGATATATTCAGTTAGCTCTGTTTTGTCTGCGTGCAATCCTTCAGCGCTCATCACTTGGCAACATTCATCAATCAGTAGTGCAATCTGTTCTGGGTAGTGGACAAGCGCTCCATTAGCACAGTTATGCTCGATAGTGAGGGGGTTAATGACGCAATTGGCCATCAATTTTCGCCAGCTGGTATTGAGGATTTGATTGTGCCAAGCCACGTCAGGTAGTGCATCATGTAGGATATTGGCAATCGGGTAATAAGATTCCGCTAGGGAGTTAACTGCACCAATGTGAGTGACACCATGAGCGACATGAAAAACTTGGTTATTATCTTGCCATGCGGCATGGGTTGTGACGCCACATAAAAATGGATGACGTAATGTACCGAGCTCTTCCAATGTACCTAATCCATTGTGAAGCAAGAGGATTGGGCTACTTTCAGGAATGATTGCAAGTAAGGGTAATAGGGCATCTGAAACTTGCCATGCCTTCAAACAAACGATGACCAGCTCACTCGAATGAAGGTGTTGGTGGCTATTACAAGGAATTAATTCACGAAATACTTGACCATCGGGCTCATTGACATCGACAAATAGGTCAGATTGAGCCATGCGTAACCAGCCTTGAATATCATGTCCTTGTGAGGAGAGCGCGGCTAGCCAGAGTTTACCAATAGCACCACAGCCAATCAGGGTTATTTTCATCGGTTTTCCCTACTATCTGAGAGCAGTTGACTTTGATTATTGATTGCCATCATAGCGATTTTATTATGATATCCAAATAATTAGTTGTGTTATACAAGTGATGAGCGCTGTCAACGTGGAGTGTGATAATCAAATAGGCTATGATAAGCCGATTGATTATAGGAGAGCGTTAAAATGCCATCATTTGATATTGTATCTGAAGTTGAAATGAGTGAAGTCCGCAATGCGGTAGAAAATGCTCAGCGTGAATTAACGAGTCGCTGGGATTTTAAAAATGTCACCGCAAATTTTGAACTGAATGATAAAAATGAATCTATCAAAGTCACCAGCGAATCTGATTTCCAAGTTTTGCAATTGGTTGATATCTTAAGAGAAAAAATGGCAAAACGAGGTATTGATGGTGCCGTATTGAATGTCCCGGAAGAGATTGTTCATAGCGGTAAAACGTACAGCGTAGAAGTGACCTTAAAACAAGGTATCGAAGCGAGCATCGCAAAGAAAATTGTTAAATTGATTAAAGACAGTAAGTTGAAAGTTCAAGCACAAATTCAAGGTGAACAAGTGCGTGTGACCGGCAAAGCGCGAGACGATTTACAATCGGTTATGGCATTAGTTCGTGGTGGTAACTTAGGTCAACCATTCCAATTTAATAACTTCCGCGATTAATTTTAAGTTTGTTTCCGTTATTGAAATAGCCCGCTATGTTGCGGGCTATTTGCTATAAGTGAATGAGTACGGGTGAGTCGTTAAGCATGAACGATCGCTTCGAGCTCTGCGCGATTAACGATTTTTTTATCAATTTTAATATATATACTCATTTCTTCAGCGATAACAGACACATCCAGTACGCCATTAACCGCTTCTAACTGTTCTTGAAGTTTAGCGATATTTTTAAACCGGTGTGGTAGAACCATACGAATGCTGCTGACATAAGGCGGTTGTTTCATCGTCAAACTGACAATAAACCACGCGGCACAAAGTATTAACCCGCCGATAAAAACGGTACTAGCACCTTCAAATTTATATAACCATCCGCCAAGAATTCCTCCTAGCGCCACACCTAAAAATTGGCTAGTCGAGTAAACGCCCATTGCGGTGCCTTTATAACCAGCGGGTGCTTCCTTACTGATCAATGAAGGTAAAATTGCCTCCATGATGTTAAAAGCAATAAAGAACAGTTGGATACCTAAGAAAATAATCCACAGTTGATGACCCGATTGCCATAAAACAATTTCTGCTGCGGCTAAGAGTAAAATACAAAATAGGAAAACTTGCTTCATTTTACGGTGTTTTTCTGCATAAATAATGAATGGCAGCACACAGATAAACGCGACTAGCATAGTGACTAAGTACGCTTTCCAATGGTCTTTAGCTAAGTAACCTGCATCGGACATAAGTAAGGGGAGGGCAACAAAGCTGGACATCAACAGTGTATGTAAACTTAAAATCCCAACATTTAGTTTGAGTAGTTGAGGATTGAATAAAACCGCTTTTAAGTTACTTTTAACGAAAGCAGACTCTCGGTTTACAACATGGTAAGTGTTATTAGGGACGACAAAAAGGGTCACGAAGATAGCGCCAACTGCCAATAGCGTAATGCCCCAAAATAAACCACTTAAGCCAACAGCGTGAGTGATAATCGGTCCTAATACTAAGGCGATAGCGAAAGTGACTCCAAAACTAATACCTAAAAAAGCCATCGCTTTAGTACGATTTTGTTCGCGAGTTAAATCAGATAATAAAGCCATAACTGCAGCAGAAATGGCACCCGCACCTTGCAAAGCACGCCCAATAATAATGCCCCAGATAGAGCTGCTAAGTGCAGCAATAATACTGCCCACGATAAAAATGAGTAGCCCAAAAACAATGAGAGGTTTACGACCAATTCGGTCAGACATCAAACCAAATGGGATTTGAAAAACGGCTTGGCTAAGTCCATAAATACCAATCGCCAAACCAATCAAAAACTCGTTAGCACCCTGTAAATGCATCCCATAACTGGTGAGGATCGGGAGCACCATAAACATGCCAAGCATGCGAAGGGAGAATACGGATCCTAGTCCCCAAGTGGCACGGAGTTCTAAGTGGGTCATTTTATTATCATTCATAAAAATACTCGTTATATTTTGAGCTGTAGCTGTGTTGGCTACGCTCACTAACCCTAGTCACGTAGTTATCTACGTTCCTAGGGATTAGCTTCACTTGCCGCCTTGCTACAACCCAAACTATTTAGAGTATTAAATCTTAATGAGCTTAAATTATTCTTTTTATTTCGGGTTGCAGCTGTTTTGGTGTTAATTTAAAGGTAAATCAGTGAGTTATGTTTTTTTATATAAAAGCATTGGCTTATTGATAGCAGGTGGCTATTTAACCATAAAAATCATCACAAAAATATTCGCAGGCAAAGAAAAACGGCGGGAAGTTTGCACTTACCGCCGTTTGAACGCATTTATTGTCAATAATGCAATAAATTATCGGACTAACGCTATAACAGTATCGCTTGAAACGGTTGGGTCAACTGACATCATCACACTCAGCGATGTAATCGCCACGATAGAAAAGATGAACAGTTTGCGAGCCCAAACTCGGTCGTCATTTTCAGTTTTGAAACCTGAAATTGCCATACCGAGCCACCATAAGCTAACTGCAGCGCCGACAACCAGATATTTATAGCCCGCGTATCCGCTAATCGCTAACATTAATGTTGCGACCATAAATGCAAGGATATACAAGAAGATATGCGTCTTAGCGACAGATATTCCCTTGATCACCGGTAAAACAGGGATGTTTGCGGCTTTATAATCCTTAAAGCGGAAAATTGCGATGGCATAAGAGTGCGGCATCTGCCACAAGCTGAATATCAACAGCAGGATTAAAGCTCCAGCATCGAATTCATTTGTGACAGCGCAGTAGCCGATAACCGGTGGTGCTGCGCCTGATAGGCTGCCAATCAACGTGCCATATACGGACTTACGCTTCATGTACAGGCTATACACGCCCACGTACACAATGAAACCAATGAGTGCAAGTAGCATTGCCAGTGCATTGGCTGCTACGAGTAGCAGCACCATACCAGCAATACCTAATGCAGTTGCGTAAATCAGGCTAACTTTCGGGTCAATCAGCCCTTTAACTAAAGGGCGATTCTTAGTTCTTTCCATGATACGGTCAATATCACGGTCGATGTAGTTGTTAAATACACAACCAGAAGCCACGACCAATGATACACCCAGCAAAGTCGCAATAAACAGCGGGTAATCAATTGACCCTTTAGAGGCCAGCAGAAAACCGCCGATCACAGAAATCAGATTTCCGAATATAATTCCTGGTTTGGTCACTTGCAGGTATTGCTTAAACATATCGGCAACTCTTTAGTCGAGCATCATATTGATGTTCAGGTTGTACATAATCCACAGAGAGCCAATAACAACGATACCGATGATTAGCATAGTGAACAGGAATGCAATCAGGTTCCAGCGCTCATCTGATGATGTATTCATGTGTAAGAAACAGACAAGGTGTACAAGGATCTGCACGACTGCCATTCCAACAACAGTTGCCAGAATAACGCCTTGTGACGCTGTTCCATTCATCACCATCCAGAAAGGAATTACAGTCAAAATTACTGACAGAATAAAGCCGATCAGGTATGTCTTAACGCTACCGTGGCTTGCTCCAGTATGAGCATCTTTTGCATGACTCATTTAAATAGCCCCCAGAAGATAAACAACGGTAAATACACAGATCCAAACAACATCTAAGAAGTGCCAGAACAGGCTCAGGCAGTTCAGACGGGTTTTGTTAACCGCAGTCAGACCACGACGACAGTTTTGGATAATCATCAGAATGATCCAAACCAGACCACAAGTTACGTGGATACCGTGAGTCGCAACTAATGCGAAGAAAGCAGATAAGAAACCACTGCGATCTGGACCGTAGCCTTCAGCGATCAGCTCGTGGAACTCATAAACTTCCATCACAACGAAGCCAAGACCAAATAAGAAAGTAATGAATAGCCATAAGTTAACGGCAGCCACTTTCTCTTTGTGCATTGCAATCATTGCAAAACCGTAGGTGATACTACTGAATAACAGTAAGAATGTTTCACCTAATACGAACTGCAAACTAAAGATGTCTCTACCAGCAGGACCGCCAGCAGTGCCATCAGATAAAACCACATAAGTTGCAAACAGGCTAGCAAACAGGATCAGGTCACTCATTAAGTAGATCCAGAACCCGAATACTTTCGTTGCACCTGCATCGTGGTGCCCATGCTCTGCATGGGCTACATTATGATTAGTCATTGTATTAGTTGACATCGTTCACACCTGCCTTACGTAATTCTTCAAAGTGCTTATTCTCGATTTGTTCGATTTCAGCAACAGGTACGTAGTAATCAACATCTTCGTCGAAGCTTTTTGCAATCCAAGTAACAATCATGCCACCGAAACCAACGATTGCCAGCCACCAGATGTGCCAGATCATTGCGAAACCAAAAATTAAGCTAAATGCAGCGATGATAACGCCAGCGCCTGTGTTCTTCGGCATATGAATTTCTTCATATGAAGTTGGTTTCTTATGAGCGATACCTTTCTCTTTCATATCCCACCAAGCATCGCGAGTTTGAATCTGTGGTTCAATAGCGAAGTTGTAGAATGGTGGTGGAGAAGAGGTTGCCCACTCAAGAGTACGTCCACCCCATGGGTCACCGGTTAAGTCACGATTTTCATGACGGTCACGGATACTCACGATAATTTGAATAACTTGGCAAGCAATACCCAGAGCAATCAGACCTGCACCACACGCAGCTGCAACCAGCATACCGTGATAGGTTGGGTCAATATTCTGGCTCAGACGACGGGTCATACCCATAAAGCCAAGGATATATAACGGCATGAATGCTAAGAAGAAACCGGTAATCCAGAACCAGAAGGCACGAACACCCCATTTCTCATTCAATGTGAAGCCGTAAGCTTTAGGGAACCAGTAAGTCATACCCGCGAAGCATCCGAATACCACACCACCAATAATAACGTTATGGAAGTGAGCAATCAGGAACAGGCTGTTGTGCAGAACGAAGTTTGCACCCGGAACTGCTAACAGAACACCAGTCATACCACCTACAGAGAAGGTGATGATAAAACCGATAGTCCATAACATTGGTGATTTGAACTCGATACGACCTTGGTACATGGTGAACAGCCAGTTGAAAATCTTAACCCCTGTAGGGATTGCGATAATCATCGTAGCGATACCAAAGAAGGCGTTAACGTTCGCACCTGAACCCATCGTAAAGAAGTGGTGTAACCATACGATGAAGGACATAACGGTGATAACGATGGTTGCCCACACTAGTGAGGTATAACCAAACAGACGCTTTTTCGAGAAGGTTGCTGCAATTTCTGAGAACACACCGAACACTGGTAGAACAAGGATATACACCTCAGGGTGACCCCATGCCCAAATCAGGTTGATGTACATCATCATGTTGCCGCCCATATCGTTAGTGAAGAAATGGGTGCCCAGATAACGGTCTAATGTCAGTAACGTGATGGTCACTGTCAGAATTGGGAATGCTGCAATAATCAGGATGTTGGTACAGAATGCTGCCCAGCTAAATACTGGCATTTTCATCATCGACATACCCGGTGCACGCATGCGGATAATGGTCGCGAAGAAGTTAACACCTGTTAATAGCGTACCGATACCGGATATCTGGAGACTCCATATCCAATAATCGACCCCGACCCCCGGATTGTACTCCAAGCCGGACAGAGGAGGGTATGCTAACCAACCAGTTTGTGCGAATTCACCTACCCCTAATGAGATGTTGATTAATACAACACCCACTACGAAGAACCAGAAGCTCAGGGAGTTAAGGAATGGGAATGCAACGTCACGGGCACCAATTTGCAGAGGAACAACTAAGTTCATCAGACCAACAACAAATGGAGTTGCCATGAAGAAAATCATGATAACGCCGTGCGCTGTAAAGATCTGATCATAGTGGTGAGGGTTTAAGAAACCTTCTTGACCCGCTGAAGCCAGCACTTGCTGACCACGCATCATAATCGCATCCGCGAAACCGCGGAATAACATCACCATCGCAACGATGATGTACATAATACCAATTTTTTTATGGTCAACAGACGTTAACCATTCTTTCCACAGCCATTTCCATTTTCCGAAATAGGTGATTGCACCGACTAAGCCAAGTCCACCGAGGACAATGGCAATCAGTGTAATAACGATAATCGGTTCATGAAGTGGAACTGCGTCCAGTGTTAGTTTTCCAAACATGCCCTTATTCCTCAGCGCCTGCATGAGCATTATGGCTCATATGCATTGAATGACCTGTAGATTCTTGTGCTTGAGCAGTGTTGCCCATGTGCATAGAATGATTTGCTTCATTATTAGCATCTACAGGAGCGTGACCTTTATGGTGCTCATGACCAAACTTCATAATAATGTCTTCATAAAGTTTAGGTTTCACGCTAGAGAAGTAGGTAACAGGAACGTTCATGCTAGGTTTAGCAACTTCGTCGAATGCCTGCATCGTATCCATAGTTTTTGGTGATGCTTTTACTTTCTGTACCCACTCATCGAAGCCTTGGCGATCTGCTGTTGCAATAGCATTGAACTTCATATCTGAGAAGCCGTGGCCGCTATAACTTGCTGAGAAGCCTTTATAGGTACCAGGTTCGTTAGCGATTAAGTGAAGTTTTGTCTGCATACCCGCCATCGCGTAGATCTGTCCACCTAAAGATGGGATGAAGAATGAGTTCATCACAGAATCAGACGTGATTTTGAAGTTTACAGGAACACCAGCAGGGAACGCGATTTCATTGACTGTAGCAATGCCTTGATCTGGATAGATAAAGATCCATTTCCAATCAGCTGAAATAACTTGAATGGTAACAGGTTCCTGATCACTAACTAATGGCTGATACGGGTCCAGCTCATGAGTCGTTTTCCAAGTGATAGCACCTAGAATAATGATAATAATGATAGGAACTGTCCAACAGACTAACTCAATTTTGTTAGAGTGAGCCCAGTTAGGACGGTAGGTAGCTGACTTATTGGACTCACGATATTTCACTGCGAAGATAATCGCCATAAAAATAACAGGAATCACAACAAGGAGCATTAAACCGATTGCAATAAGAATCAGCTCTTTTTGTTTTACGCCAACGGCGCCTTTAGGATCCATCAACACCATATCGCAACCGCCTAATAATAAGGCTGCTACAACCAGTGAGATTGCTCCAATGCTTTTTTTGTAGTTCATAAGTCTCATCCACGACCCCAAATGACAAGAATCTAATTGTCGTTTCATCAGTGCGGGCATTTTACGGTAAGGTTATGCGAGTGTAAATGATTGTAAGGCAAAGAAACGGAAATGTTAGCTCTTTATGTTAATATGATCACATGTAAAGCTTTTGCGTCTAAAAAGTTAAAAATGCTGCTAATTATAGGTATGTTTTGATAAAACAGTATGAATACTAAATTATCTTGGTAATTTTTCAAAGAAAAATATATACAAAATTGACAAAAAAATATGAAAACTGATTGGATTGTTAAGAGAATTGGTAGGGGAAATTACTGAATTTATTGCCGATAAAGCTAAACTGATTACTTTACCGGCAAAACAATACAGAAAAACTGTTACATTTTTGAAACTAAAGGAAATACATTAAAAATATATACAAGTTTTTCGTTGTCACTAGAAGTTATACTTTAATGTATAAATGATTGCATCTTGATAGAAATCATCACCTAATTTATTGTCAGCATAACGATATTGGACACCGGCTGCTAAATTTGGAGTGGCGTTCCACCAAAAAGCAAGTGCTCCATTTACGCCATCACGACCGCCATTACCATAGCGTTCATGACGAGCAAATTCCATTTCGTGCCAGTTGGTGATCATGAAATTTTCTTGGAACATTTTAAAGTTATAACCCGCAACCCAACCTACGACATAACCGTTATTACCAGAATAATAAGTTTGGTCTACATAATGTAAAGCGACGAAAGGCTTGAACCATAGATCGCCAATCGAAGTGTTATAGCCTAATCCATACAGTGTATTTACTTCATGGAAATTGCCCCCATGCTTATCACCTGGTAAAGACCAAGTACCATAAACATGACCATATAAGTTAAATCCAGTATCTGCGATATAAACGCGAGCCGTTGTTTTTACAGTGTAACGTTGGTTTTTGCCTGGATCTTCATGTTGTTTATTGAATGGGTTTTCAAGATCAAAGAATCCATACAGTTCACCCCAATTAAAGTTAGCGCCACCTTCGAGCTCGAAGTAAGCAAAATCTTCCTTATGAGTTGTATTCTTAGATTTGTTTACTGTATGACGGGACCAGTCAAGATAGTTCACGTTGATGTCTGCGAAACCATTCTGATACCCAAGAAAATTTTCAGCATTCGCGGTTCCTGCTAATGATGTTAAAGCAGCAGCGCAGAGTAGTGTTTTTTTCATAAGACATTATTTTCGTTTATGTATTAATAAAAATTAGTTGCTACGCAAATTTTCAGCTTGTCAACTAACCATCCTCAAACGTGTGAGATATTAGACTTTACATTTGTAATTAAAAAACATATTTCAAAGGATGAGTGATAAATATCACGTTTTTATCAATCTTTAGGTGATATTTGCTAGGGAGATCTAATTTGGAAAAAAGGAGATATTTCCCAAATTAATTAGTTTAACTTGGGAAATATTGAGTTAGATAGAATGAAAATTCTTCAAAAACATTATGATAGTTTATGTTTTGTTGCTTTTCGGACAGCCAAGTAGTCGAGTGTACCACCCACAATAAGGCTCATAGAACCAATAGCTATCCCAATGTTAAATATGAGGTTTTGATAGTAAGGAAGAGCTAGCCATAGTGATAGATGGGAAGTAAACAAGTAAACTTTCACGCTGGCAAATGATGTGATTAGCAAACTGATTAACCAGACAGCCAATATAGATGCGGCAATAATTAGGGCATAAACTGCTATTTTGTAGGCTTTAGGGAATAATTCTCTGCGCTGGAATTCCCCTGTTGTTTGGGTGTAAATCAGCGAAGTGCGGCAAGCGAGTAGTAATAAAACGCCAGGAACAGCCACACCAATGGAAATTAAATAGAATAGTGGCCAGCCATAGGTACTGACAAAAATACTAGCAACAGGACCAATATAAACACGGCCTACTGCGGATAAGGCTGAAAGCAGCGCAAATTGTGTTGCTGATAACGATTTATTACATAGGGTCATTAATAGGGCAACAAAGGCTGCAGTCCCCATACCTGAAAAAATATTTTCGAGGAAAATAATGGATCCCATACTAATAATATTGGGTGGTGTAACAGCAAGGAACCAGTAGCCAATATTAGAGCCACCTTGGAGTACACCAAAGACAAGCAGAGCTTTAAATAAGCTCATGTTTTTCATTAAATAACCGCCAAATAGTGCCCCGATAATGGTAGCCGCCATTCCAACGGTTTTATTGACCGTTCCTACCTCACTTAAGCTAAAGCCAAGAGCATTCAACAAAAAGTTGGTATTCAATGCCATGACAAACGCATCACCCATCTTATAAAAGATTAAAAGCAATAAAATGAGCCAAGCGTTATTTCGACTGAAAAACTCGGCAAGTGGCTCATAAATAGCATCTTTTAGGGATGTCGGTGGCGCGGTATTTTCTTGAGGCTCTTTCGCAAAAAGTGTCGCGAAAATACCGATAAACATCAGTCCAGCCATGCACAAGTAAAGTTGTTGCCACGTGAGAAATTTGTCAGCAAGCCACAGTGCCAATCCGCCAGAAACCAACATACTTATGCGATAACCCATGACGGACGTTGCTGCGCCAATACCACGCTCTTCTGCACTTAGTAAGTCAGTTTTATATGCATCGAAAACAATGTCTTGGGAGGCGGAACAGAAAGCGACTGTGACCGCTAGCGCTGCTAGCCACCAAAGATGTTCTGAAGGATTCATAAAGCTCATTCCAGCAATGCTGATAACAAGCAGAATCTGTGTTGTTAATAACCACCCACGACGGCGCCCCAAAAATGGTGGGGTATAGCGATCCATCATGGGAGACCATAGAAATTTTAAAACATAAGCTTGACCAACAAGGGAAAAGAAACCGATGGTTTTAATATCAATTTTTTCAACGGTTAACCAAGCTTGCAATGTTCCAGCGGTCAATGCCAGAGGCAATCCTGAAACGAATCCCAGTAAAATTAAGGTGACATTATTGGGTAGTGTAAAATTGGGCTGTGTAAAACGTGGCATTATTCCCTCATCGCCTGATGCTGGTGTATTACATTGCGCGAAGAGTTGCGCAGCAGAAAGATAGAAACAGCCCAAGCTATCTGTATTAAAAGTATAGCTTGGGATTGTTGGGGGCGGCGGATGCTTTGCCTAGCCTCGAAAAACCTGAATGATACTAGTATGAAATCATTCGGAATGCGCGATTAATATCGTGAATTTTGTCTGATAAAATCGGCAAGTTCTTGGTCTTTAGCCATATCGGAAATTAAATCACTTAACGCTAAGTTAATCGCAGCTTCAATTTTTTCGTTAGTTGCGCCTAACGTTCCTTGAGTATTGTAATTACGGCTATAAGTTCGGGTTTTTGTCGAACCATTCGGCGCAGTTGCATTGACGGCTACGCTGGAGTTAACTGTAATATTATGTCGTAAGCTTCCTTCACTTACTTGAGTGTTCAGCTTGTTTAACTGGACAACTAAGTTGATATTCGCTGGGGAAGTCACCATAAACCCACGTGCTGCCATCTGTTTTTCAACCGCTTCTTGCATTAAATAACGAGGGTCGCGAGAAGGGTTCAGAACCACTAAACTTCCGTTGCGATTAATTTCAGCTAATGAACGGTTTGGACGGTTATCAACGCTACTTACACTAATTGAAGTGGCATTTAATGTCGGATTTTTTGCGGGTAAGGCAATTTTAGGTTCGAGGGATAGCGTATTCGACGGTGCTGTACAGCCCGCTAATAAAAATAACGCAAAAAGTGGAAAACACAGTCTTCTTAACATAATTCTTCCCAGTTCATCTTTCCTAATTGAAAATGTTCCGTTATGGTTCGGGGTGCAACAACTCAACACTATTAGACAACAGTTTGAGAAAAAATTCGCATAAATGTGCAGTTGAAGAATATTTTGCGTTCCCAGACCATGGTCCTAACAATGTCGATGCTATTATCCGCTATTTCCATAATAAGAAGATAGCCATTAACGGTATACTAGGGCGATTTTTTTCTGTGTGCTTTACTGCATTCAATTAATTTAGGAGTCTCTATGGGCGCCAATGTGTCACAAACGATGCAGTCTCGAGTGAGTGAAAAGCTAAAGACTGCATTTGAACCGGAACACATGGAGGTGATCAATGAAAGTCATCAACATAATGTTTTGCCGGGTTCAGAGAGCCATTTTAAAGTGGTTTTGGTCAGCGATAAATTTGAAAACAAACGTATGATTGGTCGTCATCGTGAAATTTATGCTATTTTGGCAGACGAGCTTGCAGGTGGCATCCATGCATTAGCATTACATACCTATACACCGAAAGAGTGGAATGAATTAGCAAATACTGCGCTAAAATCGCCAGCTTGTCGTGGTGTAGGTGGTGTGAATCGCTAATTCAATGCGTCGATGGTAACAAAGCAGCAAAAATATGTTTGTTTAAGTCACCGCAAGTGAACATTTTTTCCTCAGTTTGAGAGAGAAAAATGAATTTTTAGTCAGAAAAGTCACAAATAAAGAGGAATGATCGCTTCTTTTATCGGCTTTTCTCGACTCAGAGCGCATGCATCGGTATAATGCTGCGTCTAATTTTCAGTAAGGTTTCGGGACGCTTCTGATATCAGGGATGACCGTTATGAAAGTAACGCCCCCGGTTCTGGAAGGGAGATTGCCGTTATGATTTAATGGCATAACTCTGGAGTAGACCGATCACTAAGATTTATTTTGAGGTAAGAAGATGCAAGTTTCTGTTGAAACGACTCAAGGCCTTGGGCGTCGTGTAACAATCACCGTTCCTGCCACTGATATTGAAAAAGCGCTGAATAGCGAGCTGGTAAACGTTGCTAAGAAAGTTCGTGTTGATGGTTTCCGTAAAGGGAAAGTACCAATGCACATCGTTAAACAACGCTACGGTGCGTCTGTAATGCAAGACGTTCTGGGTGATGTGATGCAACGTAACTTTATCAATGCAATCATTGAACAAAAAATCAATCCAGCTGGTGCACCAAGCTACAAACCAGAAATGTTCGAAGACGGTAAAGACTTCGTTTATGCGGTTGAGTTTGAAGTGTACCCAGAAATCGAATTAAAAGGTTTTGAAACTATCGAAGTTGAAAAACCAGCTGTAACCGTGAAAGACGAAGACCTCGACAACATGCTGGAAACTCTGCGTAAGCAACAAGCACAGTGGAAAGAAGTTGAAGATGCAGCGACTGCTGATTCACGTATCACTATTAACTTCACTGGTTCTATCGACGGTGAAGAGTTTGAAGGTGGTAAAGCTGAAGACTTCGCACTGGTTATGGGCGAAGGTCGTATGATCCCAGGCTTCGAAGAAGGCGTTGTGGGTCATAAAGCGGGTGAAGAATTCGATATCGAAGTTAACTTCCCAGAAGATTACCATGCAGAAAACCTGAAAGGTAAAGCGGCTAAGTTTGCTATCGTTCTGAAGAAAGTAGAGCAACGTGAACTACCAGAATTTACTGAAGAATTCGTTAAGCGTTTCGGTATCGCTGACGGTTCAGTAGACGGTCTGCGTGCAGAAGTTCGTAAAAACATGGAACGTGAACTGAAAAATGCAGTTCGTAACCGTGTGAAAGCGCAAGTTCTAGATGGTCTGGTTAACGCTAACGAAATCGAAGTTCCAGCAGCAGTTGTTGATGGTGAAATCGATGTTCTGCGTCGTCAAGCTGCACAGCGTTTTGGTGGCAACGAAAAACAAGCGATGGAATTACCACGTGAACTGTTCGAAGAACAAGCTAAGCGTCGCGTAATTGTTGGTCTGCTGTTAGGTGAAGTTATTCGTACTAATGAGCTGAAAGCTGACGAAGATCGTGTTAAAGCGCTGATCGAAGACATGGCATCTGCTTACGAAGATCCATCAGAAGTTATTGAATACTACAGCAAAAATGAAGAGCTGATGAACAGTGTTCGTAACTTAGCGTTAGAAGAGCAAGCTGTAGAAACGATTCTGGCAGCGGCTAAAGTGACTGAAAAAGAAACTAACTTCACTGAGCTGATGAACCAAGTTCAAGCTGGTTAATTTTTCTTTTTAGCAGTACAAAACAAAAACCCGTAGTGTTTCACTGCGGGTTTTTTGTCAATTAGAGCCGTAATATTTAGACTTTGTGCAAATCATCTTGAAAATTACATTTAAACCCTAATTATAATAAGAGTCATCAAGATATTGTTCGCAGGATGATGAGCGGATTTTTGTGTGGAACACGTTTTTCAGCAGTATAAAACCGTGTAACTAGATAGACTTGTGTTAAACTCTTTAACAGAGCATCTTGCTTATCACAGTGTTTCTAACTGTGTTCTGGCTTAATTCTTCTGTCACTTTTTAACCTATTATTTAAAAAGTGGCTAAAATAATGAAGTGAGCGAAGATCATAAGCATACAGATACAACTAATTTAGAAAACGTGTTTTTTAGAAATATTGTTTGTAGCACAATTCCTGCCCAAAATGGCGGACAGACAGCAAATTAGGCGCAAGCACCAGAAAGTTTTTAATAGGAGATTTCGATGTCACATTTTGGCGGTCAGGAGCAGTTAGCATCCCAAATGGCACTTGTGCCAATGGTTATCGAGCAAACCTCTCGAGGTGAACGCTCATATGATATTTATTCACGTCTCTTAAAAGAACGTATTATCTTCCTAACGGGTCAAGTGGAAGATCATATGGCGAACTTAATTGTCGCTCAAATGCTATTTCTTGAAGCAGAAAACCCAGAAAAAGATATTCAACTGTATATTAACTCACCAGGTGGTGTGATCACCGCTGGGATGTCAATTTACGATACCATGCAATTTATTAAGCCGGATGTTAGCACTATCTGTATGGGACAAGCGTGTTCAATGGGCGCGTTTTTATTAACCGCAGGTACAAAAGGTAAACGTTTCTGCTTACCAAACTCCCGCGTTATGATCCACCAACCATTAGGTGGCTATCAAGGCCAAGCGACGGACATTGAAATCCACGCTCAAGAAATCTTGAAAGTGAAGTCACGCATGAATGAATTGATGGCTCAGCATACTGGGAAATCCATCGAAGAAATTAGTCGCGATACAGAACGCGACCGTTTCTTATCCGCAAATGAAGCAAAAGAATATGGTTTAGTTGACCATATTTATACTAGCCGTTAATTTGCGAGCATTTTGATATAATTCGTTTATATCTTAAAATTTTTGAAAATTTGTTGCCTTGTTTTGCTGCGAAAGCGAGATAAAACAAGGCATTATAAATATAAGTGAGGTCTACTGATGACAGATAAACGCAAAGAGGGGGCAGGTAAATTACTGTACTGTTCTTTCTGCGGAAAAAGTCAGCATGAAGTGCGTAAGCTGATTGCCGGTCCGTCAGTCTATATTTGTGATGAGTGTGTGGATTTGTGCCTCGACATCATCCGTGAAGAAATCAAAGAACTGGCTCCGCATCGTGAGCGTAGTGAATTGCCGACTCCCCATGAAATCAGACAGCATCTTGACGACTAC
The DNA here is from genome assembly GCF_028479485.1 of Providencia sp. PROV209. Classification (NCBI taxonomy): domain Bacteria; kingdom Pseudomonadati; phylum Pseudomonadota; class Gammaproteobacteria; order Enterobacterales; family Morganellaceae; genus Providencia; species Providencia sp. PROV209. Next base: position 23,066 of record NZ_JAMPNR010000017.1, on the reverse strand, counting down.
GTTATTGGCCAAGAAAAAGCTAAAAAAGTCTTAGCGGTTGCGGTTTATAACCACTATAAACGCCTTCGTAATGGCGATAAAACTAGTGATGGCGTGGAATTAGGCAAAAGTAATATTCTGCTAATCGGTCCTACTGGTAGCGGTAAAACATTATTAGCAGAAACCTTAGCGCGTTATCTGGATGTGCCATTCACAATGGCAGATGCGACGACATTGACTGAAGCAGGTTATGTGGGTGAAGACGTTGAAAACATCATTCAGAAGCTGTTGCAAAAATGTGATTATGACGTCGAAAAAGCTCAGCGTGGTATCGTGTATATCGATGAAATTGATAAGATTTCGCGCAAGTCTGATAACCCATCTATTACGCGCGATGTATCCGGTGAAGGGGTGCAGCAAGCATTACTGAAACTGATCGAAGGTACTGTTGCTGCTGTTCCACCACAAGGTGGTCGTAAGCATCCTCAACAAGAATTTTTACAGGTAGATACCTCGAAAATTCTGTTTATCTGTGGTGGTGCATTCGCAGGTCTGGATAAAGTGATTGGTCAGCGTCTGAATACTCGTTCGGGTATCGGTTTCGCAGCACAAGTTAAAGGCGAATCAGAGAAGGCTACTGAGGGGGAATTACTCACTCAAGCTGAACCTGAAGATTTGATCAAGTTTGGTTTGATCCCTGAATTCATTGGGCGTCTTCCAGTCGTTGCTACACTGACCGAGTTGAGTGAGGAAGCACTTATTCAGATTCTGAAAGAGCCTAAGAATGCGTTAACTAAGCAATACCAAGCGCTGTTTAATTTAGAAGGTACTGAATTAGAGTTCCGTGAAGAAGCATTAACAGCGATTGCGAAAAAAGCAATGGCGCGTAAAACGGGAGCTCGAGGCTTACGTTCAATTGTTGAAGCTGCCTTGCTAAATACCATGTATGACCTACCTTCAATGAGTGATGTTGAAAAAGTGGTTGTAGATGAAAACGTGATTAATGAACAGTCTGAACCGCTGCTGATATACAGCAAGCCGGATGCTCAAGCTTCTGGTGATAATTAACTTCTCACCTGTGTTCAATAAATAATCAAATAAAATGAGGGGGAACCCTCATTTTGTTTTTTATGCTTAACTAACCATTGAATGCTAAAATCTTGTCCCCATATAGTTTATATTCTTAGTTGTGGTTTCCTTATTTTGAAATAGCGCTGTTTATATAACAGTGTTTTGCAAGAATTTTTTCTGTTATAAGCAGAAACCCTTAACTGGCGTGTGCTAAACGAAGAGAGAGCTTTATGAATCCAGAGCGTTCCGAACGCATTGAAATACCAGTATTGCCTCTGCGTGATGTAGTGGTGTACCCACATATGGTGATCCCACTGTTTGTTGGACGTGAAAAATCCATTCACAGTCTGGAAGCAGCAATGGATCATGATAAGCAAGTGATGCTGGTTGCGCAAAAAGAAGCCTCAACCGATGAACCTGGGGTGAATGACTTATTTACTGTTGGGACAATTGCGTCTGTGATTCAGATGCTGAAGTTACCTGATGGTACCGTTAAGGTGTTAGTCGAAGGATTACGTCGCGCACGTATTACTAGCCTGACTGACAATGGTGAATATTTCTTAGCTCAAGCTGAGTATTTACCAAATGACAGTGCGAAAGCGGCTATTTACGATGATGCATCTAAAGAGCCTAGCGCTGCTGAATTGGTCGACGAAAAAGAGCAAGAAGTTTTATATCGCACTATCGTTAGCCAATTTGAAAGTTACATCAAACTGAACAAAAAAATTCCACCGGAAGTTTTGACTTCACTGCATACGATTGAGCAAGATCAGTTAGATAAACTGGCTGACACAATTGCTTCACATATGCCGTTAAAACTGGCAGATAAACAACGCGTTTTAGAAATGGCAAATATTGCTGAGCGTGTTGAGTTCCTGATGGCAATGATGGAATCAGAAACTGAGTTACTGCAAGTTGAAAAACGTATTCGCAACCGCGTGAAAAAGCAGATGGAAAAAAGCCAACGCGAGTACTATTTGAATGAGCAAATGAAAGCGATTCAAAAAGAACTTGGCGAGATGGATGATGCTCCAGATGAAAACGAATCGCTGAAACGTAAAATCGAAGAAGCGAAAATGCCAAAAGAGGCTCAAGAAAAAGCGGAAGCAGAATTGCAGAAGCTGAAAATGATGTCTCCAATGTCAGCGGAAGCGACAGTTGTTCGTAGCTACATTGATTGGATGGTTCAGGTTCCATGGCATAAACGCAGTAAAGTTAAAAAAGACTTAGTGAAAGCACAAGAAGTGCTCGATACTGACCATTATGGTTTAGAACGAGTCAAAGACCGTATCCTTGAATATCTCGCGGTTCAAAGCCGTGTTAGCAAAATCAAAGGGCCGATTCTGTGCTTAGTTGGACCTCCAGGTGTAGGTAAAACCTCACTGGGCCAATCCATCGCAAAAGCGACAGGACGTGAATACACTCGTATGGCGCTGGGTGGGGTACGTGATGAAGCGGAAATCCGCGGTCACCGCCGTACTTACATTGGTTCAATGCCGGGCAAACTTATCCAAAAAATGGCGAAAGTTGGGGTTAAAAACCCACTCTTTTTATTGGATGAGATCGACAAAATGTCATCAGACATGCGTGGTGATCCTGCGTCTGCACTATTAGAGGTGTTAGATCCAGAGCAAAACGTAGCATTCAACGACCATTATCTGGAAGTTGACTATGATCTGTCTGACGTGATGTTTGTCGCGACATCGAACTCGATGAATATTCCTGCTCCATTATTAGACCGTATGGAAGTAATCCGTCTTTCTGGTTATACCGAAGACGAAAAGCTGAATATTGCTAAAAGACATTTGTTATCCAAACAAATCGAGCGTAATGCCTTGAAAAAAGGTGAGTTATCTATCGATGATGGTGCACTCATGAGCATCATTCGTTATTACACTCGTGAAGCTGGCGTGCGTGGTTTAGAGCGTGAAATCTCTAAATTATGTCGTAAAGCTGTTAAAGCATTGCTGATGGATAAAAAACTGAAGCATATTGAGATAACAGCAGATAACCTGAAAGATTACTTGGGTGTTCGTCGTTTTGACTATGGTCATGCTGATACTGAAAACCGTGTAGGGCAAGTTACTGGATTAGCCTGGACAGAAGTGGGTGGTGATTTATTAACCATCGAAACTGCCTGTGTACCTGGTAAAGGTAAGCTAACATATACGGGTTCTTTGGGTGAAGTGATGCAAGAGTCAATCCAAACTGCACTGACGGTTGTTCGTGCTCGCGCGGAAAAACTAGGCATTAACAGTGACTTCTACGAAAAACGTGATATTCACGTTCACGTTCCGGAAGGCGCAACACCAAAAGATGGTCCAAGTGCGGGTATCGCGATGTCAACGGCACTGGTTTCTTGCTTAACGGGTAACCCTGTGAAAGCGGATGTGGCAATGACAGGTGAAATTACGTTACGAGGCTTAGTATTACCAATTGGTGGGCTAAAAGAAAAATTACTGGCAGCTCATCGTGGTGGTATTAAAACCGTGCTTATCCCAGATGATAACAAGCGTGATTTAGAAGAAATCCCTCAGAATGTGATTGCTGATTTGCAAATTCATCCTGTTAAGACAATTGAGGAAGTACTCTCATTAGCATTGGTCAATCCTCCTTTTGGGACTGAAGTGGTCCAAAAGAAAACTAAAAGAGTGAGCTGAATCAAGAAGTTTGTATAAAATTAAGGCTGACAGCTAATTTAGGGCTTGTCAGCCTTTTTTTTCGTCGTTACTTTAGCGAAGATTCTGATAATGGTTAGCGTACTATCTGTTTTCTTGCCATTAATATTCAGGATTGATATAACGGCTGCATCATTAATTAACTATACTTAGTAATGTTAACTATACTGTAGTTGGTTAATTAACCGATAAAGTCAAAACTAATATGGGGATGATAATAGTGAATAAGTCTCAACTGATTGAAAAAATCGCTGCAGAAGCGAATATTTCTAAAGCCGCAGCAGGTCGCGTAGTCGACGCTTTCGTTGCTTCTGTAACGACGTCTCTGAGCAAGGGTGATGATGTTACTTTAGTTGGTTTTGGTACTTTTAACGTACGTCAACGCGCAGCACGTACTGGTCGTAACCCGTAGACAGGTAAAGAAATTAAAATCGCTGCGGCAAAAGTACCTGCATTCCGTGCAGGTAAAGGTCTTAAAGACGCTGTTAACGGTTAATTGAGTTTAGTTTCGTCTTTCACGCATTTTTGCGAAAACTCAAACTGACGTAATGTCTTTAATCAGCTAATATATAAGCGCGCCATGGAAATGGTGCGCTTTTTTTTCTATCTGAGTTAAAATTAGCGTAATATTAAGAAATTCAACAAAGCAAAGCGGAGTTAAGCCTTTTTATGATGGAAGATCTACGCACGAAGGCGAACAGTCCTTTTATTAAAGTGTTGTTAGCTATTATTATCTTGTCATTCGTGCTGACAGGTGTTGCTGGCTATGTGATTGGTGGCTCAAGTAATAATGCTGCTGAAGTCAATGGACAGCCAATAAGCAAGGAACAATTACAGCAAGCTTTCCAGCAAGAACGCCAGTCGTTACAAGAATACTTAGGAGATAAATTCTCTGAAGTTGCGAGTAATGACAACTACATGAAAGAGCTGCGTACCCAAGCTTTGAATAACTTAATCAATAATCAATTGATTAATCAATATGCTAATGAATTACAACTTTCTGCCAGCGATCAACAAATTGAGCAGGCTATTTTTGCTATGCAAATTTTCCAAACTAATGGAAAGTTTGATAGCGAAAAATATCGCGAAATTTTAAGTCGTTACAATATCAATGCAGACAATTTTGCCGCTCAAATTCGTCAAGATTTAGTGCGTGCACAATTAGGTAAATCGTTCACCGGAACAGAATTTGCGCTACCTTCGGAAGTTAAAGCTTACGCTGAATTATTTATGCAAGAGCGTGAGGTACGCACTGCAACGCTGTCATTGGCTGCATTGCAAGCAAAACAAACAGTGACTGAGGATGAGCTGAAAGCTTATTACGCGGCAAACCAAAACAGTTTTATCTCACCTGAACAAGTTCAAGTGAGTTACGTAGAAATGGACGCGGCATCAATGCCTAAAGCGTCAGTCACTGACGAAGAAGTGAAATCTTACTACGAACAAAATCTGAAAAACTTCACGAAAGCAGAACAAAAGCTTTATAGCATGATCCAAGTTGCATCAGAAAAAGATGCGCAAGCTTTAGAAGCTGAACTGAAAGGTGGTGCTGATTTCGCAACACTTGCGACAGAAAAATCGACTGATAAATTCAGTGCGGGCAATAAAGGCGTGATTGGCTGGATGGAAGCGACCTCCACGCCAAGTGAAATTATTAGCGCTAATTTAACTGAAAAAGGTCAAGTTTCTGCGCCAATCAAAGTTCAAGATAACTATGTTTTATTCCGTTTAGATGATGTGAAGCCGGAAGCTGTTAAGCCTTTTGATGAAGTAAAATCCAGCATCGAAACTAGCTTGGTTCAAGATAAAAGCGTTAAACAATTCTATGACTTACAACAAAAAGTCAGTGAAGCAGCAACGAATGACAATGAATCATTAGCCTCCGTTGAAAGCATTTCCGGTCTCAAAGTGGTCACTACAGGTTGGTTTGATCGTCAAAACCCGCCAGCAGAACTGAATTTCCCTAAGGTGGTTAATGAAGTATTCAGCGAACGCTTAGTGGATAAAAACGGTTCAACAGGCATTAACTCAGATGTTATTAACGTGGAAGGTGACCGTGCGTTTGTCTTACGTGTTGCTCAATATAAAGCGGAATCAATTGAGCCATTCGAGACGGTAAAAGCGGATATTGAAGCATTGGTTAAGCGCCAAAAAGCATCTGCACAGTTAAAAGCAGATGGTGAGAAATTACTGGCAGCGTTACAAGCAGGTAAAGGTGACGAAGCACTGAAAGCCGCTGATACCCAGTTTGGTGCTGTTCAAACGGTTTCATTCCTTGCTCCAGCTACTGATGTAACGGGTGTTGCAATGAAAATGACACCACCGGCAGAAGGCAAGCCAACGTATGCAATCGCTTATGATCAAAAAGATAACCTGTTGATTGTCCAACTAGATAAAGTCACTTTAGGTCAACCAACTGCGGATGAACTTAATCAGTTAGCTAACGAATATCGTGGTGCAATGAGCTCTGCTGTGAATGAAGCATTAATGCTGAACTTACGTACAAATGCAAAAATTGAAGTACAAAGCTTAGAATAAGCTTTCAGCATAGGATAGTTGCGAAGTGCTTCGCAATTAAAAATGCAATATATGTAATAGAAGGCCACCCATAGGGTGGCCTTTCGCATTGTATAGTTCGAAGAAAAGTTTTTGAAAAAATTCTCTGGCATTGTGGAGTTTCAACACACATAGGAGAACAATGATGGAATGGAATAAATATATTAAACAAGGATTAGGGACAGTGTTAATGGTTGCGATATTGTGCCCTTTATCCGTCTCTGCGGCGGTAAAGAAAGCGGAAACAGAAAAACCGGTGACTTCGATTATGCAGTCTCAAAATAGTGATGAAATAAAAAGTACAAATCACTTAACTTCCCCTGATCAGGTCAATATTAATCAAGCGAGTGCAGAAGAGTTAGCGAGAAAACTCAGCGGTATAGGTAAGCAGAAAGCGCAAGCTATTGTCGAATATCGAGAGAAGTTTGGGGCTTTTAATGCCATAGAAAATATTCTTGAGGTACAAGGAATAGGTCCGGCATTTTTAGAAAAAAATCGAGAAAAACTCGTGCTTTAGCAAAATATTAGCTCACTTCATTGTGAGCTAACTTTATGTAGATAAAAAGAATGTTTTAAGTGCTCAGTTATTGAAATTAAATTCTAAATATAAGTTAAAAATTATTAGTCGGTATGTTTTGTTCTAATCAATTTGATTTAAAAAGTAAATATGAGAGCCAAGTCTGATAAGTGAGATTTATTCAGCAGAGTTTCTAAATATTTGTTATTTTTATGTTACCAAATAAATTAACTGGTCGGAGTAGTTATGGCGATACAGATTAAAGTACTCGGTTACCACATTGATGTGTTCCAACATGTAAATAATGCTCGATATTTAGAATTTTACGAAGCGGATAGATGGGATTGGATGGGAAAGGCAAATCTCATTGAGTGGGCTATCCAGCACAAAATTATTATGGCTGCTGTAAATATCAATGTGAACTACTTCCAAGCTGTTGGTTTGGGGGATGAACTGACCGTGACGTCAAAAATCGATAAAATCGGTGTTAAAAGTGCTGTTTGTTACCAGCAAATTATTCGTCACCGTAATGGTGAAGACGAAGTGGTTTCCGATGCCTATGTCACTTTTGTGTTCATTGATGGAAAAAGCAATAAAGCGATGGTGATTGAAGATGAATTACACGAAAAGATTGAGTCTTTGAAAAATAAAATAGATGCATGTATTGAAGTATAGCCAACCGAGGGGCAGTCTTGGTTGGCCAGCTGAATTACTTAATGCTATTGAGGTGTTTGAGTAGGGAGTCCATAACGGCTTGCTTATTATTGAGATAATAATTCAAACCCTTGCTACGTAAATGACATGCTGCGCATTCAGCACAGCCGTCACCTTGGATACCATTGTAGCAAGTCAGTGTTTGTGTACGGATAGTTTCAAGATGCCCATAGTAATCAGCAAGAGCCCAAGTTTGAGCTTTGTCTAACCACATAAGCGGTGTTTCGAAACGGATCTCTTTTGCTAACCCTAAATTGACAGCATGATTCAGTGCTTTGACAAACTCGTCACGGCAATCAGGGTAGCCCGAGAAATCAGTTTCACACACGCCAGTGATCACTGCTTCTGCGTTGACCTGATAAGCATAAATGGCGGAAAGCGTCAGAAATAGAATATTTCGACCAGGCACAAAGGTACTTGGAAGCCCACTTGCTTCACTTTCTTCATAATCAGGGACAGGGATATTGTCACGGGTTAGGCTGCTTATCGCAAGTTCGTTGAGTAATGAGACATCGAGAACTTTATGCGCTTTTGCACCTAATTGGAGGCTCAATTTTTGTGCGACCTCAATTTCTAAGCGGTGACGTTGCCCATAATCAAAGGTCACACAGTGAACCTCATCATAATCTTTGAGTGCTTGAATTAGGCAGGTCGTTGAATCTTGCCCTCCACTGAAGACGACAACGGCGCGTTTCATAAGTCTCTCCTGAGCTTGCAATAATGAGGAAATTAATTGAGCCCTATGTTAGCGGTCTAGAAGAGTAATGAACAGCTTGTTTTTGTACTATACCCTTATGGTATAAGCAATTTATGCTATTTTTCGGCTATTTATGCAAAGTTATTCTACAATACTTGCAATTCATAACGGCTTTATTATTTCATCATGATAGAATTTTGCTGATACAGGAATCCGCCTAGGGGCTAAATATGCTGGATAAAATAGATAAAAAACTACTTGGCTTATTACAAAATGACAGCAGCCTATCATTAAATTCATTAGCGGAAGCCGTTAACTTAACTTCCACGCCATGTTGGAAGCGATTAAAACGACTAGAAGATGAAGGCTATATTCGAGGTCGTGTCACACTCCTTGATGGAGAAAAACTAGGATTAGGATTGACCGTCATTGTTATGATTAAAACCCAGCAGCACAATAGTGAATGGTACGCGCAGTTTGTTTCCTTTGTCGAAAAGCTTCCTGAGGTTTTAGTATTTTATCGTATGGCGGGAGAATATGATTACCTGATGCAGGTTGAAGTCCATGATATGAAATCCTATGATCTATTCTATAAGAAGTTGGTTAATGGTGTTCACGGCTTAATTGATGTAACCTCCAGTTTTGCAATGGAAAAAATCAAATATACGACAGTACTGCCCATTCCCGACTAATTTAGCTTACTTAAATTGGTGCAATATAGGCTAAAACACAAAGTCATTAATAATAAAGAAAGTAGGCAGTTACTAACATCATTCAAGGCAGTAATACGTGCGATTATTTTCACAGTTACGTTGGTATTTTATAAGCGAATGGCGTCGTTATCTCGGCGCTATTTGTTTTCTTGTGGTCATTGCCATTCTACAGATAATTCCTCCACGTTTCGTTGGTGTGATTGTGGACGGCATAAGTAAAGGCTCGATGACTAATCAACAACTTGTTAATTACGTCTTATCGATGTTAGCTATTGCCTTAACGGTTTATGGGTTACGTTATGTTTGGCGGTTATGGTTGTTTGGTGCTTCCTATAAGTTAGCCGTTCAGTTGAGGCAACAAATTTATCGACAACTCAGTTTACAAAACCAACCATTTTATTTGAAATATCGTACAGGCGATCTTATCGCTCGGACTACGAATGATGTCGACCGCGTGGTATTTGCTGCGGGGGAAGGGGTGCTGACCCTTGTAGACTCTTTAGTGATGGGATGTGCTGTCCTTATCATGATGAGTATTGAAATTAGTTGGCAATTAACACTGCTTGCCCTGATCCCTATGCCTATTATGGCATTGGTTATTAAGCGCTATGGCGACCAACTTCACCACCGCTTTAAACACGCTCAGGGCGCTTTCTCTTCTTTAAATAACCATGCTCAAGAAAGCTTAACCAGCATTCGAATGATTAAAGCATTTGGTCTGGAAGATCATCAATCTAACCAGTTTGAACAAGTTGCCACTGAAGCAGGGCGACGCAATATGCATGTCGCAAAGATTGATGCTCGCTTTGACCCGACCATTTTTATGGCAATTGGTATGGCAAACCTATTAGCCATAGCTGGTGGGAGCTGGATGGTATTGAATGATACCTTGACTCTCGGGGAGCTCACCAGTTTCGTGATGTACTTAGGTTTGATGATTTGGCCAATGTTAGCGCTTGCATGGATGTTTAATATCGTTGAGCGTGGTAGTGCAGCTTATAGCCGAATTTTAAGTTTACTCAATGAGCCATTAGTGATTAAAGATGGTAACCAAAGTTTGCTCGCTGAAAAAGGCGAGTTAAGTGTGAATATCCGAACGTTTTCTTATCCTGAAACTCAGCGGTATGCTCTGAAAGACATTCAATTTACGTTGAAGCCTGGTGGATTTCTTGGTTTATGTGGACCAACGGGTTCCGGTAAATCGACACTAATTACTGTACTACAACGTCATTTTGATGTGAGTGATGGCGAAATTAGTTATCAGCATAAGCCACTTACTGATATTCAGCTCGATGAATGGCGGGCTAGGCTATCTATCGTCAATCAATCCGCTTTCCTGTTTTCGGATACAGTGGCAAATAATATCGCTCTTGGGCAGCCAGATGCCACTATGGCACAAATAGAAGATGCTGCTCGTATTGCTTGTGTTCATGAAGATATTCTACGGCTACCTGAAGGGTATCAAACCCAAGTGGGAGAACGTGGAGTCATGCTTTCCGGTGGGCAAAAACAGCGCATTTCCATTGCGAGAGCCATTTTGAAAAATGCCGAGATATTGGTCTTGGATGATGCGTTATCTGCGGTAGATGGGCAAACGGAACACGTTATTTTGCAAAATTTGAGTGACTGGAGACAGGGGCGAACTTTGATTATTAGTGCCCATCGTTTATCTGCTTTGGTCGATGCTGATAATATCCTCGTGTTATGTCATGGTGGGATTGTTGCTAAGGGAACTCATAAAGAGTTAGTTAAGGAATCAGGTTGGTACAGTGATATGTATCATTATCAGCAAATTGAAGCTGCTTTGGATGGTGACCTATGAACCAGAAAAAGCCGCTATGGCCGGCACTAAAACGCTTATTATCTTATGGTAAAGCTTACCGTCGGACGATGGTGATCGCGATAACGATGCTGTGGCTGGCAGCCGCAGCAGAAGTGAGTGGACCCTTACTTATTAGTTACTTTATTGACAACATGGTGGCAAAAAAACAGATTATCATGCCGCTTACGTTATATATGGTGATAGGATTTATTGCATTGCAAATTATCGCCGCACTCCTCCATTACTATCAAAAAATACTGTTTAACCAAGCATCTGTTGGTGTGGTACAAAACTTACGAACGGATGTGATGAATGCGGCTTTACGCCAGCCTTTGAGTGCTTTTGATAAGCAACCCGTAGGGCAGATTATTTCCCGAGTGACTAACGACACTGAAGTCATCAAAGACCTGTTTGTTATGGTCGTACCAACCGTATTTCGTAGCTTAGCATTGATTTGCGCTATGTTAGTGGCGATGTTCTCTTTAGAGTGGAAAATGGCGTCCATTGCGGTATTAATATTTCCAGCGGTACTGGTTGTTATGCTGGTTTATCAACGCCTAAGTACACCAATTGTACGCCGAGTTAGGGCATATTTAGCGGATATTAATAACGGCTTTAATGAAGTTATTAACGGTATGACAGTCATTCAACAATTTCTACAACAAGCGAGATTTGGTCAAAAAATGTTGTCTGCGAGTGAAGATCATTACCATTCAAGAATGAAAGCATTGAAATTGGATGGGTTACTCCTCAGACCGTTACTAAGCCTGTTTTCCGCTTGTGTACTGTGTGGATTGTTGTTGCTATTTGGGTTTGACGGAACCAGCACCGTTGGGGTTGGGGTCCTGTATGTTTTCATTAACTATTTGGGACGATTAAACGAACCACTCATTGAATTAACTTCTCAACAATCGATGCTGCAACAAGCGGTTGTCTCCGGTGAACGTGTTTTTGAATTAATGGATAGTCCACAGCAAGGGTATGGCGAAAATATTGCGCCATTGCAAGGTGGGGCGATTGAAATTAAGCATCTTTCGTTTGCTTATCGTGCAGATAAAAAAGTCCTTGATGATATTAATTTGTCTGTACCTGAACACCATTTTGTTGCATTGGTTGGGCATACGGGTAGTGGGAAAAGCACTATCGCAAACTTAATTATGGGTTATTACCCGTGGCAAGAAGGGGAAATATTACTGGATGGGAGAGACCTAAACTCACTGTCTCATCAAGTATTACGCAATGGTATTGCCATGGTACAGCAAGATCCCGTTGTATTGGCGGCTTCATTTTTTGATAACGTGGCATTAGGGCGTGAGGTTTCCCAAGAAAAAGTGTGGGAAGTGCTTGAAACCGTACAATTAGCTCAACATGTTCGTGAATTACCGGATGGATTAGACTCTTTATTAGGTGAACAAGGGAATACTTTATCTGTGGGGCAACGCCAATTATTGGCGATGGCTCGAGTACTGGTGATAACGCCGAAAATTTTGATTTTGGATGAAGCCACCGCGAATATTGATTCGGGGACCGAACAGGCAATTCAGAAGGCACTACGCGTTATTCGTCAAAATACTACATTGGTTGTGATTGCTCATCGCTTATCCACCATTGTAGATGCAGACCATGTTGTCGTATTACATCGAGGGATGATTGTAGAACAAGGAACTCATACTCAGCTCCTCCAACAGGGAGGGCGCTATTATCAAATGTATCAATTACAGCAGGTTGGCGAATCATTGAATTCCCGTGATGAAGCAGCGGAAGCATTATTAGTTTAGTTAGTGCTTACTGACAGATATTGCTCCAATAGCGTGGTGTATTATACGAGATATCAAATAAAAGAGCCTCGTAGTAGAGGCTCTTAATATCTTGAGAAGTAATGGCTTACTTTCATTTCATGAGCAGAGATAAGAGATAGTGGGTATTAGCGAGGTTTTCTCTTACGAATAACACCTTCTTGTACGGTTGTTGCCACTAAATATCCTTGCTGGTTATAAATTTGCCCCTTAACAAAACCACGCCCACCGGAAGCGGAAGGGCTTTCAATGGCATATAGTAACCATTCATCAATGCGATAAGGTCTATGGAACCACATGGAATGGTCAATGGTTGCAACTTGCAAGTCCCGCTCCATGAAACCTCGCCCGTGCGGTTGTAATGCGGCCGGTAGGAAATTGTAGTCTGATGCATAGCCTAGTAAGTAGTCATGTAGCTCAGGGCTATTGGGGAGCTCACCTTTGGCTTTAAACCAAATATAGCGAAAGGGTTCTTGAGGTGCACTATCAAACGGGCTATAGAACTCAATAGGACGAAATTCAAAAGGATTAGGTCGTAACGCATATTTTTTAACTGCATCGGGCAGTTGATCCGCGAAACGTTGAATGATTTCATCCTGCGAAATTAATTGTTCTGGCGCAGGAACATCAGGCATTAGATTCTGATGGTTAAAACCGTCTTCTTGTTCTTGAAAAGAAGCCGTCATAAAGAAGATAGGTTTACCATTTTGGATAGCACTAATGCGGCGTGTACTAAAGCTTCCACCATCACGCAAGATTTCTACATCGTAGACAATTGGTTTTTGGCTGTCCCCAGGGCGTAGAAAATAGCTGTGAAAGGAAGTGATAATCCGCTCTTCTGGCGTGGTTTGTTTTGCAGCATACATTGCTTGTCCAACAACTTGCCCGCCAAAAACTTGCGGCAAACCAAGATCTTCGCTTTGTCCCCGAAAAATACCTTCTTCAATTTTTTCGAGTTTAATTAGGCTGATTAAATTCTGTAATTCTGGGCTCATGGTCACCTTGAAGAGGATTAAAAAATATCAGATGCGGCTATTTTCCCATTAATCTGCATAAATAGGTAGGCTGTTTATGTACTGATTAATTGACAATCGTTTTTGGTTACAATTTGAAATATAATTTCATTATTTAATTTGTATTAGATATAATTTTCTAAGTTTAGATAAACTCTGATATATCAATAATAATCATATGAAAATGTCTAAATAAATCAAAAAACTATAGGTAATTATTATGACATTACATCGCTACATGATTAGTTTGTTGATGCTTATTTTCTTGGCAGGTTGTGAAGGTAACAATGCGAGCCCACCAGAAAAAAGGGTGAAAGGAAAAAGTAGTCATGAGAACCAGAAGGTCGATATTGGCACTATTAGTGGGAATATTATCATTGGTAAAAGTATGGGGTTATCTGAAAACGTAGACCTCACCGTCACGATGTCGGACAATTCATTTGTTGAGTTACCAGCGCTTATATTATCTCAAAAGCATTACACAAGTTTGGATAACCAAGTGACGATTCCTTATGAACTGACTTACCACAAGGATGAAATAAGAAGCCAAGCCAAAATTACGGTGAGTGCCACGCTATATGTTGATGGTAAATTAATTTATATTACAGACTCACCTACTGAAGTGATCAACAATGGTATCTATAAGAATATAGATCTGTTATTGGTTCCTGCCAACTGATGTTGCTCCTTGCTAATATGTACTCTTTATCGCTATCTATTATTCAGCGGTGATTCGGATTTTTGTGTAATAAAACAGCACTTGGTAGCGGCTTTCTTGCTATTTAGCTATCTATCAAGCATAATGCCCCTGCTTTGAAAAAAGCAATCAATGGGGGCTCTGTTGGTTCTCCCGCAACGCTAACTTGTTAACTCGGTCAGGTCCGGAAGGAAGCAGCCATAGCAGGGGTCGTGTGTGCCGGGATGTCGCTGGCAGGGCTCCCACCCAAAAAAACTCCCAAAACTTTGATACCTTTCTTATATTCACGCCTATATTTTACATTAATCAAATGTTGTTCGTTTGTAGATATTTTTGACTATTATCTGCTTAGCTTTATATATTATAAATAATAGGATATTGATTATTATTCTTAATACTAATTTGCTATGGTCAACGATGAACTTTATCTCGCATGCAATGTTAAACTAATTGGGATTAAGAAAGGGTAAAAATATAAGGATATAAGAATTGAGCCAGTATTCATCGAACACTAACTTGGGAAATAAGGATTTTCATTGAGCCGATAAAAAGTTACCGGCTATAACCATTCACTATCTATGCGTGTAAATAAGTATTTATCTAACAAACTTCCAAACAGATGCTGGAATTTTATCGTAAAGTTTATTCATCGTGAGCTCTGCAAGACGATGATCAGCGGCAGAGTAAAATAACTCTAACTCATCATCGGATAACTCATACTTATTTTTTTCAATAACGCGCTCAAGTGTTTCAATAGTGGTGCATTTTCTTAAACGCATCAGATAATCGGATTTGGTCATAACGCCCTTTCTTTATGTGTCTATAACCTAAAATATACTATGCAATAGTGGGATTAAAGGTAAATGGTAATACTAAGTCTTACTTGTCAGACATTTTAGATCATCATCGAGCACGGCGACAAGATTTTGATTCATACTTTCCCAGTCAATGATTTCGCTGAAGGTAACTACTGGGCTGCCAAATAAATTATATGTTTCGTCAAGATACTCTTCAACAAGAGAAATAACGAGATTTTCTTTTGGATATTTGATTTTAAATCGCCAGACAAAAGCTGCAATATGCTCAACAAGCTCGTTAAGACTGATGCTTTGTGAAGAACTAAGATCATTTATCCAATGAGTGTTTGTTTTTTGTAAACTTGATATAGCGTCTCTATTCAAACTGTTACAAAGATATTTTAATTCGGCTATATCATGTTTCTTGGGTGAGTATTCATCCATAATCACCTCCATGGGCGAATCTGACTTTTACTTTGTGTATTTTTGTATCAAAAATAATGCCATATTAACTGAATATAAGCACCCGTTTTCAATATAAACAAACATAGCTAATATATTGATAAATATCAGATTATCACTAGTTGAGAGAGTTTTTAGATTATCACTAATATAAAAGTAATATTCAAATATAAACTGGTTGCTCAGATTGCTTTCGCCACATGGATAATAATAGCACTTTTATTACATAAGTCACCACCCAATAATGATTTTTTTAGGGGATCATTGGCTGGTGGAGTAGGAAAAATTGGGCTATTTATTTTTTATCATACTCTAATGAAGAATGTAAATGATATTGTGCGGTTTATGCAGTGAAGTGTATTTAAATGATATGTTACAACTCAAGTTGTGATCGAGATTGATATCGAGATTAAACCTAATTAAATAGTTTATTTCTAATCATTGAATTTTATTTAATATAAAATCCCCTAGGGTTTAACCTTTGTGGGGATTTTTGAAATATTTAATTTAAAGATATAAATTTAGTGTAACACCTGGTTTTAAATCCGCCATTTTAACACCAGAGTTCCAATTCATCAGGTCGTTAAGTTTAATCCCATGACGTTTAGCAATGCTGTAATAAGTGTCACCTTTTCTGACTTTATAGGTTCCACCTTTACGGCTATTACTAGTAGGGGAAGTGCCTGAAATTTTTAAGGTTTGTCCTGGAACAATATTCGCCTTTGCTGTTTTTAACCCATTAAGTTGTTGGATATTCTTCGCTGTCGTATTGAATTTTCTAGCAATACTGGCGATAGATTCACCCTTGCGGACTTTATAGCTAAAGGTTTTGTTCTGTTTTGAATTTCTCTTGGCTGTTTGGACGTTATTGAGCGCCGCTTGTGCATAACGATTTTGTGCAACCGCATTACGAATATCATTCAAGACATCTTGATCAGTTAACGAAACTTTTAATTGTTCAGCTTTCGCAGTTGGTAACATTATATAATGCGGACCATTAGGAGATGTCACTCCTCGGGTATAACCCGAATTGTAGGTTTTAATGGATTCTTCCGTTAAGCCTGTCAATTCAGCCGCTTGAGTTAGTGTAATTTGTTGCCCTACATCAACTTGGGTCAACCCTCTATTTTTATTACTTTTTGGTAATCTGACTTGATAACGTTCTGGTTGTCTCAAAACTTTGCTAAGCGCAAGGATCTTTGGAACATATTGTTTGGTTTCTTTAGGTAGTTGAAGAGACCAAAAATCTGTTGGTAAGCCAGCGGCTTCATTCTTTTTAATGGCGTTTTGTACGCAACCCTCACCACAGTTATAAGCAGCCAGCGTGAGTTCCCAATCGTGACCGAACATAATGTTTAGGTTTTCAAGGAGATCTAAAGCCGCTTTTGTTGATGTGATAACATCGCGTCGCTCATCAACCCATTGGGTCTGTTTTAGCCCATAAGAACGTGCAGTAATGGGGACAATTTGCCAAAGACCCGCAGCTTGTGCAGGGGAGGTTGCTTTAGGGTTATAGGCACTTTCAATAACTGGAATTAAGGCTAATTCCATCGGCAAGTTGCGATCATTGATTTCATCTACAATTAAGTACATGTAAGGTTCGGCTCTTACTGCAACGTCATAGATAAAACTTTGTTTATTTGAGTAATTGTTGGCCATTTCCCTAATTGTTGCATTCTCCGGGATATCCATCTTCAGCTCACCACTAATATAACCCCAGAGGTCATGATCGACTTTAGAAGCTTGTCTACTTGCTGCCTGATTATGGGATGCAACAGTGTCAATTGAGTGATTGGCTGAAGATTTTGGTTGCTTAACGGTGACCTTGGAAGTGCCTTGACAGCCCGCAAGCAAAACAATGGCGATGAGGGTCGCGATTATCTTCATTAGCTCTGTTTTTCTTTGTTTTTGATGTTTAAAAGTTGACCAGATAATACTGGCTTTAACTGCTATTGACAACGATTATACATCAATATTCATCTTTTAATTGACGTAATAAAGTGAAAACAGCGCGTAATGATGGATTTGTCACATTAATGTTCAATTTTTGTTGTAATTTCGGGTTGTCGCACTGTAAAAAAATGTTGATGTTTCTCTCTGTTTTCAAGGTACTAGGAACACTTGCTTGCTGGTTGCTGCGCAGTATTCTTACTTTTTCGGAATAATTTGTAATTATCTCATTTTCAGGCCAAATATGATGTGCGAATTGCAAATTAGACAGAGTATATTCGTGAGCGCAACAGATAAGCGTCTCATCTGGAAGTGCAGCAATTTTTTGAATGGATTGGTACATTTGTTCTGGGGTACCTTCAAAAATTCGCCCACAACCAGCGGAAAATAGAGTATCCCCACAAAATAGATAAGGAGCTTGGTAGAAACCAACATGCCCAAGAGTATGTCCTGGTAATCCAATGACTTGAAATTTGAAATCATCAATGACGACTAAATCCCCCTCGTTTACTTGCTCTGTGGCACCTTTAACGCGTGTTTCTTGGGGACCGAATACGGGGAGTTTTGGATATTGTGCAATAATTCCTTTAACACCCTGAGTATGGTCGTTATGATGGTGTGTGAGTAAAATTGCAACAGGGGTCAAATGATTAGCCGTTAATATTGCGAGAACAGCCTCTGACTCAGCTGGGTCAACGATGATACACTGTTGGTTGTTTGTCAGCAGCCAAATGTAATTATCATTTAACGCTGGAATTCGAATTAACTCCATAATCACCTCGATCCGATTTTTTAAAAGGGGAATGTTATGAAACCCGCGCGTATTGAAGAAAAGATTCAAATGCCCGCCAGTTGGTCTGATATTCCTTTTGGTGAACACTATCGCCAAGCATTGGAAGCACAGTTAGCGCCTTGGTGGCAAAAAATGTTTGGTTATCACTTGCTTAAATTAGGGCATTTGAGTACAGAAATCCACACTAAAGAGTGTATGATCCCTCATCAATTCACCGTAGGTGAAGATCCTCATTCATTTGACGTGGCAGCAAATCCTGAAGCATTACCGTTTGCAGACAAAGTCATCGATGCTTGCTTAATGCCTCATTTGTTGGCATATAGTCACGATCCTCATTGGATCTTGCGGGAAGTTGACCGTGTTTTGATTGATGATGGTTGGCTAATTCTTTCAGGATTTAACCCATTTAGCTTAGCTGGAATGGCTAAATTGGTGCCAATTTTACGTAAGCAGCAACCTTATTGCAGTCGTTTCTTCCCTTCTCTCAGAGTATTTGATTGGCTAGGGTTACTCAATTATGAGGTGCTATATCACCGAAATTGCCAAGCTCTCCCTTGGCTTTCATCAGAAAAACGCGTGAACAAGCGCTGTGGAGGGCTGGGCGTTATGAGTGTCATTGTTGCCAGAAAGCGTACTTACCCTTTAACACCAACGCCCCTGAAATTTAAGCAACCAAAAGTTAAAATTTCAACAGCGTTAGGTGCAACGAAAGAGATCAGTAAATCGAAGCAGTTTCGTTAAATTTTAATGTAATCAATCTTCAGTTGGCTGGTAACCTGTATCTTCTTTGGTTGGAGCATTTGCGGCGGCTCGGGCTAATTCATCACATTTCTCATTTTCTGCATGACCGGCATGACCTTTTACCCAGCGCCAATCAATAGTATGGCGAGTAATCGCTTGATCGAGACGTTTCCATAGGTCTACG
The DNA here is from genome assembly GCF_028479485.1 of Providencia sp. PROV209. Classification (NCBI taxonomy): domain Bacteria; kingdom Pseudomonadati; phylum Pseudomonadota; class Gammaproteobacteria; order Enterobacterales; family Morganellaceae; genus Providencia; species Providencia sp. PROV209. Next base: position 3,886 of record NZ_JAMPNR010000017.1, on the reverse strand, counting down.
TTAACCACCGGCGATTTATCTGCTTTTTTCCATTGGCGACGTTTCCAATTATGGATCCATTGGGTGATCCCTTGGCGTACATATTGGCTATCGGTCGTGAGGATTACATCGCAAGGTCGAGTAAGCGACTCTAACGCAATAATTGCGGCCAGTAACTCCATTCGATTATTCGTGGTGAGGAAAAAACCGTCACTGAGTGTTTTCTCATGTTGCTGATAGCGAAGCACAATACCGTATCCGCCGGGGCCTGGGTTACCTAAACAAGACCCATCAGTGAAAATTTCTACCTGCTTTGTCATTTCTGTTACACTCTTTCTTATTCATCAACTTCTAGTTTGACACAAAAAAACATTATGAGCACGGCGATAACCCGACAAATTGTCCTCGATACTGAAACGACAGGTATGAATAAACTTGGTGTTCATTATGAAGGGCACAATATCATTGAAATTGGTGCGGTAGAGGTGATTAATCGCCGACTAACTGGGCGTAATTTCCATGTGTATATTAAACCTGATCGCCTTGTTGATCCGGAAGCTTTTGAAGTTCACGGTATTAGTGATGAATTCTTGCAAGACAAACCCGTGTTTGCCGATATTGCGGATGAATTTATTGAATTTATTCGCGGTGCAGAACTTGTTATTCATAATGCCCCCTTTGATATCGGTTTTATGGATTATGAGTTTCGTAAACTCAATAGAGGGATCCCGCCTACAGCAGAATTTTGCACGATTACGGATAGCTTAGTGCTAGCCCGAAAAATTTTTCCGGGTAAGCGAAATAATTTAGATGCGCTGTGTGATAGATATCTAATTGATAACTCTAAGCGAACATTGCATGGAGCATTACTCGATGCTGAGATTCTTTCTGACGTTTACTTAGCGATGACGGGGGGACAGACTTCCCTTGCATTTTCAATGGAGTCTGAATCCAGCAATACAGAACAAGCTAATACAATTCAACGTATTGAACGACCAGTGAGTGGATTAAAGGTTCTTTATGCCTCTGATGAAGAAGTGGCAGAGCATGAAGCTCGCTTAGATATAGTCGACAAAAAAGGGGGTAAACCTTGTTTATGGCGGCAAACTAAGCAAGATGAGGATGTTCTACATTAAGAGTGGTGATTTAGTGATCTCGCAAGGCTAAAAACTGCTCAACCGTACGATTTTTCAAGAAAAAGTATTGACTGTCATAGCAAGTATTCGTAATATGCTTGGCGTTCCCAGTAGGGAACTTCGGAGCGGTAGTTCAGTTGGTTAGAATACCTGCCTGTCACGCAGGGGGTCGCGGGTTCGAGTCCCGTCCGTTCCGCCACATTATTAAGCCCTGAGTCTTATGACTCGGGGCTTTTTTTTGCGTGAAAAATCATTGATCGCTTAACTTTTTTGTTTTGAAGCATGCATGGCATGCTTACATCATCAAATCCCTTTCAATAGGTTCAAGGTGACTTTGTGCCCGTGTAGGATAATAATTAATCTTATAGTAGATCATGGTTATTTCCGATTATTGGAATAGGACTATATAGTTATTTTAAATAATATTTATTCTCCTAATCTAGGAATAATTCTTAGGTTCAATTAGAAACAATAAGGGAATATTCTTAATTTAAATTCATTTCTAAGTATTAAGTTAAATTATGAGGAGCAATAAGTGATATATATTGATAAGTGTATCTGGAGATTATTTGAAAGAAGATTAAATTGTAATAATGTTTAATTAGAGAACTATAGCCTTATGGTTTACACGCAGTAAAGGTATTTTATTATAATGAAGGTTTTACTCGTATTGGCGTATTTTTATCAAAATGTTAATAGTTATTAACATGGTCTATAGACCATTTTTTTCAAATGGTCTTTTTCTGGAATAATATTCTTTGTATTGCCTTGTAATTGGATTTTTGTTTTTATTTTTATTAATTTTATGGTTTTTATTCTCACACACCATATGGGTTATAAAAATAAATAAAAATTTAACATGGATTATAATCCATAAAAATCAATAAGTTGATATTCAATTGAAAGAATAACGACTAAAAATGATATCTTTTCTTGCGATTGGTGGGTTTTAGGGGGTGAAAATTGACGCATGTCAACTTTCAACGATATAATGCTGAAGTTTTCATCATGTAACAAAGTATTTCAATCATCCATTTGATAGATTAGTTGAGTCGAAAAATAACGATAACCATTTATTTTTAAGCTGGAAGTTAAATAATTCCAAGCGTTAATATTTATTCAAATTACTAAACTATTTATTCTCTCTAATATAGCTTAGAGGGATTTTTCTTTGCATAAATAAAACACCATAGCGTTGAAAGGATTAATATGAAAAAGTTTACTGGCGTTGTAATGTTATTATGCATTGCAGCATTGACTGGCTGTGTGCGTAATGAAGGACTTCACGGATATAATAACGAGAGCTGGAAGAATAAGAATATTCTCAAAGAGAGCAAGGAAGTTGAAAATAATAAAGCATTGGTTTCCTTTTATAGAATAGATAATCAAGTTGAAGGGAAAACAATTAATATATTCGTGAATAAACAGTATCTCACTTCATTAGAACCTAATGCGACTAAACAAATTAAATTGTGCTCTGGAAACAACAATTTTACTGCATATAAGACAGACGTTAGCGAACGCTATAATACTAAATTAAACGAAATCGATAATAAGCCATTAGAGCCAGGAAAATCCTATGCGTTCTTGGTCATTGAAACCAATGGAACAGTATCATTAAAACCACTGACAGAAAAAGAAGCTAATGAATTTAAAGGGAAAGTTAGTACTCAGATTCATACTTTACCGCGTGTGGATGTAGCTCAAAGCTGCCAATAATTAATACATTCTTAAACTAAATTTAATTCAATAAATAATTGTCTGATACGAGGCAATGGATAACTATGTCTATTAAAAAAATATCAATTAAAGTTAATAATAGCAAAGAGACGATTGAGCAATATTCTGTCACTGGTGGAGAAAACGGCGCAGGTAAATTAAAACAACCACTGCATATTAATGCACAAAAAAATGTAAATTATTTATTAATTGATGAAAGTACACAATTCGCGCCAGAAAATATCGCGGTTAAGCGCGTAGATAAAAATCTTGTCATTGCATTTGAAGGTGGTGACGTAGAAAGCCCTGATTTAATTATTGAAAATTACTTTGCTGAAAACGGTGCCATTGGCTACCACGAAGGTGATGCAAACCTAATTATCGGCCAATATGAAAATGGTCAATATTTTCCATATGTTCCTGAAAGCGCTGTAAAGGCAGATGCAATAAGCCAACTGGCTGATGGCCAGGCTACAGGGCAAGCTATCGGTGGCGATGCACTACCGCCAATGTGGGCATTTAATCCATGGTGGTTAGCAGCGTTGGTTCCTCTCATTGGAATTCCTGCTATTGCAATTGGCGGCGGTGGTGGTGGTGGCGGTGGTCACTCCAAAGTGGTTGATCATGCACCTATTGCGGGTGATGATTCTGCGCATACTAAGCATAATACCCCCATTTCTATCCATGTTACCGCCAATGATAGTGATGTTGATGGTGACTTAAATCCTAATTCTATTCGTATTGTCAAAGAGGGTTCCAAAGGAACGGTGACAATCGGTAAAGATGGAAAAATAGTCTATACGCCAAACAAAGGCGAGTATGGTATTGATACCATTACTTATGTAGTAAAAGATCGTGCAGGTCATGAGTCTAACGTAGCCACTATTACGGTAAAAATTGATGCTGCACCAGAGGCGAAGGATGATTCCGCGGCAACCAAAGAATCCAAGCCTGTCACTATCGATATGGAAAACAACTATTCTGATAAAGACGGAGACGTTGACCATAGTTCTCTAGAAATTAAAACTAATGGTGCTAAAGGTTTTGCGAAG
>NZ_JAMPNR010000016.1:0-195076 GCF_028479485.1 Providencia sp. PROV209 | reverse complement strand
GACGAAGGAATGATGCCGCAGGCCATTCTAGCCCCCCCACCGCCTAACACCTCTGGATGATCTGAATAATTATCCCCACCTGCGTGCACCATTAATGCTCGGTTCTGGATATCCTTCAAGGATTTTAATTTTGGTGCAAGGACGCTGTAGGTTGCATTGCCTTGGCTATCAACCACTAAGCCCGGTAAATCTCCAAGATGACCTGTTTTATCATAAGGTCCTTTGTGTACGCCTGTTTTCGCGGGGTCTAAATGCCCACCTGCTTTTAATGCTGGAACTGTTTTGCCCTCTTTTTCCCCTGGATCGCAACTTGGGTTTTCATGCACATGGAAGCCATGCACGCCTCCCGCTTGTAATCCAGAGAGTTTTGGAGTGAAGAGTAATCCGTATTCGGTTTCAGAAATCACTACTTCGCCAATGGCTTTACCATCACCTTTGGCTGTTGCTTCTTTTAGCTCTACCGTGGTTTGTGCTGCATATGCCGCGCTGGCTGTGAATAATGTTGCTAACAAACATAATTTGAACTTCATACCGCCTCCAGTCATTCACGCTGTGTATTATCCTTAAGTTAAACGTTAGCATAATAAATGAATAAAAATGGGCGATTACTGCTTTTGTTATGTGAGAGCTATCGAGTTATGAACAAAAAAAAAGAGCCCAGAGGGCTCTTTTATATGATTGCAGATTTGGATTTAGCTTTGATTCTGAACTTCGTTACCGAATTCCAAACTATTATTCTAAATAGTTCGCCTTAGAACAAGGCGGCAATCGAGCTAATCCCTAGGAGCATACACAAGTATGTGACTAGGGTTAGCGAGTGCTGCCAGCGCCGCTACGGTGCAAAGTATGAAGAATAAAAAACTATTCTTTGGCTTTCCAAACACCATCCACATAAAAAGCACTCCAACCTGTTGCCTTACCGTCTTTCTCTGACGAAACATATTGCTGTTTCGTTTTACGGCTAAAGCGAACCACTGTTGGGTTACCTTCTTCGTCTTGCGCTGGTGCTTCCGCTAAATACGCCAATTTTTCTGGTAGTCGGTCTTTAAATCGTTGCAGTTCTGCCACTAATGGTGCGCGAGTTTCCCTTGATTTCGGGAACGTATTTGCCGCAAGGAAAACACCGGCAGCGCCATCACGTAGCACGAAATAAGCATCTGATTTTTCACATGGCAGTTCTGGTAACGGTACTGGATCTTCTTTAGGCGGTGCAATTTCACCACTTTTTAAGATCTTGCGAGTATTTTTACACTCTTCGTTGGTACAACCCATGTATTTACCAAAACGCCCCATTTTCAGGTGCATTTCAGAACCGCATTTGTCGCATTCGATCACCGGACCATCGTAACCTTTGATGCGGAACTCGCCCTCTTCGATTTCATAGCCTTCACATGCTGGGTTATTACCACAAACATGGAGTTTACGACCATTATCGATTAAGTAGCTATCCATCGCGGTGCCACATTTTGGACAACGACGTTTTGCTCTTAAGGCGTTGGTTTCGGCATCATCGCCTTCAAGGATGTTAAGAACTTCATCTTCAGGGATCAGATTAATGGTTTTCTTACAGCGCTCTTTTGGCGGCAGTGCATAGCCGGAGCAACCTAAGAACACCCCTGTTGATGCAGTACGAATTCCCATATGGCGTTCACAGTCAGGGCAAACAATCGACGTGATAACCATTGGATTGGTACGCATTCCCCCTTCTTCAGGGTCTTTTTCAGCAATATCTAACTGCTTGCTAAAGTCAGAGAAGAATTCATCCAGAACCGCTTTCCACTCGGCTTCATGGTTCGCAACATGGTCTAACTGATTTTCCATGCGGGCAGTAAAGTCATAGTTCATCAAGTCGTTGAAGTTTTCTTCCAAACGATCCGTGACGATCTCACCCATTTTTTCCGCATAGAACCGGCGGTTTTCTACTTTCACATAGCCACGATCTTGGATCGTGGAAATGATAGCCGCATATGTTGACGGGCGACCAATGCCACGTTTTTCTAATTCTTTAACTAACGATGCTTCACTAAAGCGTGCTGGTGGCTTCGTAAAGTGTTGACTTGGCAACAATTCTACCAACGATAACTCAGTGCCTACTGGGATCGCAGGTAAAGTTTTATCTTCGTCATTTTTACGCAGTGCTGGCATGACTCTCGTCCAACCATCAAAACGTAAAGTGCGACCTTTCGCTTTTAATTCGAAATCGCCCGCTTTCACCGTTAATGTTGTAGAGTCGTATTTTGCAGGTGTCATTTGACAAGCCACAAATTGATTCCAAATCAACTGGTATAAACGTTTTGCATCGTTTTCCATGTCTTTTAGTGAGTCTGGCAACACATCAACATTGGATGGACGAATAGCTTCGTGCGCTTCTTGGGAATTATCTTTACTGGTATAAACGTTCGCGTCTTTTGGTAAGTATTGCGCACCAAAGTTGTCAGAAATATAACCGCGAACCATATTTACTGCGTCTTGGCTCAAGTTGGTTGAGTCAGTACGCATATAGGTAATATAACCTGCTTCATACAAACGCTGAGCCATCATCATGGTTTTCTTCACACCAAAGCTTAAGCGAGTACTCGCCGCTTGTTGCAGCGTGGATGTGATGAATGGCGCGCTGGGTTTACTGGATGTCGGTTTATCTTCACGATCAATCACTTGATAACGTGCTTTTTCCAGTAATTTAACCGCAGCTTCTGTTTGTACTTTATTAACAGGTTTAAATGATTTTCCTGACTGAGAAGTCACTTCTAAGCGTAAATTAACGGCGCTTTTATCCGCTAAATCCGCATGCAGTTCCCAATATTCTTCAGGAACAAAAGCTTTAATTTCTCGTTCGCGTTCAACAATCAGTCTCACTGCAACAGACTGTACACGCCCAGCTGATAATCCACGTGCCACTTTTTTCCATAATAATGGAGACACCATGTAACCAACGACACGGTCCATAAAGCGACGTGCTTGCTGAGCATTAACACGGTCGATATTCAATTCACCTGGGCTTTCAAATGCTTGAGTAATCGCATTTTTAGTGATTTCGTTAAACACAACACGACTAAAACGAGAGTCATCACCACCGATCACTTCGCGTAAATGCCACGCAATTGCTTCCCCTTCGCGGTCAAGGTCCGTCGCGAGGTAGACGTGGTCAGCATCTGCGGCTAACGCTTTTAATTCAGAAACGACCTTTTCCTTACCCGGCAAAATTTGGTAATTTGCCTTCCAACCATGATAAGGGTCGATCCCCATACGTTTAACTAACGCATCTTGAGGATCCTTCTTAACTTTTTTCGTTTTGTCGGTCTTTGCTTTATCGGTAGATGAGCCTGTACTCTTTGGTGAGCCGGATTGTGAGCCAGAGCCGCTTTTCGGCAGATCACGAATATGGCCGACGCTGCTTTTTACAACGTAGCCACTGCCAAGATACTTATTGATCGTTTTGGCTTTTGCCGGGGACTCCACTATAACAAGAGCTTTACCCATATTTACCTTTACCTACTATCAAAGAAGGCGCATTTTTCTATTCAAATGCGCAAAATGAGAATCTCTTTTTTATATTGCGACAGAATCACAATATATCAATATTTTTTCGTACAATAATTTGTAACGAAACGAATTTTATCCACCAGCCACATTATTTTATAAAGCATACAAATTGCTCTAGTTGACTGATTTTAACCACATAATGCGGTTTAGCCGCATTGAAAAACACACACTCTACCTGATAAAATGCTAGAAGCAACCAATTATTTTTTCAAGAGAGGCATTCTATGAACACTGAGATTCAAACTATTTCAAAGCAAGAACTACTTGAAAAAGCCAACGAAATCATTAAAAACCACGATGAATACCTCGACGGCATGTTCGTGGATAATGTCGAGCAACATCGCGATGTTTTGGTCTTCAAAGGGGAGTTCTTCCTTGATGAAAATGGCATTCCAACCCTAAAAAGCCCTGCGGCTTTTAACATGTATAAGCATTTAGCACACGTATTTTCTGAACAGTATCGACTGCTTGAGTCTGAACAGTAATAAAAAAATACCGGCTTTATTGGCCGGTATTTTTAAGGGTAGTTCAAATTGAACATTACGTCGTCAATATTCAATGAATGTTATTTCTCTTTATAACATACATTTTATAACCGTTATTTTTATAATAGCGGTTTTTGACCTCGCTGCCACCAGCGTAATAATAGCTTATCCGCACTTTCAGCCGCACTACTGGTAAAACGCTCTACCATTTTTTTACTCATAACAAAACGGATGCTAACGATTTCTTTGGTTTCAATTGCATCAATGATCAAGTCATCACTCACCCCAATCTGATCCACCAAACCTTTTTCTAGCGCTTGAGTTCCATACCAGTATTCCCCTGTTGCAACAGCAGCAATATCAAGAGATGGACGATTTTGATGAACAAAATCTTTGAACAGCTCATGCGTTGAGTTCAAATCCTCAACAAACTTCTTGCGCCCTTGCTCGGTGTTTTCACCCAGCATCGTCAATGTACGCTTGTATTCCCCCGCAGTGTGTAACTCTACGTCTACATCATGTTTTTTCAGTAAACGGTGAATATTAGGTACCTGCGCGACAACACCGATCGAACCAATAATAGAAAACGGCGCTGCAACAATTTTATTTGCGATACACGCCATCATATAACCGCCACTCGCCGCGACTTTATCAACCGCAACAGTAAGTGGAATATTTTTCTCTTTCAATCTCATTAATTGAGATGCCGCTAAACCGTAACCATGGACTAATCCACCTGGGCTTTCTAAACGCAGTAAAACTTCATCTTGAGCTTCCGCAACTGCCAGAATTGCACTGATTTCTTCACGTAAAGAGCTAACTTCACGAGCATCCATGCTGCCTTTAAAGTCTAAGACATATAAGCAAGGCTTTTTGACGGCAGTTTGCCCTACTTTTGCCCCTGATTTTTCACTTTTCGCTTTCGCTTTTTCCTGTTTTTTAAATGCCTTTGTCCACGCTTTTTGCTCAGAATCATTCATTTTGATTTGTTGCATTTGGCGTTGGCGTTCACGGTAGCTCTCACCTAAATCTGTAATTTTTAATGCACCTTTACTTCCTTGGCGTCTCATTCCGACACCAAATACAAATACAGCAATGACCACAATGGCAACCACAATCGTCACCACTTTTGCTAAAAACAGTCCATACAAAGAGAAATACTCCACAGGTTGATCCTTCTCGTATTTAACACTAATAAAAAATGATCGCATGATTGTTCAAAAACAACCAGTAAAAAAATTGTTATCAATAACCACAGACGTTAAACAAATGTGGTAAATTGCCCTCCCGCGCAATTTACGCGATGATAACCCTCAACGCGAATCATGACGATAGGAAAAATTATGCTTCATTATCAGCCTAGACAAGATCTTTTGAATGGTAAAACTATCTTAATCACCGGCGCTACTGATGGGATTGGTCAAGAAGCAGCATTAACTTATGCACGCTTTGGCGCATCCGTCATTTTATTGGGTAGAAACCCGCAAAAATTAGCCGCAATTAAACAAGAAATTCAAGACGTCACTGGTTCAACATCAGAAAGCTACCTTATTGATTTACTGACTGCGACACCCGACGATTGCCAAGCCATCGCAGACGATATTGCTAAACAACATCCTTATTTAGATGGCGTATTACACAGCGCAGGATTACTGGGGAATATCGCTCCAATAAGTGAACAACCCGCTCAGCTGTGGCATGACGTTATGCAAGTCAATGTGAATGCTGGGTTTATGCTAACTCAAGCTCTATTACCTTTATTAGAGAAAGCGCCTCATGCATCTCTTATATTCACCAGTTCTAGTGTCGGCAAACAAGGTCGTGCAAATTGGGGCGTCTATGCCGTTTCTAAATTTGCAACGGAAGGCTTAATGCAAGTCTTAGCTGATGAATATCAAGGCACCGGTTTACGTGTAAACTGCATCAATCCAGGACGCACGCGCACCGCAATGCGCGCTGGTGCAGCACCAGGAGAGGATCCAATGACGTTAAAAACGCCCGCCGATATTATGCCAACTTATCTATACTTAATGGGTGATGATAGCGTCGACCAAACGGGAACAAGTGTAGATGCTCAACCAAATTTAAAGCCGATTAAAGCGGAGTAAACCATGAGCCAAGACCGACACGAAGAACGTCAACAACGTTTGAAACAAAAAGTGGATGAACGTATAGATGCCGCACAATTAGAACGAGGGATCCTGATTGTCTTCACAGGCAACGGTAAAGGAAAAACGACGGCTGCCTTTGGTACAGCGTGTCGTGCGGTCGGTCATGGCAAAAAAGTCGCGGTTGTCCAGTTTATTAAAGGCAGCTGGGACAATGGCGAACGAAATCTTTTGGAACCCCACGGGGTTCCTTTTTATGTCATGTCGACGGGTTTCACATGGGAAACTCAGAACAAGCATACGGATACACAAGCTTGTCTCGAAACATGGCTGCACGCTCTTCAATTACTGCAAGACCCACAGTATGACTTAGTGATTCTTGATGAGCTTACTTATATGGTGAGCTACCATTATCTCCCACTTGCTGAGGTCATGAATGCGCTGAGCTGCCGCCCCGAAAATCAGTCGGTCATCATTACAGGCCGAGGTTGTCACCGTGAATTACTGGAATTCGCTGATACCGTGACGGAGATGCGCCCCATTAAACATGCGTTTGACGCAGGGATTAAGGCGCAAAAAGGCATTGATTGGTAATAGTTAGTGACAGCGAATTAAGGCATATCATGAAGTTTTAAAACACCCGCGCTAAATATAGCTGCAGTTTGCGACAAAAATAACACATATTTTTGTCGCTCTTCTAAACAATGATCCTCAGTATCCCACTGACTATAAATTTCAGCCATACTCGATACCTCGAGACGATATTGATTATAAAAATCTTGCTTCGTTGTCGGGTCGTCTGAACGCCGATAAGCGTGGATAATAGCATTCACTTTCTCTGCATACTGCTGAATGTTTTGATCGTCAAAAACCGGAAGTATCACAGGATAGTCAAACATCAGGCTCACTGTATCCTGTTGTACAGATTTATCTTCACGTACCGAAACCTGTTTTATTTGTTTATCATCACTGGAAATTGCATTAATGAATTCTAAATATGAAAAACACTTTGTTTTTATTTTACTTACGTTGGTCAATGAATTTAATTCGTCTGGGATCCGAGTACCAATAGGATAATCACAGTTGAATACGTTATTATCAATAATGATATCATCACTGCTCTGAACTCGTCCTTTTACTCGATAATCGCCAACCTTTAATTCTTGCACTATCTGATCATGTATCGACGGAATTCCATTATTCCCATAGACAAAGCTATAGGAATAATAAATATGCTTCTGAGGATTTAATATTCCCCCTTTATTACCAGGGTAAACCATAAAATAAATATGTTTACCTTGCTCCATCGTCATGGAATGTAAGCCTTGTTTCAAATATAAACTTCCCACAGATTCTCTAGGGATCACTATCAGTTTATTATCAATAAAAAATGAGTAATTATCTAACGATTCATTACTGAAGAAGAAGCGCCCATTTTCAGAGGTATGTGGTTGATATACATCGCAACTTGTTATGCCAAAACTCAAGACTGCCGCATATTTCGCCGACTTTGTACATAACATAAATATTAAAACCTTTTATTTATTTCATCATGATAAAAATAGATTAAATATACAACTTACACAATATGAAAGTGTCACAATGTGACAAGCACCTTATAAACTCTTAGCTTGAGTATTTTAAGTTTTAAATACTAAAATAACAAAGAAGTAAAAGTAATAAGCAAAATTGCTCAGTGTATTTTATTTTACCCTTTACTAATCATAAAAGGACTGGATTGATAATTTATTTACTCTCTTGTTATTTTATTTCTATTAATTGGAAAAACATTGAAATAGATAATGTGAGAATGAAAAATTGAGTATCAAAAATTAGCGGATAATTTCAGAATTTCAATCTAAATGAAATAAAAAAAGGTTATGGCGCATACCATAACCTCTTTAAAATCTGCTAAATAACGCAGTACAAATTAGATTCGAGTACGACGTTTTGCTGTTGGACGCGAAGATTGGCGTTTCGCCGCTGGGCGTGATGCAACTTGAGTATGACGCTTCACTGCACGACGAATTTGGTTCGCTTTGATGCGGCGCTGATCGCGCTCAACAGACACTTTACTTTCTGTTTCAACATCCAGCTCAACTAACTCTCTTAAATAGTTAGTTTGCTCTAAACCTAACTCCGTCCAACCACCACGCGGTAAACCTTTAGGGAGGTCAATATCCCCGTAACGAACACGGATCAGCCGGCTGACTTGAACACCAACAGATTCCCATAAGCGGCGAACTTCACGGTTACGACCTTCCGTTAACGTGACGTTATACCACTGGTTCATTCCTTCACCACCACGGTATGATACCGTTTTAAACGATGCAGGACCATCTTCTAATTGAACACCCGTAGTTAACTGACGAATTTTTGCGTCCGTGATTTCACCAAATACACGTACCGCATACTCACGTTCGACTTCACGGCTTGGGTGCATTAAACGGTTAGCTAATTCGCCATCCGTCGTGAATAACAGTAAACCACTGGTATTCACATCAAGACGACCTACCGCTATCCAGCGAGCGCCAGTCAATCTTGGTAAACGATTAAATACTGTTGGGCGTCCTTCAGGGTCATGACGAGTACACAATTCCCCTTCTGGTTTGTAGTATGCCATGACACGGCAGATTTCTTTTTCTGGCTCTTTAATCGCTAAAAGGCGGCCATCTAAACGAATTTTTGTTGTCGCTTTAACTTCAACACGGTCACCCAGTGTTGCCATTTTACCATCAACACTAATGCGACCTTCTTTAAGTAATCCTTCGATTTCTCGGCGGGAACCATGCCCTGAACGGGCAAGGATTTTTTGTAACTTTTCAGTTTGTTGCGGTTTAGAACTCATGAGATCCTCAGCTGTCGCCTTCACAGGCGTCAAATAACTTCTCGCTCAATAGGCAAAAAGTGATGAATTTGAAAACCTGCGCATTATACACAGGTTTATCCTGATCCCCTATTACTAATCTTCTTGGCAAATAAGCTTACTCAAAGGGGCTTGGGTCACCGGTTCCAACGCGAGCAACAACCGGTGTGTCATCCGTAAAATCAATAACCGTCGTTGGTTTTTGACCGATGTAGCCGCCATGGATCACTAAGTCCACTTGTTTATCCAGTAAATCGCGGATCTCTTCAGGATCAGATTGCGTAAAATCATCTCCCGGTAAAATCAAGCTGGTGGACATTAATGGCTCCCCTACGGCTTCCAACAGATCACGCGCAATTGGATTTGAAGGAACACGTAAACCAATTGTTTTACGTTTTTCATTCATTAAACGGCGCGGTACTTCTTTCGTCGCTTTCAAAATAAACGTGTAGTTACCCGGTGTATTGTTCTTAATTAAACGAAATACGGTGTTATCTACATGCGCATAGTTAGAAAGCTCAGATAAATCACGACACATTAACGTAAAGTTATGATTTGAATCCAATTTACGGATACGGCAAATACGTTCTAGGGCATTTTTTTCTTCTAAACGACAACCAATGGCATAACCTGAATCTGTCGGGTAAACCACAACGCCGCCTTTATTCAGGATTTCAACGCTTTGGCTAATCAGCCTTGCCTGAGGGTTGTCCGGATGGATATAGAAAAACTGGCTCATAGTGACCTCTATAGTTGAGTATCGACAGCATCATCCGGTGAACGACCTAAAAATGGCACTATCTATTTGCAAAACATAACAACCACAATATTACCTTTATCAAATAATATTGCGGTTCAATAAAATAATTTATATTGCAGAGTATTTTACACCCAAACCGTGATCCATCAATAAATTAGGTTATATTCTCATAAACTAAGCGGTTTTTATCTGATCCCATAGCGTCCAAACCGCATGATTATCATTAGGGAGCCATAGATTGCGTCCTAGTTCAATCCACGAACACGGTCGATGAAAATCAGAGCCGACAGACGTTTTCAATTCGGCGCCTTGCGCTAATTCCCCTAAAAATTGCTTCTCATTCGCTGGCTGCTGACAGTGGGATATCTCCATCGCATCCCCTTGGCAAGCTTTAAAATGGTCGATCAGCCGTCTTAACCACTTATTGGAAAGTTGATATTTTGATGGATGGGCTAATACCGCAACACCACCCGCGCGATGAATCGCGTCGACGGCCTCTTGAATGCTGCACCACTGAGCCGGTACATAACCAGTCTTTCCTTTCGCAAGGTAGCGCTTGAATACGTTATTAATCGTTTTCTCTTTGCCAGTTTTGACAATATATTGCGCAAAATGCGCCCGAGTTACCTGTCCACCACCTGAAAGTGCTTGTGCATTCTCCCATGCATCATCAATTCCTGCTTTTTGCAAACGTCGTCCCATTTCAATGCCACGTTCTAAACGACGCTGTGATTGCTGCTCCAACAACGTCGCCATTGCAGGCTCACTCGGTGAAAAATTTAGCCCAACAATATGAATTTCAATATTTTCCCACAGGGTGGATATTTCAACGCCATTAACTAGTGTTAATGGACGCGGATTTTCTGCAAGATATGCCCTGGCGGCAATCACCCCATCACAAGTATCATGATCCGTAATTGATAAGACATTCACACCCATTACTATCGCACGTTCGACTAACTCAGCGGGCGTTAAATCCCCATCTGATGCATTCGTATGGCTATGTAAGTCATAGCGAGTCACTATTGGCGTCGAATCTTGCGACATGATGTTACCTTCTCCCTTCTTCGACTTAACGAAAATTAAAAATAAATACAAACAACTATTGACACAAACCTCGTGATCCAGTTTACTAGTACGCAAGATTAGTTACATTCAAAAAACATTTAAAACCAATTTGTTTATCCAGTGAGGCATGTATGACTTTATTCAATTTATCAAATCGTTGGTGGCGCGACTTCCCAAATTGGGCGGAAGCCGCACGCGCATAAATTGTTAATGCCTCAGTGCCGAACCCGCCCTCAACCAGCGGGTTTTTTTATGTCTGAAATTAGCTTAAGGCAGCAAAATGAACAAACAAAACACCACATTAGCACATTTTAATTATCTGGATAGCCCAATTAACTATCAACCAGACCCAACGTTGCTATTTAATCATCTGTGCCAGAATAAACCCGCTACCATGTTGTTAGAGTCGGCGGAAGTCAACAACAAAGCCAATTTACAAAGTTTGTTAATCGTCGACAGCGCATTACGTATCCGAGCATTTGGTCAACGTGTCGAAATTGAAGCATTAACCCAAAATGGGCAAGCACTTCTGCCATTAATCAGTGAGCAGTTAACAGAGCAAGCCCTTCGTTGTGATTTAACAACAGAGCATTTGACCGTTGTTTTTGCGCAACCAGAAAGTCAATTAGATGAAGATAGCCGCTTAAAAAGCGCATCCTGCTTAGATGTATTACGGACATTGCCTGCACTGGCACAAGCCTACTACACCAAGCCTGAAATTCTCTTCATGGGTGGGTTATTCGCCTACGATTTAGTCGCAAATTTTGAAGAATTACCTGAAGTAACAGCGACTAACCAGTGCCCTGATTTCTGCTTTTTTGTCGCTGAACACTATTTAGTGATCGACCATCAGAACCAAGCGGCACGTTTGAAAAGCTTATTTTTTACTGCAAATGTACAAGCAGTAGCACAAGTACAACAACGTCATAATGACATTATCGTGGCTTGCCGACCTTACTTACCCACCTTGCCTTTGGGGGAACCCACTAAGTTCAGCGTCACTATCAATAAAGACGATACAGAGTATGGCAAGGTGGTGAATACACTAAAAGAGGCGATTTATCGTGGGGATATCTTCCAAGTTGTGCCATCGCGTAAATTTAGTATGCCATGTGCACAACCCTTGATTGCCTATCAAAAACTCAAAGCACAAAACCCAAGCCCTTATATGTTTTTTATGCAAGACAACGACTTTACGCTGTTTGGCGCATCACCTGAAAGTGCATTGAAATACAGCCAACAAAGTCGTGTTGTCGAAATCTACCCTATCGCAGGGACTCGTCCTCGTGGACGTAATGCGCAAGGGAATATCGACTTGGATTTAGATAGTCGCATCGAATTAGCAATGCGCACGGATGAAAAAGAGCTCGCGGAACACATCATGCTCGTAGACTTGGCTCGTAATGATTTAGCACGCATTTGCGAAGCGGGTAGCCGTTATGTCGCCAATTTGACCAAAGTCGATCGCTACTCTTTTGTGATGCACCTAGTCTCTCATGTTGTGGGCACTTTACGTCGTGATTTAGATGTATTTCATGCCTATCAAGCCTGTATGAATATGGGAACACTAACTGGTGCGCCAAAAGTCAAAGCCATGCAATTGATTGCCGAATGTGAAAAAGAACGTCGCGGCTCCTACGGTGGCGCTGTCGGGTACTTCAACGGCAAAGGGGATTTTGATACCTGTATCGTTATTCGCTCAGCGTATGTTGAAAATGGTATTGCGACAGTGCAAGCCGGCGGTGGTGTGGTACTCGACTCCTCCCCGCAAGGTGAAGCCGACGAAACGCGTAATAAGGCACGTGCAGTAATCCGCGCGATTGCTCAAGCCCACCAAGTTGAGGAGTTATTCTAATGGCTAACATCTTACTACTCGATAATGTTGACTCTTTTACTTACAACTTGGTCGACCAATTACGTGCCAGTGGTCATCAGGTCGTGATCTACCGTAACACCGTCAGTGCAGAACATGTTTTATCCGTACTGACACAATTGAATGACCCGATTTTGGTGCTTTCTCCCGGACCAGGAAAACCCAGTGAAGCCGGTTGTATGCCTGAAGTGCTTAAATCTGCGTTAGGAAAAATTCCGGTGATTGGTATTTGCTTAGGGCATCAAGCCATTGTTGAAGCGTATGGCGGCGTTGTTTCTCCAGCGGGTGAAATATTACATGGTAAAGCCTCAATGGCGACCCATGATGGTCAAGCGATGTTTGCTGATTTAGATAACCCAATTTCAGTGGCGCGTTATCACTCTTTAGTAGGTAGCCAAGTTCCTGAATCATTAACCATTTGTGCACAGTCCAACGGTATGGTTATGGCCGTGCGCAATGATGAGCAGCGAGTGTGTGGATTCCAGTTTCACCCTGAATCCATCTTAACCACGCAAGGTAAGTTGTTATTAGAAAACACCGTGGCATGGGCGCTTTCTTCCCCCAACAAAACAACAACACATTCGCACTAATGGGACACAGAGAGCCAATCATGCAAAACATTTACGATAAATTATTTAAGGCGCAAGCGTTAACTCAACAAGAGAGCCAATACCTCTTTAACGCCATCATTCAAGGTGAGCTCACGGAGCCCCAACTTGCCGCGGTGCTGATCAGCATGAAAATGCGCGGTGAACAACCTCAAGAAATTGCAGGTGCCGCACTGGCATGCTTGGAAAACGCGCAGCCATTCCCACGCCCTGATTATCAATTTAGCGATATTGTCGGGACCGGTGGTGATGGAGCAAACAGCATTAACATTTCAACCGCCAGCGCTTTTGTGGCTGCCGAATGTGGGATCAAAGTGGCAAAACACGGTAACCGTAGCGTTTCAAGTCGTTCTGGTTCCTCTGATTTACTTGCTGCATTTGGAATTGCATTAGATTTAAGTGCTCAGAGTGCTCGTGATGCCTTAGATGAATTAGGTTTATGCTTTTTATTTGCGCCACAATATCACAGTGGATTCCGTCATGCTGCGCCGGTTCGCACTCAGTTAAAGACGCGCACCCTATTTAATGTACTGGGTCCATTAATCAACCCTGCGCGTCCACCGCTCGCTTTAGTTGGCGTGTATCAAGATTCACTGGTTGAGCCCGTTGCAAAAACCATGCAAATGCTTGGGTTTACTCGTGCAGCTGTGGTACATAGTGGAGGGATGGATGAAGTTTCTCTTCATGCGCCAACCCACGTAGCCGAACTAAAAAATGGCGAAGTGCAGCAATATATCTTAACAGCTGACGATTTTGGCTTAACACCCTATCATCTAAAAGATTTAGAAGGCGGTACGCCCGATGAGAATCGTTTTCTGTTAACTCAATTATTACAAGGACATGGTCAAGCCGCTCATGAAGCCGCTGTTGCTGCCAATGTCGCGATGTTATTACGTATTAATGGTTACGAAGATTTAAAAGAAAACAGCGAGCACGCACTCAATATTATTCGTAGCGGCAAAGCATTTGACCGCGTTCTGGCACTAGCTGCAAGGGAGCACTAAAATGAAAGGCACTGTATTACAGAAGATTGTAGATGACAAACTGACCTACTTGGTTGAACGCAAATTGCACCAACCGCTGGCGAGTTTCCAATCTGAAGTGCAACCTGCGCAACGTGGTTTTTATGCGGCATTACAAGCTAAACGCCCTGTCTTTATTTTAGAGTGTAAAAAAGCATCGCCATCAAAAGGAGTGATCCGTGAAGATTTCGATCCTGCGGTCATTGCCAGCATGTATGCTCCTTATGCTTCTGCAATTTCTGTTCTTACCGATGAAAAATATTTCCAAGGCAAAATGGATTATCTGACTATCGTCAGCAATACTGTGAAACAACCTGTTCTGTGCAAAGATTTTATTGTCGACCCTTATCAGATATACCTTGCTCGCTATTACCAAGCAGATGCTATCTTACTTATGCTATCGGTATTGGACGATGAGCAATACACTGCATTAGCAGATGTGGCGCACCAACTCAATATGGGCGTACTCACTGAAATCAGTAATGAAGGTGAATTGCAGCGCGCTATCAAGTTGAGAGCCAAAGTTGTCGGGATCAATAACCGTGACCTACGAGATATGTCCATTGACCTCAATCGCACTCGTCAACTAGCTCCGCGTTTACCTGCGGGTACGGTGGTGATCAGTGAATCGGGCATTTTACAACATCAACATATTCAAAGCCTTGTCGATGTCGCAAATGGATTCTTAATTGGCAGTGCCTTGATGGAACAGGCAGATTTACCACAAGCACTGCGTAATTTATTAGTTGGCGAGCATAAAGTCTGTGGTTTAACCCGCGAGCAAGATGCTAAAGCGGCTTTTGCTGCTGGTGCTAATTTTGGCGGATTGATTTTTGCGGAAAAATCACCCCGCAAAGTGACACTGTCGCAAGCAAAGCAGATTATTCACTCAACCCCGCTTAAATATGTGGGTGTTTTTCGCGATCAATCCGTTGATTTTGTATCACATATTGCACAACAGCTAGCACTTCACGCTGTTCAGCTTCACGGTAACGAAGACAATGCCTACATTGCCCAGCTCCGTGAAATCTTGCCCGCGCACTGTCATATTTGGAAAGCACTTAACATGGCAGATAATCAAGTTATTGATTATGATCCAACTTTAGTCGATATCTTGCTATTAGATAATGGTGCAGGTGGTACAGGTAAAACCTTTGATTGGTCAAATATCCCCGTCAATAGCTCACATAAGCTGATGATTGCTGGCGGACTCAACCCAGATAATTGCCAGCAAGCGGCACAACTCGTTTGTAATGGGCTTGATTTTAACTCAGGTATTGAGATTGAGCCGGGTATTAAATCCGAACATAAACTAAACCAAGTCTTTGATGTATTGAAAAATGCCCGTATGGCACTTTAGTCAAAAATACATTCATCAATACAGAACACACAATTTTAAAATGGATAATAAATAATGAGCAAATTAGACCCCTATTTCGGTGAGTTTGGTGGGCAATATGTCCCAGAAATCCTGATCCCTGCATTAAACCAGTTGGAAGATGCCTTTATTGATGCCCAAAATGATCCTGCATTCTTAACGGAATTTCATGACCTACTCAAAAATTATGCGGGTCGTCCAACTGCGTTAACCCTGTGCCGTAATCTGACTGCGGGAACAAAAACCAAACTCTATTTAAAGCGTGAAGACCTCCTTCACGGGGGCGCCCACAAAACTAACCAAGTTTTAGGGCAAGCCTTACTGGCAAAACGCATGGGCAAAAATGAAATTATTGCCGAAACGGGTGCTGGGCAACATGGTGTTGCTACCGCCCTTGCTTGTGCATTATTGAATATGAAATGTCGTATTTACATGGGTGCGAAAGATGTTGAACGTCAGTCTCCTAATGTATTTCGGATGAAATTAATGGGCGCGGAAGTGATCCCAGTCCATAGCGGCTCTGCGACCTTAAAAGATGCCTGTAATGAAGCATTAAGAGACTGGTCTGGTAGCTATGAAACCGCACACTATTTATTAGGGACTGCGGCGGGTCCTCATCCCTATCCAACCATTGTACGTGAATTCCAACGGATGATTGGTGATGAAGCCAAACAACAGATCTTAGACAAGGAAGGTCGTTTGCCCGATGCGGTGATCGCCTGTATCGGTGGCGGTTCCAATGCTATCGGCATGTTTGCCTCCTTTATTCCTGAAGAAAATGTCGGGTTAATTGGTGTTGAGCCCGCGGGCCATGGCATTGAATCAGGGCAACACGGTGCTCCTTTGAAACACGGTCGCGTTGGGATTTACTTTGGAATGAAGTCCCCCATGATGCAAACCTCTGAAGGTCAAATTGAAGAGTCTTATTCAATTTCTGCGGGATTAGATTTCCCGTCAGTGGGTCCTCAACACGCTCACTTAAACAGTATTGGTCGAGCAGAATACGTTTCAATCACGGATGATGAAGCGCTGAATGCCTTTAAGTTGCTGTCACGTAAAGAAGGCATTATTCCTGCGTTGGAATCTTCCCATGCGCTGGCTTACGCGCTCAAAATGGCAGAACAAAATCCGAATAAAGAGCAGTTGTTAATTGTCAATTTATCCGGTCGTGGTGATAAAGACATTTTTACAGTACATGATATTTTGACCAGCAAAGGGGAAATCTAATGACGCGTTATACCCAACTTTTTCAGCGTTTAGACCAAAAAAATCAAGGTGCTTTCGTTCCCTTTGTCACGTTAGGTGACCCTGATGCTGAGCTCTCGTTAAAAATTATTGATGCACTCATCGCTGGCGGTGCGGATGCCTTAGAGATAGGCATTCCGTTTTCTGACCCTTTAGCCGACGGTCCCACTATTCAAAATGCGAATTTACGGGCATTTAAAAGTGATATCACACCAACGCTGTGTTTTGAATTATTAGCACGTATTCGTGCTAAACATCCGGATATGCCAATTGGCTTATTAGTGTATGCCAACTTAGTGTTCACTAATGGTATTGACTCTTTCTATCAACGTTGTCAGCAGTCAGGTGTAGATTCCGTTTTAGTTGCGGATGTGCCAATGCGTGAATCAAAGCCTTTCCGTGAATCTGCGATAGCCCACGGTATTGCGCCTATCTTTATCTGCCCACCAAATGGTGATGACGCCCTGCTACAGGAAATTGGCAAACACAGTCAAGGCTATACTTATTTGCTTTCTCGAGCGGGAGTCACCGGAACAGAGCAACGTGCTCAAATGCCATTAACCCATTTAATCGATAAGCTCTCTCAATATGGTGCGGCGCCTGCACTTCAAGGATTTGGTATTTCAGAACCGGAACAAGTGGCTGAAGCGATTCGTAATGGTGCAGCTGGCGCAATATCCGGTTCCGCTGTCGTCAAAATTATTGAAAATAATTTGCAGCAACCACAAGAGATGCTCAGTAAATTAACGACGTTTGTCACTAATATGAAAGCTGCTACACAGAAATAATTCCCATCATTTATTTCTATCTAGACTTTGTGAAGCCATCCATTATTGGGTGGTTTTTTTATTCTTAATATCGATTAATTGATTTTGGTTTTTAGTCAAATGTCACATCACAGAAAACATTTCAAATATAGAGATAAAATCATTAACTTTAATTTAAGTTTAAATACGTATTTTGATATTTAAATTTTGAATGAAATATCTGTATTGATATATTAAAACCCCACTAATGTAAATTTAATGTTAAATAAAATAGAGTTAATTTAACATTCCGGATTATTATTTTATTTTCTAAAAACGAAAAATCCGGGAAGTATATTCCCGGATTTCTTTACTGCTTTCTAATCCATTAGTCAGCAAGAATAATCTTGCTTATGTCCTTAAGAAATTAGAAACGGTAACCCACACCAAACATAAATACGAATGGGTCTAAACGAGTATCGATTTTTTGTTGTTCGCCACCCACTTTAAATTTAACGTCCGTTTCGATATTCATCCACCATAACGAGGCATTTAACATCCAGTTGTCAGTCAGGTTATAGTCCATCCCCGCTTGTGCTGCAAAGCCCCATGAGCTAGATAGGTCTAAATCACTTAATCCTGGGCCAAAGTTTTTACCTTTACTATTAAATTTCTCATCAAAGAAGAAAGTATAGTTCAGACCTGCACCTAAATAAGGACGCAGTTTATCTTCTTTGCTACCAAAATAGTACTGCGCCATCAGTGTTGGTGGTAAATGTTTTACAGATGCAATTGTACCCAAATCGCCTAAACTAACTTTATGTTCAAACGGAGTTGCTGCTAATAATTCCACACCAATATTATCGGTGATCATATAACCGAAAGTTAAACCTAATTGAGTATTATTATTTGCATCAAATTTGCCTAAACCTAATACATCTTCAGAGTTCGCATTTGGTCTTACCGTTGCAGTTCCTGCACGGAATAAAAAATCGCCAGCTTCATGTGCAAATGAAACAGCTGGAGCTAAAGTTGCAGCAGCTAAGACAAGCGCAGTGAGTTTTTTCATTGTCATCCCATTCCTATGTTTATTATTTAGCAAAAATATAGCCTATTCTCGAATTAGATATTCAAATCAAGATCACATCTTTTGCTAATTTATATATTTCGCAATAAATCTGAGTTTATTATTCCATTACTATTTTTTTCTATTTTGATTTGAATCAATTTTCGTTAAATAACTATTAAAATAAAAAATGATTTTATATTTATTGCTAATTAAACTCACTTTTAAATGTATATTTGAAATGCATCTTTTGGGTTTTATTCTTTATTATTCTTAATACGCGTATTTATTGAGCGCCTCTACTGATTAGGCTAACTCCCAGACTTTTCTTATCTTTCTCTACCTATACGCACGATACTCGGTTACAATCACCGTCAAATTTTTATTCCGTTTGTAGATAGGAGCAGTTACATGTCCATTTCGGCCAACTCACTCTTTCGTGACAGCATCAACTTTTTTAAAAACCAGTTGAATGGCCTTTTCACCATTGTGATAATCGCCACGGTAATCAGCGTGATTGTCTACGCAATGTTAATTCCTAATGAACGGATGATCGGCGTATTACTGGAAGCGCAAAACCAACTCCTTGAGGCGGGTAACGCAGGACTACAAAACTGGGTACTCACCCTGCCAGAAGCTGAAAAAAGCAGTATCCTAAGAGTCTCACTAGGCTTAATTCTCTCCGTGGCACTGGGCAGCTTAGTGCTCATGTGTGGCGTACTTTCTTATATTGCCAATTTATCTCGCGGTGAAGCCGTCAACGGAACCCAGGCGTTAGTGTCATCGTTACCTAAAGCTCCTGCCATGTTCCTGTTGTTGATCATCTGCTCTTTGCTTATCCAACTGGGTATCACTTTAATGGTGCTTCCTGGTCTGATTTTAGCGATCGGTTTTTCTCTCGCGCCCGCGATTCTAATGAATGAAAAAGTGAATCCATTTAATGCAATGGGGAAAAGTTGGAAGCTGGCATTTGCGAATTGGCGTATTGCTGCCCCAATGATTTTAATCTGGATGGCAAGCCAAATGCTGGTCAGTATGCTGTTAAGCAGCCTGCAACTGAATCATATCGTGGTCAATGGTATTTCGTTCTTATTTAACAATATCATTGCGGCTTTTGCTTTAATTTACTTTTTCCGTTTATACATGCTGAGCACCAAGAATGCCTAAGCTCACATAGGCTAATTGATGAAAAAGGGCGTATCTGATACGCCCTTTTTTCCGCTATATTGACTGATTTTTCTCTTCGTTTCGCTCATCCACACTTTTTTGCTGAATATGCTGCTTACTTTGAATCAAGCGAATAGCAAAATAGATATCCGGTACTACCAATAAATCATCATCTGAACGATTAATTTTATTTTGAGATAACCAGCGATTTAGCGATGTCCGCCGCCCTGCCAATACGAGCGTAACGCCTTTGGCTTTTAATGCCGTGACGAGTTCATTCAATGCAGAGAAGACGCTCACGTCGTTATGGGTGAAGCTAACGGCGGCGTCCACAATGACCCACGCCGGACGTTTACGCTGGCTATCGATATGCTTGTTTAAGCGATCTTTAAAATAGTTCACATTGAAATAGGTCAACGGTGAGTTAAAACGATAAATCAGAACCCCTTCAACCGCCTGAATATCATTATCAGGGTTCATAGAATGCAACATACCCTGTTCATCGACCCCTAATAATTGATCTGTTGGGCGGAATATCACCCGCAAAAATTGCAGCAAACCTAATAACACGGCAAAGCCCACGCCGCTGATCAAGCCGACCACAAGCACCGCGCAAAGTGTGAAAACGCATAAGAAAAAGGCTTGTCGGTTCCGTTTACGCATAGCATAAATGCTGCGAAAACTAATCAGTGAAAACGTGGATACCACCAGCACCATCCCTAATGCGGGCATCGGGATATATCCTAATACGTCCATAGAAAACAGTAATACAACCAAGATGGTTAATGCCGCAACCACAGACACCATTTGGGTTTTGCCTCCCATCATGTCGTTTACTGCGGTTCGACTACTGGCTGCGCTGACCGCAAATCCTTGAGATAACGCCGACGCAATATTCGCCATACCCAATGCTCGCAGTTCTTGGTCAGCATCAACGGTATACCCATTTTTACTGGCAAAACTGCGAGCCGTCATCATAAAACTCACAAAGCTAATGACCGCCAAGTTTAAGGATGGTGTGACTAAATCCCGCAATAACCCAGGATTAAAATCGGGTGCTGCAATAGAGGGCAAGCCCTCCCCCAGATTACCGACAGTGCTAATGCCATATTGTTCTAAATTGAAGACAATACTGGCACCTGTTGCTAATACCATTGCAATTAATAAGGAGGGCCACTTACTGCGTACTCGCTTAATCAGTATCGTGATAGACAACGTTAACACTGCCACAATCAGTGTTGGAATATGCGTTTCAGACAGTGCGAGAGGTAGTGCGACTAAACGTTCGATAAACCCTGACGGCAGTGAATCGATACCAAATATTTTGCCTAATTGGCTTACAATAATGGTCAGAGCTACCCCATTTAATAATCCTTGAAGAATGGGACCTGACAAGAAGTCAGCAAACATTCCCAGACGAAACCGCGCCGCAATCAGGCACCAAATTCCCGTCATTAAACTCATCACAATAATTAGCTGCCAGCGAGTATTTTCATCTCCCATAGCCAATGGCGCAACGGCTGCCGCGATCACGGCGCACGTCGCCGCATCAGGACCGATAATTAACTGTTTCGATGTCCCAAATAACGCATACATCAGCATAGGTAAAATACAGGCGTATAAACCAACAATAGCGTTGATCCCCATAAGCTCCGCATAGGCTATTGCAACAGGCAGCGCCACCGCAGCGACCGATAGCCCCGCTTTCACATCCGGTCCTAAATTAGCCAATTGGTACTGGCTAAAGGCTTGCAAACCGGGCATTAAATTAAATAATCGCGCCTTTATCATGGAGAAAAATTCTCTAAAAATTAATCAGTTAATTTATTGTGTAGACTATTTATATCCGAACTATTAAAGTTTATCTAGAACTAAGTCAAATAAGCGTAAAATAGTGCAAATCTGGTTGGATGACAGCCCTAATTCTTGGTAAAAGAGAGCAAACTTTTAACAATCTTCGCAAAATCAGTTAAACTACGTCATTGTGTTTAAGTTGACTATGTTCACGTTAAGGATCCGAATCCACTGTTATGAAACAACTTATTGATTTTATTCCTTTGGTTATCTTTTTTATTGTCTATAAAAGATACGATATTTTTTACGCTAGTGGTGCCTTAATGGTGACAACACCCCTCGCTCTACTGGCAACTTATCTTATTTATAAGAAAGTCGAAAAAGTCGCTAAAATTACTTGTGTCATTGTTATGGCGTTTGCGGCTTTAACCTTAATTTTCCATAGTGATGCCTTCATTAAATGGAAAGTCACTATTATTTATGGTTTATTCGCTTTAGCATTATTAATTAGCCAATGGTTTACCAAAAAGCCCATTATCCAAAGAATGCTGGGAAGTAATCAGGAAATTAAATTAGCTGATAGTTATTGGCTGAAACTGAACACCGCTTGGGCAATCTTCTTCATCGCTTGTGCCGGTATCAATATCTATGTCGCATTTTGGATGGCGCAAGACGTTTGGGTGAATTTTAAAGTGTTTGGACTCACTGCCAGTACCTTAATTTTTACGGTTCTGAGTGTCGTGTATATTTTCAAACACATGACTAAAGAGCCCCAAATAGAGAAGCCAAAAGAGTAATTTATTTCTCTAAAATAATATAAAAATAAATAAGCTGCGCACTTTCGCAGCTTTTTTATGCCTATCACAGCGATTTGTTACAATTATCTGTGACTGGATGTACTCTAGCGGTTTACTATACTTATATTTGTTTGCTATAAATGAGCAACAAAATCATAGTGTTTAATTCCCTTTACTAAAGAGTTTGATATGCAATTACCTAACGGTGAGCTCGTTTTACGTACTTTGGCAATGCCATCAGATACCAATGCGAATGGCGATATTTTTGGTGGCTGGCTAATGTCTCAAATGGATATTGGCGGCGCGATTTTAGCAAAAGAAATTGCTCTTGGTCGCGTAGTCACAGTGGCAGTCAATGGTATTAAATTTCAAAAACCCGTTGCTGTTGGTGATGTCGTTTGCTGTTATGCTCGCTGTTTAAAAACCGGAAAAAGTTCGGTGACAATCAATATCGAAGTGTGGGTAAAAAAAGTGGCAACCCATCCAGTTGGTCAGCGTTATCAAGCGACTGATGCTGTATTTACTTATGTAGCCGTGAATGATGACAATACCCCACGCGCATTACCTGAAGACAAACAACACTTTGAATTAGAAAGTTCACAACCTCAGGCTTAATCATTCGAATATCAAAAAAGCGCTTCATATGAAGCGCTTTTTTATTTTTACTCTTACATATTTAGTGTGTTTGCTTTTCTATACTTGGCTAACCGTTCCATCCACTTTGAAGTAGATCTCGGTGGTATAACCTTTTGCAGGTAATTTTTCATATTTCCAACGGTTCATCGCGCGTTTTACATCACGCTCAAACAACCCTTTTGGCGACGCTTCGACAAACTCAATATTTTGGACTCGCCCATCATCATCAATATCATAACGCACTTTTACATAGCCATTTTTTCCAAGGCGACGAGCACGATCAGGGTAATCTGGCGCTTGTTTGCTTAATGCTTTTGGACCGCGACTCCCAGAGGACTGGCTAGATACTGGCGCATTATTTTTGGCTGTGGTCTCGGCTCCACGCGTATTTACGGTGTCTTTTGATAGGATATCCGTGTTGGTAGCGGGGGTTTTATTCATTGCGATCTGTTTTTCAACAGGCTTTACAGGTTCCTGAATTTTTTTCGGTTCTTTTTTAGGTTCTTTCTTTGGTTCAGGTTTCTTTTTCACTACCGGCTTTTTCTGCGGTAAGACAATTGCAGGTTCCACTACAGGCTCAGGTTCAATGATAGGTTCAGGCTCTACCACAGGCTCAGGTTCAATGATAGGTTCAGGCTCTACCACAGGCTCAGGTTCTGACTGTGTTTCTGCAGGCGGAGTTGAAGCAGGTTCAGCAAAGGAAAGCATCGCTATCGAGATAGGCTCCTCAGGCTGAGGAAATTTCGGTTGATTAAAAATCCATGCCATAGCTAGGCCCGCATGAATTAATAATGAGATAGCAACGATGACTAACAGTCTGATACCACGCATATGCAATTTTTACCCTACACCAGTTTACTTATTGAATATGAGCAATAGTTTAAATGCAAATAGCAATCATATTCAATAAGGTTTAGCGAACAAAGTGAAAAATGTGAGTATAAACGTGAATACCCTTACTCAATCCACTGAGTAAATAACAGAGAATGGCGACGTCGATAGATATCCATTTTACGAATAGCATAAATTTTCATGTTACGGCGAGAGTGTCTTTCTAACCAACGGCGGCGGCGAACGACCTGTCTTAACATTCTCCAGCGCCCCACTTCTTGCCTACTGCGTCTCATTTTTTAATCCTTATCAGGTGGATGGTCATAACGACGAAATATTATATGCCTTTGTTTGCGAGAACCAAGAAGAAGTTATCCGCAAAAATACGAAAATGGTCAGTTTAATCATGATCCCGTTCTAGAGAACTTACCATTAATTGCACTTTTATTTATTTAACTCAGTTTTTATTCAGAACTTTTAGCAAATTCTGGTATGTTTATTCTTAGTCTATATTTAATAAGACATATTTTCTTTTTTCGACTCTTTTTCTCTTTGTCAGTGAGGCTTGTTATCCATTATGGCAACCGTCTACACCTTAATGAGTTGGTTACTTTTTTTCCTCTATTGGTTAATTGTTGCAGGGGTGACCATACGTATCCTTGTGACACGTCGCCCCGTCACTTCAGCGATGACATGGTTACTGATCATTTATATCCTGCCGTTGGTTGGTATCATCGCCTACGCAGCATTTGGTGAGCTTCATTTAGGTCGACGTCGCATCGATAAAGCACATCAAATGTGGCCATCGGTTGCCACTTGGTTAGAAAACTTGCGTCTCTCCAAGCATATCTTTGCCACCGATAATAGCCCCGTTGCAGAGCCATTATTTCAGCTGTGTGAAAAGCGCCAAGGCATTGCTGGCGTTAAAGGTAATCGCATTCAATTACTGACCACCAGCGAAGATTCGTTACGTGCGATAGCTAACGATATCAACAATGCTCAGCATACGATCGAAATGGTGTTTTATATCTGGCAACCTGGCGGGTTAGTGGATGAAGTCACTGAAGCATTAC
Source organism: Providencia sp. PROV209 (assembly GCF_028479485.1). Lineage (NCBI taxonomy): Bacteria > Pseudomonadati > Pseudomonadota > Gammaproteobacteria > Enterobacterales > Morganellaceae > Providencia > Providencia sp. PROV209. Next base: position 170,010 of record NZ_JAMPNR010000016.1, on the reverse strand, counting down.
TCAATGCAGCGAAGCGTGGTGTTAAATGCCGTATTATGGTGGACTCTGCAGGCAGCTGGCATTTTTTCCGCAGCGATTATCCGGATAAAATGCGGGCTGCTGGCATTCAATTTGTCGAATCCCTGAAAGTTAACCTAATGCGTTTTTTCCTGCGTCGAATGGACTTACGTCAACACCGCAAAATTGTGGTCATTGATAACTATATTTCCTACACCGGCAGTATGAATATGGTCGACCCTCGTTACTTTAAACAAGATGCAGGCGTTGGTGAATGGGTCGATATTTTAGTGCGCATGGAAGGTCCTGTCAGTACCACATTAGGGATTGTGTATGCCTTTGACTGGGAAATGGAAACAGGGCAACGAATTTTACCTCCTCCGCCCGATACCAATATCATGCCATTTGAGCAAGATAATGGTCACACTACCCAAATGATTGCGTCAGGTCCCGGTTTTCCTGAAGAGTTAATACAGCAATCATTGATGACCGCCATGTTCTCGGCACGTAAACAGTTGATCATGACAACGCCGTATTTTGTGCCAAGTGATGACTTACTGCATGCGATTTGTACCGCTGCCATGCGCGGAGTTGATGTCAGTATCATCATGCCACGTCACAATGATTCTTTCTTAGTTCGCTGGGCTAGTCGTTCTTTCTATACAGAATTATTGGAAGCGGGCGTGAAGATCTACCAGTTTGAAGATGGATTACTGCATACCAAAAGTGTCTGTGTCGATGGCGAGCTAAGTTTAGTGGGATCAGTCAACTTAGATATGCGCAGTTTATGGCTGAACTTTGAAATTACCGTGGTCATTGACGATAAAAGTTTTGGTAGCGATCTCACGCTGGTTCAGTATGATTACATGGCTCGCTCCACACGTTTAGATATTGAAGAATGGGAACAACGCCCATTCTGGAATCGTGTCATTGAGCGCCTATGCTACTTCTTTAGCCCACTATTATAGTTTGATGCTTATTTATATAGTATTGACCGTTAGGAAAACGTCATGAGTCAAAATTCAAATATTAACCTAATCGATGAAGATGAAATCATTGAAATTGCCTATGACCTTTTCCTTGAAGGTGCAATGGAGAATTTGGAGCCTGCGGATCAAGTTATTTTCGCATTACAGTTTGAAGACTGCGGGGCTGCTGAAATTGTTCCGTTTAGCCAAGATTGGCATATTCTGGCGACTCAAGGGCTCCCTTTAACGCAAATGAGCGAAATCGTGATTGGGCTGGCTAAAAATCCTGAAGATGACATTGATGATATTTTTGCACGAATTCTGATCAGTCGAAATCCAAAACACCCTTTCCAACATATTGAATGGAAACAATAAAAATAAAAGATGGGGGAAATATTCCCTCATCTTTTATTAAACTTTATTCTGCTAAATCCAACTGCAAATGATGCTTCTTAATATAGAGACGCAGATTATTGCGAATATAATCACTCTTATCTAATGGGTATTTTTCCCACGCCGCCACAATATACGGTTCCACCCCATCAGCAAATTCAGGTGAACGCGCCACAGCTTGGATCGCGGTTAATGCAATTTCACTCTTATCCGCAATCATATACTCAAAGTAGTGATCGACCTTTTGACTAAAATTGACATCGTGGGAAGCAGCATTTAATGCACTGACAGCAATCTGACCATCCACATGACTAAATAAGTGTTGAAAATCTTCCACTTTGACCGCTTGTAATTCCTTGAGGATATACCCCGAAAAACTCACCGTATCTGCATGCTCGCTCTGTGCTAATTTGGCTAAAATAGCCGATTGAAACTTCGCTAAATCGGCTTTTTGATACCAATAAATCAGTTGTAACCCACGATTGATTTGCGCAGGATCTTGGCTCTCAAGCGTTTGGGCTAAATAGTCCGATGAAGCAGCAACGGAATATTTAGCTAATACTTCCAGTGCCTTCACATGGTAAATGTTGAGTATTTCGTTATCTAATATACGAGTGAGTTGCTCAATGCCCTTTTCCGATAATGACGGTAACTTTTTCAGTCCTTCTAGCGCCGCCAGTTTCGTTTTTTCATTATCTTCATGATGAAATAGGTTGAATAACGTCGTTTCATCACCGCCCATCCGATGCCCAAACCAGCCAGTATCATATTGCTGAATAATTTCATCTAGCCAGCGTTCATACCAATCCAAGAAATGACTTTCATAAGCAAACTGATACGGTGTTGGCGAGTCACACCATTCGTGGGTATAAACCAGTCGCCCAGCATGTTTGCCCGTCACCACCAGCAGAATGTCATAAGTACAACCGCAAGTTCCCAGATAAAATAGCCCTTGATGAAGTAAACTTTCTCGTGAATCGTACTCTTCGTCAGTGCAATCATCCGCCATTTGGCTCAATGTTTGCCACTCTTCATCGCTCATCGTTGGGCTAAGTACCGAAGGCAACGCAACTGAATCATAGCGACTCTCGCTGTCCTCAAAGCGTTCAATGCCATAATACGGTCCTGCACCGCCATTACCTAACTGAGTCATAAATGTCACATACTCATGTGGTAATTGTACCGCCATCCGATGCTGCCACTGCTCTATCCGCTCAATATCTAAGGGTGGATTGAGCTGATAATTGTGGCTATCTGCACCAAACAATGCCTCATCTATATCAACTTGTTGGGCGAGAGGGAGTTTTTGTTTGATACGTTGAATTTGATCATCCGCATAGCACTGATTAATGTTCTGCCATGTTTGTTGTAATTGTTGTAACGGCGGCGAAAGGTGGTTCATTAAGCGTCAATATCCTATAGATTGCATCGTATTGATTTTAATATCATATATAACACATTATTTTAAGAGACAACGATGATTGAAAACTCTGAAAATTGTCCCCCATAAAAAAGGCTCCGCTTTATTCATCTAAAGGGAGCCTTGAAAACGTGGATATCACCAATTATAGAGGATCAATTTTCAAACATGATACCGCATGCTTAAAGCTCCCTTCTAATAATGGACGTGTTTTCGCACATTCTGCATCAGCACTTGGGCAACGAGTTCTAAATACACAGCCCGACGGTGGATTAATCGGTGAAGGTAACTCTCCATCAAGTAGCTCAATTTGCTTGTTTTTTTCCTTATCAGGATCAGGAACGGGTACCGCTGACATCAATGCACGCGTATAAGGATGCAGTGGGTTGTTATACACCTCGTCATACGTCCCCAATTCCACAGCATGCCCTAAATACATCACCAAAACTCGGTCTGAAATATGCTTAACTACCGCCAAATCGTGAGCGATAAAGATCAATGAGAGTTTCATTTCTCGCTGAAGTTCTTGCAGTAAGTTAACCACCTGCGCTTGAATTGACACATCCAATGCAGATACGGGCTCATCACAAATAACCAGTTTAGGTTCTAATATCAGTGCGCGCGCAATACCGATTCGCTGACATTGCCCACCGGAAAACTCATGAGGGTAACGGTTAATCAGGTTTGGTAATAACCCTACCCGCATCATCATTTTCTTCACTTTTTCAGTGATTTCTGCCTGTGACATCTTAGGATGATACGTTTTTAATGGCTCCGCAATAATATCCCCGATAGTCATCCGTGGGTTAAGGGATGCCAACGGATCTTGAAATATCATCTGAATATCGCTGCGTACATTGCGCCATTGCTTATCGTTCATGGTCAGCAAATTTTGCCCAAGCCATGTTACGGTGCCGCTAGTGGATTTTACTAAGCCGATCAGAGCACGAGCGAAAGTCGATTTACCACAACCAGATTCGCCAACAACACCAAGGGTTTCCCCTTCATACAAACGTAATGTCACGCCATCGACGGCCTTTAAGCTTTTATCGGGTTGCCAAAACCACTGTTGTTTATCCCTGATAGAAAAATGCACTTTGAGATCGTTCACTTCCAACAGCACCTGCCTATTTTCTTGGTTGGTCATACTAATTCCTCCACAGGCTTAAAGCAGGCACGCAAACGAGATTGGGCAAAACTGGATAATCGAGGCTCTTCCTCTACACAGTGTTGATTCGCATATTGGCAACGCGGTGAGAATGGACAGCCTTTCGGTAAGCGTAAAAGATTTGGTGGATTGCCCGGAATGGTTGCCAAGTTATCATCATCACCGTCTAAGCGAGGCACGGCGGCTAATAAACCGAGTGAATATGGATGGGAGGGTTGGTAGAAAATATCCCGAGCGCTGCCATATTCCATGGTACGCCCTGCGTACATCACCAAAACCTTATCACACACACCCGCGACAACACCCAAATCGTGAGTGATTAAAATGATCGCCGTATCAAATTCCTGTTTTAGCTCATTCAGTAATGTCATGATTTGCGCTTGTACAGTTACATCCAATGCAGTGGTTGGCTCATCAGCAATGAGCAGTTTTGGCTGGCACAAAAGTGCCATCGCAATCATCACGCGCTGGCGCATACCACCTGAAAATTCATGTGGATACATATTCATACGTTTACGCGCTTCAGGCATTTTTACGGCATCGAGCATACGAACTGACTCTTCAAATGCCCCTTTTTTACTCAGTCCCTTATGTAACATTAAGACTTCAGAAAGCTGAGTACCAATCTTCAAATAAGGATTAAGCGATGTCATTGGGTCTTGGAAGATCATTGAAATCTCTTCCGCACGCATGCGATTAAGCTCTTTTTCCTTGAGATTTAAAATCTCACGACCATTAAACATGGCTGAGCCACCCACTCGACCATTTTTTGCCAGTAACCCCATGAGTGCGAACGCTGTCTGCGATTTACCTGAACCAGATTCACCCACAATACCCAGCGTTTCTCCCGCACTCAATTCAAAGTTGAGTTTGTTAACCGCTGTCACATTCCCATCTTGGGTTGCGAATGTGACGTTCAAATCATGCACCGATAATAAAGGGCTTCTGCGTGTTGAGTTTTCCATAATAAGCCCCTTAGCGATCTTTCGGGTCGAGGGCATCACGTAAGCCATCGCCGATAAAGTTAAAACAAAACAGCGTGATAACTAAGAATCCAGCGGGGATCAACAGTAACCACGGCGTGACTTCCATAGAGTTAGCGCCATCACTGAGTAAAGCTCCCCAGCTACTGAGTGGCTCTTGCGTTCCTAAGCCAAGGAAGCTTAAGAATGACTCAAACAGGATCATACTTGGGACTAATAATGATGCGTAAACCACGACTACACCCAGTACGTTCGGTACGATATGACGCAGGATAATGTGGCGCGTGCTAACACCGCAGACTAACGCCGCTTCAATAAACTCTTTGCGTTTTAACCCTAATGTTTGCCCACGCACGATACGCGCCATATCCAGCCATGACACCATACCAATTGCGACGAAAATCAGCAGGATATTGGTACCAAATAAGGTGACCAACAAAATAACGAAGAACATAAATGGGAAGGAGTTTAAAATTTCCAATAAGCGCATCATGATGGAGTCGACTTTACCACCCACATAACCCGCTAACGACCCATACAATGTTCCCACGACAACCGCCACCAATGCCGCTGCAACGCCGACCATCAATGAAATTCGTCCACCAATTGCCACACGTACAAGTAAATCACGACCTGAAGCATCCGTTCCGAAATAATGCCCCGTAGCCCAATCGGGTGCTGTGGACATCATCTCCCAATCCGTATCGTCATACAGAAATGGCGATAACATAGGGGCAAAAATCACAAACAAGGTGATACAAAATAGGACACATAAGCTGACAATCGCCGCACGGTTATGCATAAAACGCCGTCTTGCATCTTGCCAGAGGCTGCGCCCTTCAATATCCAGTTGCTCAGAAAAATTTTCCAGAGCTTCACTATTTTTGTTGTTTAATAACATAGTGTTTCTCCGGCTTAGTAACGAATTTTCGGGTCGATGACAGCGTATAACACATCGACAATGGCATTAAAGGCAATGGTTAAAACCCCAACTAAAATAGTCAAGCTGAGCACCAACGAGTAATCACGATTTAAAGCCCCATTCACAAATAGCTGGCCAATACCAGGTAAACCGAAAATGGTTTCAATGACCATTGAACCTGTGATTATCCCGACAAAAGCCGGTCCCATATAAGAAAGCACAGGCAACAACGCCGGTTTTAAGGCATGGCGGAAAATAATGGTACGCAGTGGTAACCCTTTTGCGCGCGCAGTACGAATAAAGTTTGAATGCATGATTTCAATCATCGAACCACGAGTAATACGTGAAATACTGGCAATATATGCCAAAGAGAGCGCCACCATTGGCAATATCATATGTGTCACATTACCGCCATCCCAACCCCCACCGGGGAGCCATTTCAAATGAATGGCAAAAATCAGCACCAAAAGAGGTGCCACAACGAAGCTTGGGATGACAACCCCCGTCATGGCGAATCCCATGACTGTAAAGTCCCATTTAGTATTTTGATTTAAAGCCGCAATGACCCCCGCTGTAATACCAAATAACACCGCAACCACAAACGCCGTTGCACCGAGTTTTGCAGATACAGGAAAGGCTTTCGCGACTAGCTCATTCACACTGTAGTCTTTGTACTTAAAGGAAGGACCGAAATCCCCTTGTGAAAGTTGGATTAAATAATTGAAGTATTGCTTATACATGGGATCATTCAGGTGATATTTCGCCTCAATATTCGCCATAACTTCAGGAGGCAATTTTCGCTCACCCGTAAACGGACTTCCTGGCGCGAGTCGCATCATGAAAAATGAGATGGTAATGAGAATAAATAAAGTCGGAATTGCTTCAAGCAAACGACGTAAAATAAATTTAAACATTGCCCTTTCCTACTTCTGTTGCCATTTAGGCTAATGGCTGGCTCACGCGGAGCCAGCCTGTTGTAATTAGTGTTTGATGATATACAGATCTTTAGTATGTAAGTTATCTAATGGATCTTTACCCGTATATCCACCCACATACGGTTTCACTAATCGGGTGTTAACATAATAGTAGAGAGGGACTATCGCAGAATCTTTGTCAACAATCTGTTCTGCTTGTTTGTATAAATCAGCACGCTCGTCATCTGTTTTTACTTGAAGCGTCTTTTTCATCGCGGCATCAAAATCTTTGTTTTTATAATGTACGGTGTTATTACTGCTGTAAGAAAGCAGCATATTTAAGAAGGATGACGGTTCGTTATAGTCTGCACACCAACCTGCACGTGCGACATCATAAGCACCTTGGTGACGGCTATCTAAGAAAGTTTTCCACTCTTGGTTTTCGAGTTTAACCTCTGCACCAATATTTTTCTTCCACATGGATGATGCGGCAATAGCAATACGTTTATGTAAATCTGATGTGTTATATAACAAGTTAAATTTCAATGGGTTTGACTTATTATAACCCGCCTCTTCAAGCAACTGTTTCGCCTTTTCATTACGCTGTTCTTGCGTCATGTTAGTGTACCAATCTGGTTTTTCAGCTTTCATACCATTGGTAAATGGTGGTGTAAAACCATAGGCAGGAATATCACCCATTCCCTTGATTTTATTAGCGATAGTATCTCTGTCCATTGACAGTTTTAATGCTTCTCTAACGCGAGGATCATTAAATGGCGGTTTCTCATTATTAATTTCGTAATAGTAAGTACATAAATATGGACTTACACGTAAATCCTTCTGCATTGTTTGTTGAATGTTTTTAAATTGTTCGATAGGTAAATTGGTATACGTCATATCAATTTCGCCGCTACGATAACGGTTTACGTCCGTAACTTCCGATGAAATTGGTAAGAAGGTGACTTGGTCAATGACTGTATGTGCATTATCCCAATAGGTTGGACTACGCTCTAAAACAATACGTTCGTTAACGGTCCAATCTTTCAATTTATAGGCACCGTTACCCACAAAATTACCCGGTTGAGTCCATTTAGCCCCAAATTTTTCAACGACTTTTTTATTCACTGGCGACATTGATGGGTGAGAAAGTAATTTAGGAATATACGGTACGGCTTCGCTTAATGTTAGCACCAACGTTTTATCATCTAACGCTTTAACGCCTAATTCTTCTGGTTTTTTCTTGCCGGCAATAACATCATCCACATTCTGTACGTGGGCATATTGCAGATAGCTAGCGTAAGGAGACGCGGTGTCTGGATCTGCGAGTCGGCGCCAGCTATAAACAAAATCCTCAGCCGTGACAGGGTCACCATTTGACCATTTAGCGCCATCGCGAATTTTAAAGGTCCACTCTTTGAAATCTTTATTTTCCCAGCTAATCGCGGAGCCAGGTAATGTTTCCCCTTCAGGTCCAACAATCGTAATCCCTTCCAATAGGTCCCTTGCTAAATGGGATTCAGGCACCCCTTCAATTTTGTGCGGGTCAAGGGATTGTGGCTCGGAGCCATTATTACGTACGATAACTTGTTTATCGGCTAGCTCCACGCCAGCAGGAACAACTGCAGCATAACTTGTCGCCATCGTCCCTGCCATTAACCCAGCAGCAACGCTTAAAGCAACAAAGGTCTTATTCAGTAATTTGCTCATGATTTTGGTTACTCCCATACTCTTGTTTTGGTTGTGTTGTTGATGCATCCGATTACTGAGTCAGTAAACAGTTATTTTGTTTATTACAAAATTATTGATTAGTAGAATTTATATATAACCGCTTAACATCCATATGATCAAGAGGGTCTCCTCCTTTAAATCCTCCAATTGTGGGCTTGATCATTCTTGCACTCACGCGGTAATAAACGGGAACCAGCGCAGAGTCTTTGTCTAGCAAGGACTCTGCTTGTTGATAAATTTTTTGACGAGATTGGTCATCTGGTGCAGTCAAAGCCTCTAATAGCAATTGATCATAAGATTTGTTTTTGTATGCAGCCGTATTGTTACTGTTATCCGACAGTAATGAATTCAAAAATGCAGAAGGCTCGTTGTAATCAGCACACCATGTTGCTCTAGCGACTTCATAGTTTCCTTCATGGCGGTTTTGTAAGCTGGTTTTCCATTCTTGGTTTTGCAAGGTGACTTGAGCACCAATATTTTTTTGCCACATCGATGCGGCAACAATAGCTTGCTGCTTATTTTGATCTGATGTGTTGTACAGTAGAGTAAATTTAAGGGGATTTTTCGCCGTGTATCCAGCCTCAGCGAGCAGGTCTTTGGCTCGTTGGTAACGCTGTTCCGCCGAAAGTTTCGCCCATTCAGGTATGGCGAAATGACCATTATGAATAAATGTCGGTGTAAACCCATAAGCGACAACCTGTCCTTGGTCGATGATTTTATTTGTGATCGTTTCTCTGTCTAAACCTAATTTAATCGCTTCACGCACTCGTGGGTCGGTAAAGGGAGCTTTCTGGTTATTAATTTCATAGTAAAACGTACACAGATATGGACGAACATACAGCTCGTTAGGTTTCTCTGCCTTCATTTTTTTAAACAACGTAGGAGGAATGGCAGAGTTACTAATGTCGATTTCACCGCTGCGATAGCGGTTGTTATCACTGACTTCAGACGTGATAGCTAAAAAAGTAGCTTGGTCAATCTGCGTTTTTGCATTATTCCAATACAGTGGATTACGCTTAAGAATAATTCGCTCATTGACTGTCCATTCATCCAAAATGTATGCCCCATTTCCAATAAAGAAACCGGGTTGTGTCCATTTATCACCATATTTTTCAATTGCTTTACGGTTAACCGGTTTCATTGAGGTATGTGAAAGCATATCGATAAAGTAAGGGACTGGATGGCTGAGTGTTACCTGCAAATGTTTATCATCAATAGCTTTAACACCCAATGATTCTTTCGGTTTCAGCCCTTTTAAAATCGCTTCTGAGTTTTCGATATAAGCATTTTGTAAATAACTGGAATAAGGTGACCCCGTTTTCGGGTCCGCTAGTCGCTGCCAGCTATATACAAAATCCTCTGCGACAACAGGTGTTCCATCACTCCATTTGGCATCATTGCGTATAGTGAATGTCCATACGGTGTAATTTTCATTCTGCCAACTGCTCGCCATACCAGGAACCGCTTTACCTTCAATATCCTCGTAAACCAGCCCTTCTAACAAATTAAGAATAATATTACCTTCCGGCACCCCTTCAACTTTATGAGGATCAAGAGAAGCAACTTCAGAACCATTGTTTATGGTAATCGTTTGTGGTGATTTATTTGAGGTAGGTAACGCTTGAGCAAAAACAGTAGATGAGATAATGAGACAAGAAAGTAAACAGTGTCTGGATGTTAATTTCATCGTTGCGCCTTCTCCATTTCATAATTAAATTTTCAACATTAAGTCGAATGGTGTTTTTTTAGCCTTTCGTTATTGACTCATAAAGGCTTTTAGCCATTGTTTGCTAATAACTTTTTTACTTTAACCTCCCAAAAACGCCCTTACTGACTTTAATCTATACAAAAGGCATATAAAAAAAAGCCGCAAAAAATCACATACACTTAACATTTCGAGCATTAAATCATCATCAGAATAACTGAAATGTACGTAACAATGAAAATAAAACAATAAAAACAATTAGATAAAAAAACACCTTAAATAATGCTTAAGACCTGCAATGACAATAATCCAAACATATCATTAACAATCTCCAATGAGAATAGTGAATAAATTTACGCAGCTCACATTTCCTTACTTTTTATTCCTATATTTGCAAAAAGTGCGACACATAATCACATTTTATATTTATCGTGCAGAGGAACTATTTCGAGCATCTTGAGTAACTCAAAAAAATTAAATGGATATTGTCGATTGAGATGATGATGTGTAATAAAAGAGAGGCAGGAATAGCCGTCCCGATAGACGGCTAAATACAATGAGTTATAAAAGACCTGGAAATATTGCTTTCACACCCGTTACAGCAATTTCGATACCTAATGACATTAATAATAACCCCATAATACGGGTGACGACGTTAATACCTGTCTGCCCTAAATAACGAACCAATAAAGATGCCGAACGGAACAACAACCAACAACAGAAAGCAAATAAAATACTGGTTAACGCTAATCCAATAAAATTTTGCCACCCTGTCCATCGTGAAGACCACACGATACATGAACTGATCGCACCGGGTCCCGCCATTAACGGAAGAGCTAATGGAACCACACCAATGCTATCGCGCACTGCTGTTTCGGTTTTTTCTTGTTTGTTTTGTTTATCTTCACCAATTTTACCGCTGATCATCGATAAAGCGATAGTAACAATTAGTATTCCCCCCGCGATACGGAACGAATCAATTGAGATGCCAAACAGCTGTAATATTGAGTCACCAACCAGTAAAGACGTACATAAAATAATTGCCACTGATGAGTTGGCTATTGTATTTGTTCGATTACGGCTCGCGATAGTTTGGTAGTTTGTCATACTAATAAACACAGGTAGGATACCAACCGGGTTTACTAACGCAAATAGACCAATAAAAAATTTAATATAGCCTGATAAATCAAGTAATGTTGCGCTCACCCATTAATACCCTCATAAAATTCTTAAACAAGAAACGCTTACCTGAATTAATTTTATCACTGAAATGACTAAAATCCTTAGTTAAAGAACAATTTTGTGCATCTTAATAGAATTATTTATTGCAGGTTGTCTCACCACTCAAAAATCGACGTTTTATTCACCCATTTTTAGCGATTCATTAATCCTTTTTTTGCAATTTCTACTAAAACGTAAAAATGCCATGCTGAAAGGAGTCAGCTTGCATATTTTGTGATTTAGATCACTTTATTAATTCCCCTTTTTGTTAATCTGTTCTTAACTAATAAACGTTATTATGAATCAGTTAATTTTTACTTTTTGAGCTATTTATCTGAGATTTATAAGCCAATTAGCATGAGTGAAACGCATTATTGTTAAGTTTATCTATACTGTTGTTTTAGGTGGTCTTGTTACAACAGCTTTTTTTAGATGCTTTGCTCATTGGCTTAAAAATTTTAACTTTATCAGGAGTAATCTATATGTCCGTAACTAATGTTACCGAACTCAATGAACTCGTTGCTCGTGTCAAAAAAGCTCAACGTGAATTTGCCAGCTTCTCTCAAGAAAAAGTCGACCGTATTTTCCGCGCTGCGGCTCTCGCTGCGGCTGATGCTCGAATTCCATTAGCTAAACTAGCCGTTGAAGAATCAGGTATGGGTATTGTGGAAGATAAAGTGATTAAAAACCACTTCGCTTCTGAGTATATCTATAACGCGTATAAAGACGAAAAAACCTGTGGCATTCTGTCTGAAGACCCAACCTTTGGCACCATTACTATCGCTGAACCTATTGGCATTATCTGCGGTATTGTCCCAACAACAAACCCAACGTCTACTGCCATTTTTAAATCTTTAATTAGCTTAAAAACTCGTAATGCGATTATTTTTTCTCCACATCCGCGTGCTAAAATTGCGACTAACCGTGCGGCAGAAATCGTATTAAATGCAGCGATTGAAGCTGGTGCACCAAAAGATATCATCGGTTGGATTGATTCCCCATCAGTCGAGCTGTCTAACGCATTAATGCATCACCCAGATATTAACCTAATCTTAGCAACCGGTGGTCCGGGCATGGTGAAAGCAGCATACAGCTCAGGTAAACCCGCTATTGGTGTAGGCGCAGGTAACACCCCTGTTGTTATCGATGAAACCGCCGATATCAAACGTGCCGTTGCGTCTATCTTGATGTCAAAAACTTTTGATAATGGTGTAATTTGCGCATCTGAGCAGTCAGTTGTCGTGGTTGATGCAGTTTATGATCAAGTTCGTGAGCGCTTTGCTACCCATGGCGGTTACCTACTACAAGGTAAAGAACTCAAAGCTGTCCAAAATATTATTTTAAAAGATGGTAACCTAAATGCAGCAATCGTGGGTCAACCAGCATTTAAAATTGCAGAAATGGCAGGTATTGTCGTTCCTGAAACCACCAAAATTCTGATTGGCGAGGTAAAACTCATTGATGAATCAGAGCCTTTTGCCCATGAAAAACTTTCTCCACTTTTAGCAATGTATCGTGCTAAAAACTTTGAAGATGCAGTGGAAAAAGCAGAACAATTAGTTGAAATGGGCGGTATTGGTCATACGTCTTGCCTCTACACTGACCAAGATAACCAACATGCTCGAGTAAGCTACTTTGGCGAAAAAATGAAAACGGCGCGTATTTTGATTAATACCCCAGCATCTCAAGGCGGTATTGGTGACCTGTATAACTTTAAGTTAGCACCATCCTTAACCTTGGGTTGTGGTTCTTGGGGAGGTAACTCTATCTCCGAAAACGTAGGACCAAAACACTTAATCAACAAGAAAACCGTGGCAAAAAGAGCTGAAAATATGTTGTGGCATAAACTCCCTAATTCAATCTATTTCCGCCGTGGATGTCTTCCTATTGCTTTAGAAGAGATAGCCACTGATGGTGCAAAACGCGCCTTTATCGTCACCGATGGCTATTTATTCAATAATGGTTATGTTGATGAAATTGTTGATGTGCTGAAAAAACACCATATTGAAACGGATGTTTTCTTTGAAGTAGAAGCGGATCCTACCTTGTCTGTTGTACGTAAAGGCGCCGCTCAAATGCAAGCATTCCAACCAGATGTGATCATCGCGTTAGGTGGTGGTTCCCCAATGGATGCCGCTAAGATTATGTGGGTCATGTACGAGCACCCAGAAACTCACTTTGAAGAATTAGCGTTACGCTTTATGGATATCCGTAAACGTATTCATAAATTCCCGAAAATGGGCGTAAAAGCAAAATTAGTGGCGATTACAACCACGTCAGGTACAGGTTCTGAAGTCACACCATTTGCCGTTGTGACTGATGATAAAACAGGTCAAAAATACCCATTAGCGGACTACGCATTAACACCAAATATGGCGATTGTTGATGCAAACTTAGTCATGAACATGCCTAAATCGCTAACTGCATTTGGTGGGTTAGATGCCGTGACTCATGCTCTGGAATCTTATGTTTCTGTACTGGCGAATGAATTCTCTGACGGTCAAGCATTAAAAGCACTAAGCCTGTTAAAAGATTATCTGCCAGCAAGCTACCATGAAGGGGCAAAAAACCCTGTAGCAAGAGAGCGGGTTCATAATGCAGCAACATTAGCGGGTATTGCATTTGCCAACGCCTTCTTAGGAGTTTGTCACTCCATGGCACATAAATTGGGGTCTGAATTCCATATTCCACATGGTTTAGCTAATGCCCTATTGATTTGTAACGTTATTCGTTTCAACGCAAATGATAACCCAACTAAGCAAACAGCATTCAGCCAATACGATCGCCCTCAAGCTCGTCGTCAATATGCTGAGATTGCTGATCACTTAGGATTGACCAAAGCAGGCGACCGTACGGGTGAGAAAATTGAACGTCTACTTGCTTGGCTAGAAGAGATGAAAGCGGATTTAGGTATTCCTAAATCTATTCGTGAAGCTGGTGTTGCCGAAGCGGACTTCTTAGCTCATTTAGATAAATTGTCTGAAGATGCGTTTGATGACCAATGTACTGGAGCTAACCCACGTTACCCGCTGATCTCTGAAATCAAACAACTGTTACTGGATTCTTACTACGGACGTGAATTTACTGAAAAAGGCGCAGAACTTGCTGCACCTAAAGCAGAAAAGAAAAGCACGAAAAAATAGTTAGCATTCTAATGGTATAGCCATTAATCGATAAAAAGGCTTCAAAAGATTTAGGATCCCCCTAACGCTTTTGGAGCCTTTATCTTTATTCAAACATCCCAAAGATGGATATATGATAAAATCACCGCCCTAACCACCTTACTATTATTTGTCTAAGCAGTCGTCTTCTCTCATTGCAGTATTCGTTTACTCCACAATACCGTCGTTAGAATATCACCTATAAATTAGGTTGATCTCATCAGACTTATTGATAACCCAAATATAAACCTTGGTATATGTATTTCCGAAATATAACCACGCTGCGGTATCAGCTAACTTGAGTCACTTTATTGAAAACAGTTGAAATGCTTAGTAAAGCACCAATAAGGATCAATTTCATAAAACCTTTTATATTTATGTTAAGTCCCATCCAGAAAAACATGAGTCTATAAATGAACTCTTTTCAATCAACCATGACCTTTTCTTTTCTCGGGACGACATAAATTGATATGAAAAAACTGGCTGATTTTACCTATTTAATTTTACTGTGCTTGAGCTTTTCAGCCTACAGCGTGGGCTTACGTCTGGAACCAACAAGATTAATATTAAACAGTGATCACCCCTCCACCACATTCACGGTGATTAATGGGGATTCAATCCCCTATTTCATTCAGGCTACCGTGACTGAACAAATTGAAGGTACGAAGTCACCTTATTTTTTGGTTACCCCCTACTTATTTCGATTAGAAGCAAACAGTCAGTCTAGCGCTCGCGTATTATTAAAAAATAACAGTGAATTACCAGCCGATAGAGAATCTCTTTTCTTTTTAAATACACGCGCTATTCCAGCAGAAAAACACCTTCGAGAGCGAGCAAATAAGACTAAACCCACGTTTGTCACCAACATCATCATTAAAGTATTTTATCGACCTAGTCATCTCAGTGCTCCCAATAGCCATATTTTCCAGCGAGTGACTCTTCACCAACAACAAAAACTGTGGAAATTTAATAATCCAACACCTTACTATCTAACTGTTGTAAATATTAAATATAACCAGAAAAACTATAATAAAAGCCTGATATTGGCACCATTTAGTGATACAGAAATACCCAATATTCAAGGAAATATTTCCCTAGCTCAATGGCAAATGATTAATGATTTTGGTGGGCTTTCCGACGAGTTCACTTACCTACCAGCTATTGTCACTGAATAAGGCATTAAACGCGGTCAGCCTGGATAAAAAGCGATGAATGATAGCTAACTCAACTACATCCACTAGCCCGTGACAACAGCGTATCGATGAGGAAAGATAGTACAGAGAGGACATTCACAGTTACCTTAGCTTCCCCTAGCGAAATGGAAACATGAAGAAATGGCTAGACGTTATAATCTCGTTGTCACCTTATGAACAAAAGCAGTCGATTTTATTCCAGTCAATGCTCTTTTCATTAGTCTTCGTTTCACTGCCACGAGCATATAATCAACCCTACCTTATATTCCTATTACCGTAGGCGTATTCCAAAGCAAAGAAACAATAATAAAAACTTGTCGTTTTTAAGATTTGAGATGTTAAATTTCATTACGCGCTACCATTTAAGCACATTTGCATTTTTTGATTATAGGATAATGTGTTCATGTATAAAATTAATCCACTAAAAAGCCCCATGTTAAAAACATGAGGCTTATCAAATTTTATTCAATCCGTTTTAAACTTTTTTTGTTACGAACCATTTTTAACTACAAGTAGATTGAGTATTTTATTAATTTATTTACCTTATTTGACAAAAATGTCTTAATAACCTGATATTCCTATTTGTAAACTATATGCCTAATTAATCTTAATCTTCATTTATTTGAAGTTAAACGGTGTTTTCTCTATCGCTCCACTATTCATTAATTGAGCTTGTTTGATAGCATCGGAGTAATGTTTGCGACAGACTGAGATATACTTTTCATTTCCACCAATATCCACCTGTGCTCCTTCATACACTGGTATACCATCACCACCAATGCGTAAAACTTTATTTGCCTTACGCCCACAATAACAGACGGTTTTTAACTCAACTAATTTATCTGCCCACGCTAATAAATACTGACTTCCTGCAAACAATTCCCCAGAAAAATCCGTACGCAAACCATAGCAAAGCACTGGAATGTCTAAATTATCGACTACATCACATAATTGTTCTACTTGCTGTTTTGTCAAAAATTGGCATTCGTCAATGAGCACACAATGTACTTTCTGAACACTATTTTCATTTTTGATAATTTCCGCCATATCCGTTATAGGCGAAAATAATAACGCATCTGCAGATAACCCTATCCGAGAAGACACCTTGCCATGACTAAAACGATTATCAATTTCAGCGGTAAAAATCAAAGTACGCATTCCACGTTCGTGGTAGTTATAGGAAGATTGTAATAATGAAGTCGATTTACCTGCATTCATTGCAGAATAATAGAAGTAGAGCTGTGCCATTGGGCGGTTTCCTAAAAATAATGTTTCAGAATATTTTAGCATAAAGGCATTTTAAGATTAACTGAAACTCTATGCTGATAAGTAAGTGTATGAATTTCCGCCCATCACTATGTTAAATTAGTGACTTTAAGTCACATTCTTTTTGTGTGCTAGACAATTAATCTCAAACTGATATTAACTTTCCTTGGTATAGCCATTGGCACATATTGCTAATTTTATTATGTCAAAAAAAGAAAATTTACGTTAAAGACATCCATTGATACATCCCCAAACAAAAGGTAATGCTTATCATGAGCCTATTAATATAAATTTTATTGGCATTTCCTAATTACCTTTTTTCATTAGTTCCGTTATTGATAATAGCGAAATTTATAGCAACGAAAATTTTTATAATTCTTTTGTAAAAAAATTGCATTCGTTAAAGATAACTTTTAAACTACGAAAGTAATTTAGCTATTGCAGAATTTAAAATAGCACTCTATTATTACTGTACACATGCCAACATATAAAATTGAGACCAGGAAAATGAGCGAATCATTAAAAGCCTTAAATAACATCCGTACTCTTCGTGCTCAAGCACGTGAAGTTACTTTAGAATCTTTAGAAGAAATGCTGGAAAAATTAACCGTCGTTGTTGATGAGCGTCGTGAAGAAGAAAGCCAAGCTCGCGCTGAAGTCGAAGAACGTAATCGTAAACTGGAAAAAGTTCGCGAAATGATTTTAGAACAAGGCGTAGATTTAAATGACCTTCTGCAAACTATGGATTCAGGTAAAAGCACTAGCACCCGCGCTAAACGTGCAGCTCGTCCAGCAAAATATAAATATGTTGATGAGAACGGCGAAACTAAAACTTGGACAGGCCAAGGTCGTACTCCAGCAGTAATTAAAGTTGCAATCGAAGAACAAGGTAAATCTTTAGACGATTTCTTAATCTAAGATTAACAACCTTTCAAATTCTAAACACCCTTTTTATAAGGGTGTTTTTATTTATAACAACCCCAATATTATCCATCCTTCATCTTTCCTAATCCGTTTTTCTTCATCCAGCGCTAATCAAAAATAATAGTACAAAATAAAATATAGCGTTAAAGTAAAGTTACGTAATCTCATCAGATAAAATTCTTGAACTCACCTTGATAGGTCTTACGCTAATTAATTCACACGCGACACAGGTGTTATAGATTTATATTATATCACTGACATTTAATGACACTTAAAATCCGAATACTCCCTTTATAGATTTGTATAAAAAAAGCTAACCATTTTGGTTAGCTTTTTATACGCATAAAGGGAGTTTATCTATTAATTAGATTTCGCAGTAGTATCTAAATTAGCGGCTAACTCTTGAATCCATGCGGAAAAATCATTTCCTAACGTATCGTGTTGCATGCCATATTCTACGAAGGCTTTCATGTAACCTAATTTATTTCCGCAGTCATGGCTTTTACCACATAAGTGGTAAGCTTCAACAGGTTCTTTATTTTCCATCATTAAAGCGATGGCATCTGTTAATTGAATTTCGTCGCCAGCACCTGGGGCAGTTTTTGCCAATGCATCCCAAATTTTTTCAGATAATACATAACGCCCTACAATTGATAAATTTGATGGCGCTTCATCACGCTTAGGTTTTTCAACCATACGAGAAATAGGTTTACTATCGCCTGGTTGTAATGTCACACCATTACAATCCACAATCCCATAGTTAGAAACATCTTCTTCTGGTACTGGCTCAACTAAAATTTGACTAGCTCCTGTTGTTTCATAATGTTCTAACATCTCTTTAAGATTGAACTTCGTTAAATCGGTGCTGTAGCGATCTAAAATAACGTCAGGAAGAATGACGGCAAAAGGTTCGTTACCCACTAATGGCTTAGCACATAGAATCGCATGTCCCAAACCTTTAGCAATACCTTGGCGCGTTTGCATAATCGTCACATGGCTTGGACAAATAGACTTAACCTCATCCAACAGTTGGCGTTTCACACGCGCTTCTAAGATAGCTTCAAGTTCAAAGCTCGTATCGAAGTGGTTTTCAATAGAATTTTTAGATGAGTGTGTTACTAACACAATTTCATTAATCCCAGCAGCAATACACTCATTAACTACATATTGGATTAAAGGCTTATCCACAACAGGTAACATCTCTTTCGGGATCGCTTTCGTTGCAGGAAGCATCCGTGTTCCTAAACCCGCTACAGGAATTACCGCTTTACGCACCTTGCGTTTGATCATCTTGAGAACTCCGAAAATTTAATAAGCACCATTTATCTTGTCAATAAACTATACTGGCGCGTTTTTAGTGCGCGCCAGTATATCAGGATTCATTATTGAATAAATAGAGATAGCCCCATTTAAGATAAATAGAACCCATATTCATTAAATACATGCATTATTTCTGAGCATCAGGATTAAACATCAGCTTAATTTTTTGATTCGAATTATGAATAAGGCATCTCCAATTCTCACCTTGAAAATCTAATCGATTTGAATGGTATGTTTTCAAGGTGCCCAATGGAATGTTGCGCGCTAAGTGGTAGTGATCATTCCCCGTGGTAATATCAGCTTCGAGCCCTGCACTCGCCAAAATCACACTTTTGGACTTAGTATTAAAGTAACCAAGCAGCAAAGGAAATTGACCAGAAAAACCTGACTCTTCAAGTAGATGATTTATTTGGTTAATAATGTTATCAATTTGAGGCAATTTTTTATCTCGGTTATTTACTGCGCTCTTTAGCAAATCATTAAATACCACTCTAATTAAAAAAGCCGCCATGATACCTTCATGCGGAGAACGCTCTATATCGATACAATAAAAGCCAATTTGTTCTTCTGATATTGCTGCAATATCCAACAGTAAACCAAAACGATTCGCTTCATTTAATTGTCTATAGTTTATCTTATAGCCATTAATGACCTGTACAACGGGAGGTTGCAACTGTTTTAAAATGGCCAACATATCCAGCTTGTCATTATTTAGAATATTCGAAATATTTTGTATTTCATTCTCAATCAATGCTTCGGGATCATATTGTTCAGGATACAACGCCGCATGGATCGTCACTTTGACTTCATCAAGATTTTTTATCGGCTTCAATAGTGCATCTTTCGCTCCAAGGCGAAACATGCGATCCAATTGAGTAAAATCCGTCGTTGCTGATATGACAATCACTGGCACATTAATATTGCGTTCTACCAGTTC
This sequence comes from Providencia sp. PROV209, assembly GCF_028479485.1. NCBI lineage: Bacteria > Pseudomonadati > Pseudomonadota > Gammaproteobacteria > Enterobacterales > Morganellaceae > Providencia > Providencia sp. PROV209. The sequence goes on along the minus strand of NZ_JAMPNR010000016.1, from coordinate 149,790 downwards.
TGCCATAAACGCTTCCCCGTTCATGACGGGCATATTTAGGTCACATAAAATCACATCAGGTTTCACCTGCTGTTGCGTGATCAGTTCAAGTGCAAGCGCACCATTATCCGCGATATAGACGTCGGTTTCTAAACTTTCGAGGTATTCACGAAGAATAGTACAAAAAATTTTTTCATCTTCAACTATGAGTATTTTTCTATTTTTCATATCATACCTACCACGACTACCCTGGTTTAATAAGTCATATATTGTGACAACAATAGTCATATCGCAAAATCATTAACGACTATATTTTTTAAGTATAGTTATTTTATCGAGAAAAGAATGAACCAATCTTTAAAAAATAATTGTAGTTGCGGTCATCCTCTGCCGTTTGACCAATGCTGCTCTCCGCTGATATCTGGGCAGACTATTGCTGAAACTCCAGAGCAATTAATGCGCTCACGATACAGTGCTTATGTTCACCGAGATGCAGATTACCTCATTAAAACATGGCACCCAGATTGCCAAGCACAAGAGTGGCGCGATGCTATCGTAGAAAGTTTTGAACAAACTGAATGGCTAGGACTGCGTGTCATTAGTTCTTCTCATGCTAAAAATCCTGACGAAGCTTATGTCGAATTTTCGGCTTGCTTTATTGATGAAAAAGCTGATCATAAACAGCTTATTCACGAACGTTCCCGTTTTCTTCGCATTGATGCACAGTGGTATTACATTGATGGAATAACACCAAAAGTTGGGCGTAATGATAACTGCCCATGCGGCTCAGGAAAAAAATTCAAGAAGTGCTGCGATAGTTATTAATTCTCTGTTTATCAATTCGCATATTCTTTGCACATATTACGATGAGTCTAAATTATTGGACTTTTGTTAGTTAAGGATTAGGCAGTTCCATGCAACACAAAAACGTACAGAAAAAAATTCTCAGAACTATTTGCCCTGATGCTAAGGGATTAATCGCTAAAATTACCAATATCTGCTACAAACACCAGCTTAACATTATCCAAAATAATGAATTTGTCGATCACCGCACTGGTCGTTTTTTTATGAGAACGGAACTGGAAGGCATTTTTAACGACGAAACATTGCTAGCAGATTTAGATGATGCGTTGCCAGAAGGTTCTAAGCGTGAATTAAACTCTGCGGGACGCCGCCGCATTGTCGTTATGGTTACCAAAGAAGCTCACTGTCTTGGGGATCTCCTCATGAAGAGTGCTTATGATGGGTTAGATGTGGAAATTGCCGCCGTTATTGGCAACCACGACACGCTAAAAAATCTTGTCGAACAATTTGGCATTCCTTTCCATCATATCAGCCACGAAGGATTAACTCGTGATCAACATGACGAGAAATTAACCGCTCAGATTGATCAGTACCAACCTGACTATGTTGTACTGGCAAAATATATGCGTGTACTAACACCTGCCTTCGTTCAGCGCTATCCAAACCAAATTATTAATATTCATCATTCATTCTTACCTGCATTCATTGGTGCACGTCCTTATCACCAAGCCTATGAGCGCGGTGTGAAAATCATTGGGGCGACAGCCCACTTTGTGAATGATAATTTAGATGAAGGCCCTATCATCACGCAAAACGTTATCAACGTAGATCATACTTTCACTGCGGATGATATGATGCGCGCTGGTCGTGATGTTGAAAAAAACGTGCTGAGCCATGCCTTATACTGGGTTCTCGCACAACGTGTCTTTGTTTACGGTAATCGGACAATTATTTTATAACAGAGCATTTCAGTTATTAATTGCATTAATTTGTTGATTTATCACACGTTAAGATTAAAAATCCAGCATTCAGACATTTTTTTTCAATTAATACTTTACAGGGGCGCGTCATTTGATATGATGCCGCCCGCTGTGAACGATTACAGCAATTCAAAATCTGGTGGGATACCCAAGCGGCCAAAGGGAGCAGACTGTAAATCTGCCGTCACAGACTTCGAAGGTTCGAATCCTTCTCCCACCACCATCTAAGCAGTCTCTTTTCCAAGTTTATCTACAACACCAATAAATCGATTTAACACACTTGAATGTGACTTTGATTTATAAATGTAACAATCACTTTTATCCAAAATCCCGTTTAGTGACACATAAATCAGTGATCTGTCGATCAATTCATCCTCAGGATAGTGGTCAATGATTCCAAGAAAATCCCCATCTTGAATAAAACTTTGGCAACATCCAATATTGTCCATCTGTCGGATACTGGATTTACTTTCAGCAGTCTCAACTTTTGCCAACAAATCACTCATTAGTGAGCTCTTGTAAAATGACGGATCGCATAACCAAGTACTTTGTTGAAGCAATACCACTACGTCATGATTGAATTTTTCATATAACTCTTTTCTGCAATAAATACCTAACGGCGCATTCTCTATTTTTTTTTGCAATGAAAATCTTTCACTGATAACTAATTCAGAACTTAAAATTAAAGTATTTCCATCATAGTCAACAATTTCATCTACCTCATCATAGTTAAATCTTAATATATTAACCTGAACATTATTTTTATGTGCGGCTTGATACAAATTAATTAAATGATTTTCCTTCCCCCAGTCATAATAAATATTAGCTTCATTAACGATGTAACCAGAAAAGTGTTTCTTTGTTATTTCTTTTTCCTGTAGGTAAAGATCTCTGAGATCATTATAAAGTTCTTGGCCATCCTTAGTTAATGTCATTCCAAATTTTTCTCTTTTAAAAAGCCGTTTACCCAAACTCGTTTCAAAGTCTTTTATGGATTTTGCGATGGGGGGTGTCGTGCGGTTCATCACCCTTGCAGCCTTGCTTAGCGAGCCATTCTCAACAACTGCCATAAACGCCTCTAATTTTCTTGAAAAGAACATATCTATGACCCCATTCTATTTATTGAAATGTAAACCAACATAATTATTTTTAAATAACAATATGTTGATTAACCCATAATCTCGAACACCAAATAAAAATTTAAATAAATTTTTTCATTTGATGGTTAACAATATTTCATAAAAGTATTTTTATATTTTCCAACATAGCAAAGCAATATATTATACTGTTTCATTTGATTATTTTTTATTGCCCCACCATTAAATCACATTAAAATATAAATAACCAACTGACTTTAAATGAACTTTTAGGTAGTTAATTATAAAACTAACAAACATTTTTTAATTAGCATCTATAGATATATTATTATCAAAAATTAAAATTCACTAATAAATTATGGGCAATTATATAAACAAAAAATATTTAATAGTTACACTATTGTTAGCTTCTGCTAGAATCTCTTCAATCATATTTAAAGCAATGGGTGATAAGTAACCATGAAATTTATTTCGTTCAACATTAATGGTCTAAGAGCACGTCCTCATCAACTGGAAGCGATTATCGAAAAGCATCAACCTGAAGTGATCGGGTTACAAGAGACGAAAGTCCATGACGATATGTTCCCTTACGAGGAAGTCAGTAAATTAGGCTACCATGTTTATTATCACGGACAAAAAGCCCACTACGGTGTGGCATTACTGTTAAAAAATGAGCCAATCGCCGTCAGAAAAGGTTTCCCTACTGACGATGAAGAAGCTCAGCGCCGTATTATCATGGCGGATATCCAAACTAATGAAGGTATCCTCACTGTCGTGAATGGCTACTTCCCTCAAGGAGAAAGCCGTGATCACCCAACCAAATTTCCAGCAAAAGAAAAATTTTACCGTGATCTACAAGATTATGTGACATCAACGCAAACTGCAGATTCTCAACTACTCATCATGGGTGATATGAATATCAGCCCAACCGATCTAGATATTGGTATTGGCGATGCCAACCGCAAACGCTGGTTAAAGACAGGTAAATGCTCATTCTTACCTGAAGAGCGTGAATGGTTAGAGAGATTACTGGGTTGGGGGCTTGTAGACACTTACCGTGAACAGCATCCTGATACCACTGACTGTTATTCTTGGTTTGATTATCGCTCCAAGGGTTTTGATGATAACCGAGGACTGCGTATTGACCTTCTGTTAGCGTCTAAAAAGCTCGCAAGCCGTTGTCGTGCCACTGGTATCGATTACGACATTCGTGGAATGGAAAAACCGTCTGACCATGCACCTGTTTGGGCTGAATTTGATCTGACTAAATAAGCTCGACAAAATTATTCGCTTTTAGGGCAGCACGATTTTGTCCTAAAAGCTTTTTACATTATGCTTTGCACTTGACCGTTTTTTACATCAGTCCTTGGTGTAAGCTAAAATCGATTAACCATCCCACGAGATAAAGTGCAGATAAGCAGCCTCCCGCTGTCGCCACCTTTCCATGACAAACAAATGGCTGCGCCATAAATTCTACTGATAATGCGCTTAATGCCGCCTCTGCATCTCGATGAGTTGTGGCTTGTCGTTTGGGTAATAGATTTAACGCATGAAGAATGAATGCCCCTGCACAAATAGAACCTATATGCTGCCTTGATGGGTTCAAATTGAACGATGACAAAAAGTTAGGGTTAACAAGCGCTTTTGGAACATCTCCTTGTCACTACTAAAACGCTTTTTCAAACTCTTTTAGCGATAAACACGAATTGTCTGATAACACTTATTTTGATGAGGCAGATTTATTTGCTTTACTGGCACCAGAGGCTTTTTTCAAGCTCTTTTTCATTCCTTTTGCATTGGGCGGAGGCGGTAGTTCTCGAAATGCACGAAGATTGGTATATTGTCTCGCTTGCTGAATCAAATTAATCAATGTTTGGCTTAACGGTTGCATAAAATCATCATAGCGCGTTTGCTTTTCACTGATCTGCGTGAGTCTTGATTCCCAATGAGCAGTCATATCAGGTAGTGTCGCCATATCTGGTAAAACGTGGATCAACGCTCGCCCAGCGGGAGATGCATGGATATAGCGCCCTTTTTTAAAGAGAAACTGACGCTTAAAGAGTAGATCGATAATGCCTGCACGGGTCGCTTCGGTCCCTAAACCATCGGTTTCACGCAATACTTTTTTTAATGCTTTATCTTGTACAAAACGCGCAATACCTGTCATGGCGGATAATAAGGTTGCATCCGTAAATGGTCGTGGAGGTTGGGTCTGTCGTTCGACCACTTCCCCTTTTTCGCATAAAAGATCATCGCCTTTCTTCACAATTGGCAATGGCATCCCATCGTTTTCTGCATCACGTTCTTTGCTGCCTAATACCACGCGCCAACCCGCTTCGGCAAGAAAACGGGCTTTCGCATTGAACTTGCCATTTTCGATATCTAAATCGATAGTACATTTGCGATAAACCGCATCAGCCATAAATTGAATAATGTACTGACGAGCAATCAGTTGATAAACATTGCTTTCATTTTCAGTTAAACGCACCGCCGCCGTTTTTGCTGTTGGAATAATCGCATGGTGCGCATCCACTTTTTTGTCATCCCAGCAACGGTTTTTCTTATCGAGTTCAGGTAATGCGAACTCCGTTAATTCGGGTTGGTGTACAGCAATTGCATTCAATACGGCATGGCGCCCAGCAAAATGCTCATCAGGCAGATAGCGACTATCTGAACGTGGATATGTGATAAGTTTATGGGTTTCATACAGTTTTTGGCAAATATCGAGGACCTCTTGAGCACTCAGTCCATATTTTTTGGCAGCTTCAATTTGTAATGCGGATAAAGAAAACGGTAACGGCGCAATTTCAGACTCTTTTTTGTCCTGATATTGCGTGACAATTGCCGGCTTTCCTTCAATACGCGAAATCACATGTTCCGCTAACGGACGGTGGATGAGACGCCCTTCTTCATCTTGAAAATCGATGCAAGATTCACTCGGCTGCCAAATTGCCACAAAACGCTCATCTTTCGGTGTCACAATATGTGCTTTGACTTCAAAAAAATCTTTTGGAATAAAGTTTTCTATTTCTTCATCACGTCTAACGACTAAACCTAAGACGGGTGTTTGAACACGTCCAACAGAAAGTACACCTTGATAGCCACCTCGTTGCCCCAACAACGTATATGCACGGGTCATATTGATCCCATACAGCCAATCAGCACGAGCACGGGCTAATGCAGAGACGCATAACGGAATAAATTCACGGTTTTCACGCAAGCGGTCGATAGCACGCTCAACAGCTTGAGGGTTTAAATCGTTAATTAAGCAACGTTTTACATTTTTACGCTTTTCCGGATCAAGTTTGAAATAATCCAAGACTTCATCCACCAGCAACTGCCCTTCTCGATCAGGGTCTCCGGCATGAACAACGACGCTCGCTTGCTTCAAGAGAGCATCGATAGTATTTAGTTGCTTGGTTACTGCGGAACGAGGCTTCAACTGCCATTTTTCAGGAATAATGGGCAAGTCTTGCAAATTCCAACGGGCATAGCGCGGATCATAAGCGTCCGGCTCTGCTTGTTCTAAAAGATGTCCAATGCACCATGTGACCATTTGGTCATCACCACATTGAATAAAGCCATCCCCTTTACGATGGGGTTTGGGCAGTACATCCGCAATTGCCCGTGCAAGGCTGGGCTTTTCCGCAATAAACAAACGCATAGATTAATCTATCACTTCAATTAAAGGCACATTGTCCTGTGGGGGTAATAATTTCCCGATAGACTGTAACAAAACACCTTGCTGCTGTGCAATGTCTTTAATTTTAGTAACTTCCGATGGTTTAATTGCGATGAGCAAACCACCTGAGGTTTGAGGATCACACAACAATTTGCGTTGCATGTCGCTCATTGGACCAATCAAGTGACCGTAGCTATCAAAGTTACGTTGAGTACCACCCGGTACACAGCCCGCTTCAATATATTTCTCAACATCCGCTAATTTTGGTACCTGACTGAAGGCAATTTGAGCTCGAACGCCTGAACCTTCACAAATTTCACTTAAATGCCCAAGTAAACCAAAACCGGTCACATCCGTCATTGCAGTCACACCGTCTAATGGTGCAACAACCGCGCCGAATTTATTCATCTGACACATAGTTTCCGCAGCAAGATGCTCATGCTCGGGTGCCAAAGCCCCTTTTTTCTCTGCGGTGGTCAACACGCCAATACCAAGCGGTTTAGTTAAAAACAATTCGCAATCTGCACTCGCTGCACTGTTTTTCTTCACATAATCTGTATTTACCACCCCAGTTACCGCCAAACCAAAAATAGGTTCCGGTGCATCAATGGAATGTCCGCCAGCTAATGAAATACCCGCATCAGCACATGCTGCACGCCCACCTTCAATCACTTCACGCGCCACTTCAGGTGGCAATTTTGCAATAGGCCAACCTAGAATGGCAATCGCCATAATCGGCTTTCCGCCCATCGCAAAAATATCACTGATCGCATTAGTCGCCGCAATGCGTCCAAATTCAAATGGGTTATCCACGATTGGCATAAAGAAATCTGTGGTACTGATAATACCAATGCCATTACCTAAGTCATAAACCGCCGCGTCATCTTTGGTTTCATTGCCCACTAATAAATGGGGATCATGGAATTTAGCTTGCTCAGTATGCAAAATTTGTTCTAATACTTTAGGTGCGATTTTACATCCACAGCCTGCACCGTGACTGTATTGGGTCAATCTAATTTTTTCTGTCATTGTCTATCTCTTTAGAAATATGTCACAAAACCTGTCATATCAGGTTGCTGAGCTTTTGCAGGTGCCTTTAATTCTGGCGTTCCTAAGTAAAGAAAGCCGACAATATGGTCATTCTCTTCACAGCCTAACCCTTCCCGCACAATCGCATCTTCTGTCCATGAACCTGAACGCCAGATACCGCCAAACCCTTGTGCTAACGCCGCCATCTGCATTGCTTGAACCGTACAGCTTGCTGCAACAATTTGTTCCCACTGAGGGACTTTTGGGTGATCTTTTACTTTTGCAATGACAGTAATGATAAGAGGTGCACGAAATGGTGCATTGCGCGCTTTTTCTTCCACTTCTGCCCCAAGTTTACCTTCCACTGCGGCTTTTTCGAGCAACTGACTAAAGCGGGTAATTCCTTCATCTTGCATCACAACAAAATGCCATGGCTTTAACGCGCCATGATCCGGAGCTCTCATCCCAGCGGCAAGAATATTTTCGAGTTGTTCGCCTTGCGGCGCAGGTGAGGTTAAACGTGAAGCTGAACGACGGTTCAACAAAAGGGTTAATGCATCCATATTGATCTCCGATTAAGAGTAAGCTGATGTAGTGCACAGCAAAATAGAAATACCATCAGGCTATTGTACAACGCTCGCAATGGTTTTGTTATGAATAATCCTGTATTACATTATTTGGTATCTGTCATCGTTTGATACTGTATAGGATTAAATCTATTGATTAATCTATCTATTAATCAACCATCAAATAAATGATATTCTAAATCATTCGCGTGCCATTTTATGCCGCCAACCTTGATTGATATCCTCACACTGGAGAAAAAATGCGACAACTCTGGGATATTTTCGCCACAGTCTTTAAGTTTAGCTGGCGAATCATTAATTTCATTCGACAATTTATTTTCAACGCAATTTTCTTCGTGTTGTTATTTTTAGTGATCGGTGCCTATTCTCTATTGCAAACGGACAGTAAGCCAGAGAAAAACTATTTTGGTGCACTGGTCGTTGATCTTCAAGGTATCGTTGTTGACCAAGTTTCATCGCCTGATCCTTTTGGTCGTATGAGTCGTGAATTATTAGGTAGCTCTAATAACCTCATGCAAGAAAACTCGCTGTTTGATATCGTCGACACTATTCGTACCGCTGCCAACGATGACCGCATTACAGGTTTAATATTGCGTTTAGATAATTTGGTCAGCGCAGATCAACCCTCTATGGCATACATTGGTAAAGCCATTGAAGAATTTAAAGCCTCCGGAAAATCCGTCTATGCCATGGGCGACAGCTACACCCAAGCTCAATATTATTTAGCAAGCTTCGCCGATGAAATTTACCTTGCGCCTCATGGTACAGTGGGCATTTACGGTTTCTCAACCGATACACTGTATTACAAGTCGTTATTAGAAAAACTGAAAGTCAGTAGCCATATCTTCCGTGTCGGTACCTATAAATCTGCGGTAGAGCCGATGATGCGCGATAATATGTCCCCTGAAGCCCGGGAAGCAAACCTGCTCTGGCTAACCACTCTATGGGATAATTATTTAGGATCAATCGCACAAAACCGCAAAACCCAAGCAGAACACATTTTCCCGGGTGCCGATAAGCTAATTGCCCAACTCCGCCTCGTGAAAGGTGATACCGCACAGTATGCCTTACAACAAAAATTGGTGGATAAGATCTACACCCGAGAGCAAGCTGAGAACGTGTTCTCCAACCAATTTGGTTGGAATAAAGACGATAAAACGTTCAATGGTATCAGCATTTATGATTATTCCACCCAAATCGCCGATACCAGCAACAGCGAAGGTAATATCGCAGTGATTGTGGTACAAGGTGCCATCATGGATGGACCACAAACACCCGGTATTGCTGGTGGAGAAACCCTTGCTGCCCAAATTCGTGATGCGCGATTAAACGACAATATCAAAGCTATCGTATTACGGGTCAATAGCCCAGGAGGAAGCGTCAGCGCCTCTGACTTAATTCGTAATGAATTAGCCGCAGCCCGTGCGGCGAAAAAACCTGTTGTGGTTTCTATGGGGGGTATGGCTGCATCCGGCGGTTATTGGATCTCAACGCCTGCGGACTACATTATTGCCAGCCCAAGCACGCTAACAGGCTCCATTGGTATTTTTGGCGTGATCAACACCTTTGAGAATTCACTCGAATCTATCGGTGTTTACACCGATGGCGTCTCAACTTCACCATTGGCTGGCGTTTCTGTTACTAAAGGGATCAGCCCACAATTTGCTGATATGATGCAAATTACTATCGAAAACGGCTATCAAACCTTTATCGGCTTAGTCGCTCAATCACGCCATAAAACGCCAGAAGAGATAGATAAAATTGCTCAAGGTCGCGTTTGGATTGGGAAAGACGCACTAAAAATAGGTTTAGTTGACCAATTAGGTGATTTTGATGATGCTGTCGCAAAAGCAGCTGAACTAGCGCAAGTGAAATCAGTTGAATTGGATTGGATGCAGCCTGAACTCTCCTTTATGGATCAATTAATCCTTGAAGTGACTAACAATGTTCAAGTCATGATGCCTGACGCATTGCAAGCTTTCCTACCGCCAGCCGCGGTGACGGATATCCGCCGCCAGGCACAGTTTTTCTTGAAAATGAATGATCCGCAAAATCGTTATGCTTTTTGTTTAAACTGCGCGGAAATTAACTAACTGTCGCCCCCTCTATGGTCATCATAGAGGGGATACCTTAAAGGGAAAATACCTAGCGTAAAGCGTTCTTGCCATCACAACAATCTGCAATATATTGTTTTATCCATAGATTATCTCCGGCAAATAAGCCAAAATCCTTATAATCCAAATTATTCACACACAGAACTTCATCTGTCATCGTCAGGTAACAAAATGCAGAAGAAATCGATTTATGTCGTTTATACGGGTGGCACCATCGGTATGCGCCACTCTCCGCAAGGTTATATTCCCGTTTCAGGTCACTTACAAGCCCAGCTAGCGCAAATGCCCGAATTCCATCGCCCTGAAATGCCAACATTTACGATTCGGGAGCATCAACCATTAATCGACTCTTCGGACATCACCCCCGAAGACTGGCAGAATATCGCCGATGACATCAGCGAAAGTTATGATAAATATGATGGGTTTGTGATTCTACATGGTACGGATACCATGGCATTTACTGCCTCTGCGCTTTCATTCATGTTCGAAAATCTTAAGAAACCGATCATCGTGACAGGGTCACAGATTCCACTCGAAGCACTACGTTCCGACGGGCAAACCAATCTACTCAATGCACTTTATTTAGCGGCAAACTATCCTATTAATGAAGTCGGTTTATTCTTCAATAATAAATTGTATCGCGGTAACCGTACCGTAAAAGCACATGCTGATGGTTTTGAAGCGTTTACATCACCAAACTGTTCACCTTTGATGGAAGCAGGGATCCACATCCGTACTTTCAATACTTGCCCTGCTCCAATTGGTATTGGTGAACTCAAAACTCATCGTATTACTCCACAGCCGATAGGTGTTGTCACATTATATCCAGGGTTATCGATTGAAATCGTACGTAACATTCTTCAACAACCTGTAAAAGCGCTTATTTTACGTTCTTATGGTGTTGGCAATGCACCGCAACAACCTGAACTCTTGCGGATCCTCCGTGAAGCAACGTCACGCGGCATTATTGTGGTTAATCTCACTCAATGTATTTCAGGTCGCGTGAATATGGAAGGTTATGCTACCGGACATGCGTTAGCAGAATCTGGAGTGATTAGTGGTTTTGATATGACTTTTGAAGCCGCATTGAGTAAATTACATTATTTACTAAGCCAAGATTATACCACTGAGCTTATTCGCGAATTAATGCAAAATAACTTGCGTGGAGAGTTAAGCTACGCCGATGAGTAAGCCATAACCTACTGAGAGAAATGATGAAATCAGCGTTACTGTTAGTCGATTTACAAAATGATTTTTGCACTGGTGGTGCACTTGCGGTTCAACAAAGTGAACAGGTCATTGAAACAGCAAATCGTATGATTGATACTTGCCAAGCGCAAGGAACGACGGTGATCGCCAGCCAAGATTGGCATCCTGAAGATCATCTGAGTTTTGCCGTTAACTCTGGGCACCCTGTTGGCACACTGGGTGAATTAAATGGATTACCGCAAGTTTGGTGGCCTGAACACTGCGTACAAGGTTCTCATGGCGCTGATTTTCATACTCAACTTAATATCCACGCTATCCAAAAAGTCTTCACTAAAGGCGAAAACCCGCAAGTGGATAGTTACAGTGCTTTTTTCGATAACGACCGTATCAGTCAAACGGAGCTGCATCCATGGCTCCAACAACAGGGAATTCGCCATTTAACCGTTATGGGAATTGCGACCGACTATTGCGTTAAATTTACGGTGTTAGATGCACTGAAATTAGGCTACTGCGTGGATGTTTTAGTTGACGGTTGTCGTGGTGTGAATTTAGCCCCAGAAGATAGTGAACTCGCCTTAGCCGAAATGCAAAATGCGGGCGCCAAGTTGATGAGCTTATCATTTTAAGCTTAAGCCGTTTTATCGGTGTCATTCTCAATTACCGCCCCATCATTCATGGGGCGATATTATACGCTTAGTCGTTTTCTTGCGGTTTCAACGTTGCCAATCTATCCCCTTGAAACAGGGATTTTAATTCTTGCTTACTCTTCATTGTAATTTGACCATCTGTGCCAACAGTCATATGTTCCGCATCATGATTATGGCGAGATTGCCATAACATGACCATCTGCAATGTGTTTTCTTTCTGCTCAGGTGTCAACGGTACGCCATCAGGCCATTTACCTAATTCGACAGCCGTCACTAAGCGCTGATAAATTTCAGGGGTCATCACAGACAGTAGTTGTTCTATTTGTTGTGTATCCATTTCTACGCTCACGTTACGCCTCATAAAACGAATAAAGTGATAATGAAGATTATTTTAATTATATCTATTTAGCTGAATCGTTACTTCCGAGTGGCAACTCGTGCTTCAGCAAGCTTCAGCAACCTACCCAACGGTCTTTTCACCCGTTTTGTCATCTGTAAAGCTCAGTGATGCTGAATTAATGCAGTAACGCTGCCCAGTGGGTTGAGGTCCATCAGGAAATACATGGCCAAGGTGAGCGTTACAATGACCACAACGCACTTCAATACGATGCATTCCGTGGGAGAAATCTTCGATAAATTTTATCAAACTTTCATCTATCGGTTGAAAGAAGCTCGGCCAACCACAGCCAGCATCAAATTTTGTCTCAGAAAGGAATAAAGGTGTGCCACAACAGAGACATTCATACACGCCATCTTTACGGTTATGCAATAATTGACCACTAAATGGTGGCTCTGTACCAGCTTCCTGCGTCACATACAGTTGGACTTGGTTAAGCTTTGACAAATCAATAGTTTGCTTATCTTTATTCGACATCGATTACCTACTCTTTTTCAAAAAGGCGCTTGCTGAAGTCAGCATGCCCCTATTTCAAGCAACAAAAACTTAACAACGTTCAGTGAAAAACTATTCTAGACTATTAAGGTTAGAACTTTACGGTTTGATTTGTGATGAGTCTCACATATATCACTGAAGGATGGTTTCATTATGCTGAACAATCCCGATAATACGTGCGGCTGTATTTGCTGCTGAAGTGACTGACAAATATGCAGATAGTGGTTTCAGAATTGATTTTTTTCAATAATTGACACGATTCCGCTTGACGGCTGGCAAGGTTTTGGTAACTTTAAGTACATCTTAATTCACGAAATAAAATAGCTGGTGGAAATACTATGACTATCAAAGTAGGTATTAATGGTTTTGGTCGTATCGGCCGTATCGTTTTCCGTGCTGCACAAGAGCGTTCTGACATCGAAATCGTTGCTATCAACGACCTGCTCGATGCAGAGTACATGGCATACATGTTGAAATACGACTCAACTCACGGTCGTTTCAACGGTACTGTTGAAGTTAAAGATGGTCACTTAGTTGTTAACGGTAAAAAAATCCGTGTTACAGCAGAGAAAGATCCTGCGAACCTGAAATGGAACGAAGTCGGTGTTGATGTTGTTGCTGAAGCAACAGGTATCTTCCTGACTGACGAAACTGCTCGTAAACACATCCAAGCAGGCGCGAAGAAAGTTGTGTTAACTGGTCCTTCTAAAGATGACACTCCAATGTTCGTTATGGGCGTTAACCACAAAGCTTACGCAGGTCAAGAAATCGTTTCTAACGCATCTTGCACAACTAACTGCTTAGCTCCACTGGCTAAAGTTATCAACGACAAATTTGGTATCGTTGAAGGTCTGATGACCACTGTTCACGCAACAACAGCGACTCAAAAAACTGTTGATGGTCCTTCACACAAAGACTGGCGTGGTGGTCGTGGTGCTTCTCAGAACATCATCCCATCTTCAACAGGTGCTGCTAAAGCTGTAGGTAAAGTTATCCCTGAGCTGAACGGTAAACTGACTGGTATGTCTTTCCGTGTTCCAACTCCTAACGTTTCTGTTGTTGACCTGACTGCACGTCTGGCAAAACCAGCAACTTACGCTCAAATCTGTGATGCTATCAAAGAAGCAGCTGAAGGCGAACTGAAAGGCGTTCTGGGTTACACCGAAGATGACGTTGTATCTACCGATTTCAACGGCGAAAAACTGACTTCAGTATTCGATGCTAAAGCAGGTATCGCACTGAACGACAACTTTGTGAAACTGGTTTCTTGGTATGACAACGAAACTGGCTACTCTAACAAAGTTCTAGACCTGATCGCTCACATCTCTAAATAAGAGTTGTTACGCAATTAGTGTGACTGAGCCGCCTTTTGGCGGCTCTTTTGTATCCTTCGTACACGCAAAATTAAAGCCCAGCTCAATATACTCCAAGCTGCGTCTCCCGCTTCACTCAATGCAACTTGCAGTATCGTGAGTTTGTTATATTGTTATTTCTAGTTACTGCCCTATTTATAGGCGCTGTTCTATTTATAGTCGCTGATTTAGGTCGTGATGATGGACCAACAACCACAGGCGCAAGACAATGCATGATAAAATTTTTGCTTTACCTGTTATCAAACAGCTTTCTCCTTATATTACCCAACGCCAACTTGGTGAGTTGCCACTCATCGTAGTTTCACACCCCAAAGTACGTGGTGCGGTCAGCCTACAAGGTGCCCACTTAATTGACTGGCAACCCGCAGGTCAAAAACCCTGCCTTTGGTTAAGTCCGGAAAGTGCGTTTAAAGAAGGGATTGCCATTCGTGGCGGTATTCCTATTTGCTGGCCATGGTTTGGTCCAGTGAATAGCCCTAGCCATGGTTTTGCCCGTATTTTACCTTGGCAATTTACCGCCCATAACGAACATGATTGTGGCGTGATCCTCACATTCACTCTGACCGACAATGAATACACTCGTAAACTATGGCCGCATGAGTTTACACTGATACTGCGCATGAAGCTTGGTGAAACCTGTGAACTTGAACTAGAAAGCTATGGGGATTTTGAAGCGACAGCGGCATTGCACAGTTACTTCAATATTAGTGATATTCAAAAAGCCACTGTGTATGGTCTCGGCGGACATTACATTGATAAAGTAGCAGATAGAGAAGCTTACATTTCTGAACCACTGAAATTCAATAAGCACACCGACCGCATTTATACTGAACCCGAAGAGTACAGTTTATTGCGTGATGATGGCTGGAATCGCACTATTGAGTTGCACCATTATCATCACAGCGATGTTGTGTGCTGGAACCCTTGGGCGGAGCTATCTTGCAGCATGCAGGATATGCCTAATAATGGTTACAAACAGATGGTTTGTGTGGAAACGGCTCGCATTCATATGCCAATGAAATCTGAAGCGCAGAGCCCTTCTCGCCTTTCTCTCGTGATGGTATGCCGTGAAAATAAACCGCAGCCACAGCAAGAATAACTACGCGTAAAATAATCGTAAGAATACATGCAAAAATAAAACCCCAAAACAGCCTAGCCATTTTGGGGTTTTTCATTCTATTCCAGCGTATAAATTAGAAGGTGTAAGTCACACCACTCCACACAATGCCAGAATAGGATTTGTTCACCATCGGGCTATCTTTCACTTCGTTAGACAGCTTATCAACACGTCCTAGCGCAAATAATGACCAGCTGTCAGTCATGCGATAGTTAGCTGATAATTCAACATAAGGTGTCCAACTTGAGTTTGGCTGGTAACGCTCTAAACCGCTTTTTGCGGACTCTTTCGAGGTCACTCCAAACTCATAACGGTTTAACTTCGCACTATCCCATTTAATACCAATCCCTGGGGTTAGTGACCAGTTATCGCCTTTAAATGCGTATAGATAAGCTGCTTCAGCACGCATGCCTTCGCTTTCCCATAACATATCGAGAGAACCATTGAAGCGTAATGTTCCCCAATCCGCGTTATGTCTGTAGGTGAAACCACCCATCACAGTGTCACGACGACGATCTAGCTTACGCATATCTGCATTATCGTTATCTTTTGGCTTAAAGAAATGCGGATAGTAATATGCATCTAAAGAAAGTTGGTCTTCTTTATCATTCCACAAGTAGTAACCTACAGCTAATGTGCGGAAGTAGAAATTTTCACTCTCATAATTCACGACGGGAACTGGCGTAATGTAATCGCTAGTTTTGATGCCTTTATAAGGCGTTGCTTGCGCTAATACGGAACCACCAACAGACCAAGTTCCAGCAAAAGCAGCGCTTGAAATCGCACTTAACGCAATGGCAAGTGTGGTCATTTTAACTGTTTTAGACATATTAAATTAAACCCAAATTATTCAAATGAAGTTAATAATAAACGATGAATAACGCAGGAGTATCCCCTACGTTAGTGAGATGGTTCACATTTAAAGCTAAATTGCATTCATTGTCTATCTTTCTCAGCAATGAATATAAGCTAAGCAAATGAAAAGTGATACTTATTCATTAAAAATCAATGGGTACACGACGTGCTAGTGCGCATAATAATTCGTAACCAATTGTACCCGCAGATTGTGCCACATCATCAACGGGTAAATTCTCACCCCATAGTTCTACGGGAGTGCCAATTGTTACTTCAGGGCAATCACTAATATCGATAGTCAGCATGTCCATGGAAACAGCACCTAAGAGTTCACAACGTCGCCCCTGACACCAAACAGGCGTGCCTGTCGGTGCATGGCGTGGATATCCATCCGCATAACCGCAGGCAACCGTTGCAATACGCATTGGTTTTTCTGAGGTGAACTTACTACCATAACCAATAGATTGACCCGCCTCGATACGGTGTATCGCGATAATTTCAGATTGTAAGGTCATTGCCGCTTTTAAATGATATGCGGCAATATCTGCCCACTTACCGCTTGGTGATGCCCCATACAGCACAATACCGGCTCGCACCCAATCATAATGTGTATTTTGATGCCATAACACCGCACCAGAATTTGCAATGCACGTGGGTAACGATAACGATGAGAAATGTTGAATTTTTTCCAATGGGGCTTGAGTTCCACCGGGTAAATCTGAATTGGCAAAATGGCTCATTAAAGTTACGTTCGCCACATTTGCCATGTGCGTCAGCTGATCCACAATATCGGAATATTCACTCACAGAGAATCCTAGGCGATTCATTCCACTATTCAGTTTAATGTACACAGAGATTGGCTGGCTCAATGTCGCTTGCTCAATTGCAGCTAACTGCCAGCGGCTGTGCACACTGGTAGTCAGCTGATACTGGTCAATAACCGCTAAGTCTGCGGCTTGGAAAAAACCTTCTAGCAGCAGAATCGGACCTTGCCACCCTTCTTCTCGCAATAAAACCGCTTCATGCAGATCCAGAACAGCAAAACCGTCTGATGCTTTAAGCCCACGCCATATTCGTTTTATACCATGACCATAACCATCGGCCTTCATTACCGACCAGATCTTAGCCTGACCAATTTTCTGACGTATAATGGCTAAATTATGTTCTAAATTATGAGGGTGAATAATTGCACGAATTGGGCGTGGCATTGCTATTCCTTATTATTGACATTTTAAATTGCTCAATTAACGCGCAGGCGATAAATGACCCGTATGGACTAATTTTGTATTAAAACCATCGGTATACCTGAACACAGACAAATCATCCGCAGCGATGTCAGGCGTATTCCCTGAAATTAAATCAGCCAACAATTTGCCAGAGCCGCAAGCCATTGTCCAACCTAAGGTTCCATGCCCCGTATTCAGATATAAATTACTGAATTCTGTTGGTCCAACAATTGGAGTACCATCTGGTGTCATTGGTCGTAATCCTGTCCAAAATTGTGCTTGGCTAATATCTCCACCGCCTTGATATAAATCTTGCACAACCATTTTCAATGTTTCACAGCGTTTTTGTAGGACATCAAGATTAAACCCAACAACCTCAGCCATTCCTCCAACACGAATACGCTGGTCAAATCGTGTAACCGCAATTTTATAGGTTTCATCCAACACAGTAGAAACTGGCGCGCGTAATTCATCAATGATAGGCATCGTCAGTGAATAACCTTTCAGTGGATATACAGGGATTTTTACCAACTGCTGTAACATCTGAGTCGAATATGACCCCATAGCAACCACGTATTGATCTGCCAGCAAAATCTCACCGTTAACCTTAATACCGCTGATTCGTTTGCCATCTGTTAAAATCTGTTCAACATGGCATCCAAAGCGGAAAGTAACTCCGGCTTGTTCTGCCATTTTTGCCAATTTTTTAGTGAATTGCTGGCAATCCCCTGTTTCATCATTAGGTAGGCGCAAGCCCCCAGTGAGTTTATGTTTCACAAATTCTAACGCGGGTTCTGCGGTGACTAACTGTTCTGCGGTAAGCAATTCGTAGGGCACACCCTCTTGCTGTAAAACCGCAATATCATTTGCTGCGTTCTCAAACTGTTTTGCCGTTCTAAATAGCTGCAAAGTGCCGCCTTGACGCCCCTCATAACCAATTCCGGAGTCTGCCCTTAGTTGGCGAATACAATCACGGCTGTATTCAGCAATCCGGACCATACGGCTTTTATTCATAGTGTAGTGCTGCATGTCGCAATTTTTCAGCATTTGCCACATCCAGCGTAATTGAAACAGGCTGCCGTCAGGTCTAATGGCCAAAGGCGCATGTTTTTCAAACATCCATTTTACAGCTTTAAGAGGGATCCCTGGCGCACCCCACGGTGTTGCATAACCCGGTGAGATTTGCCCTGCATTACCTGCGCTAGTTTCTTCTGCAACATCGTTCTGCCTATCAATAACACAGACTTCATGCCCTTCTTGTGCGAGATACCACGCAGTGGTAACACCAATAACGCCAGCACCCAAAACGAGAACTTTCATAGAGCCCCTCAAGAGAACAAAATGGATTTGTTATTAGCATAATATTCTAGTTTTTATTTTCCAATACAGTTGATTAACATTTTTAACAAAAAAGACAATAAAGCTGATTCAGTGGCTTTTAAATTTATAATGTGGCGAATTATTTCAGTTATAAAAACACCAAGAATCCAGTTAAAATCATAAACAATTGAAATTTAATTATTTAATTTAAAAATCAGTAGTCAAAAAAAACAAAATTCAACATTTTCTGCTTTAATTTGAAAATAATATTTTCTATGCCAATTTATCCAAATCTATACCCTATTCATTTAATACCAATAAATGGTGATTTCGTGGATTATTCAACTAAAACAGTTCGTATGATTGATATTTTCTATCTGGAATAAATTCAATAGGTTAAACGAAGAGGCGTAACAGGTTGAGAACGCGGCTTTGCTGGGAAGATAAATGAGGCTCAGTAAAACTCTATTTTTATTAACTCATATTAACAATTGATAGCAACAAAAAAGCCAGCGCTAAAGCACTGGCTTCTGATTGAGCAAACGTTGTGGGCTAAATATTATTAGCAAGGTCTGATGGCATATTGCTTTGCATGTTATGCCAAATAATCCCACTGTCTTTACCATAGTTTCTGACACACTCCATGACACGATCATAAGCTTGCTCGCGGCATAAATGACTTAATTGCTGATAAAAACTTAACGCTAAACGGCGAGCTTCTGGATTCGAGAAATAATAGCGTCCGACGCGCGTATACAACCCTCTTAGTCCATTAATGATTAAGCCGTAAATTGGGTTACCTGACGCAAATGCCAGACCTCGGAAAATGTTATAATCCAGATCGCTAAAAGCATCTGAACTATCTTCAACTTTGTCTTTACCAGCTAACACTTCCAATGAGGCTTCTGGATCATTGCGAAATGCGGTTCGAATAAAAATAGCAGCGATATTTGTACGTACTGCTAGCAAGTTATCAATTAACTGAGGTACTCGGTCATGGTCTAACTTCGCGAGGGTTTCAAGGATATTTAACCCTGAGGTTTCCCAGTAGTTATTTACTTTGGTTGGCTTACCATGCTGAATAGTTAACCAACCGTCACGAGCCAAACGTTGTAAAACTTCACGTAATGTAGTGCGCGTTACGCCTATTAATTCAGATAGCTCACGCTCCGCGGGTAAAATAGATCCTGGAGGAAAACGATTGTTCCAAATACTCTCAATAATGTACTCTTCCGCAAAACCTGCCGGACTTTGAGCTTTAATAACCATATTTTTATTATTCCAAACATTTTTAGACGGACTGCTAGAAATCATACCAGATTGTCACAATCTGAGATAGTTAGCTTTCTAATAAACCGTAGGTAAATCGTAAAAACCCTATATAATTAATATATTATCTATTAGCAAATAAGCTTAAATTCTATAAAAGATAAGAGTAGTATGTAACACGCTATCACACAACACTCGCTAAAGAGGATTAAAAGTCATAATGGATTTTAGTTTAAGAAGAGCATTTTTGAAGAATTTTTTGGGAAATTCTCCAGATTGGTACAAACTTGCTATCATTTTGTTCTTAATAATAAACCCAATTGTTTTCTACTTTGTTAACCCATTCATCGCTGGTTGGCTGCTCGTCATCGAATTTATTTTCACGTTAGCGATGGCGCTAAAATGCTACCCGCTTCAACCTGGGGGGTTGTTAGCCATTGAAGCCGTACTCATTGGCATGACTAGCCCAGCTCAAATATCCCATGAAATTAGCAATAATCTTGAAGTGATTCTATTGCTAATCTTTATGGTGGCTGGCATCTACTTTATGAAGCAACTTCTACTATTTGTCTTCACGAAGCTGTTAATAAACGTCCGTTCTAAACGAATTTTAGCGTTGTCATTTTGCTTAGCAAGTGCGTTTTTATCCGCTTTCTTAGATGCCCTAACGGTTATCGCTGTGGTCATTAGCGTTTCTATTGGCTTCTACGCTATTTACCATCAATATGCCTCTAGCCAGCCTAGCAATACCGATCTA
This sequence comes from Providencia sp. PROV209, assembly GCF_028479485.1. Taxonomy (NCBI): domain Bacteria; kingdom Pseudomonadati; phylum Pseudomonadota; class Gammaproteobacteria; order Enterobacterales; family Morganellaceae; genus Providencia; species Providencia sp. PROV209. The sequence continues at coordinate 128,853 of NZ_JAMPNR010000016.1, read as the reverse complement.
CAAAACGATGCCTTCATTGATACTGCTGAGAAAAAACACACGTTAGAACAGTTTCGTTCATTTTTACGCAGCTTAATGATGCATGCAGGTATCGGTACAGCCCTTGGCGGGGTAATGACTATGGTCGGTGAGCCACAAAACCTGATCATCGCCAAACATGTTGAGTGGGACTTTATTACTTTCTACCTACGTATGGCACCAGTCACCATCCCTGTTTTCTTCTGTGGTTTGATGGTTTGTTTCCTCGTCGAGAAGTTTAAAATATTTGGTTATGGCGCTGAATTACCAGATTCCGTACGCCAAGTATTAACCGATCATGATAAAAAGATGAGTGCAAAACGTAGCAAGAAAGAACAAGCACAGCTGATTGTGCAAGGTCTTATCGGGATTTGGTTGATTGTCGCATTAGCATTTCACCTTGCTGAAGTAGGGCTCATTGGTCTTTCCGTAATTATCCTTGCCACGACATTCTGCGGGATCACTGAAGAACATGCTCTCGGCAAAGCGTTTGAAGAGGCATTGCCATTTACTGCTCTGCTCACGGTATTTTTTAGTGTTGTTGCGGTGATCATTGACCAGCAACTCTTCACACCATTTATTCAGTATGTACTGCAATCCTCTGAATCGTCACAACTCTCACTATTCTATTTATTTAATGGATTACTTTCAGCCGTCTCCGATAATGTGTTTGTTGGAACGGTATATATCACTGAAGCCTTAAAAGCAGCAAATGCAGGGTTAATTTCAGCCGAGCAATATCAGCACTTAGCCGTAGCGATTAACACCGGAACAAACTTACCGTCGGTCGCAACACCAAACGGGCAAGCCGCATTCCTGTTCCTGCTAACTTCAGCCCTTTCCCCACTGATCCGCCTTTCTTATGGACGCATGGTATGGATGGCGCTGCCATTTACTATCGTGATGACGGTCGTTGGTTTGCTTGGGGTTGAGCTGTGGTTAATCCCACTAACCGATTGGATGGAAAGTATTGGTTTAGTTACCATCCCTCGCTAATGAATTTTGATAACCCTTTTTGTTGACTCAAAGCCGCATACTTATGCGGCTTTTTTTGTAATAAAACGTAAAAACTAAGCTAATCTTATTCTAATCTGATTTTGCTGCTTTTTTTATCACCCAGATAGAGGCAGAATAAGCCAATTATTAATGAAGGGAATTAATTATGTTCAGATTTTTTAATTACTGTTCTCAAGGACGGTCAGCTTGGCTACTCATGGCATTCACAGCTTTTATGCTTGAATGTGCAGCACTGTACTTCCAGCATATTATGAAGCTACAACCATGCGTAATGTGCATCTATGAGCGCGTTGCATTGATGGGAATTATTGCAGCGGGTTTAATTGGGGCGATAGCACCTAAAAGCACCGTTGTTAAAGTGATTGCAATTGTGATTTGGCTGTATGCCGGTTGGCGTGGGCTAGACCTGTCATGGGAACACACCATGCTGCAACTTTATCCGTCGCCTTTTGCATCTTGTGACTTCTTCGTGAATTTCCCAGATTGGTTGCCACTGCAAGAATGGGTTCCTTCTGTGTTTGAAGCAACAGGTGATTGTGCAGTAAGACAATGGGCATTCTTAGGCTTAGATATGCCGCAATGGTTAGTGGGTATTTTTGTTGCCTATATCTTAGTTGGCGTGATTGTCGCTATCAGCCTATTCTTCCCAAGTAAAAAATAACCTTTCTTTTCGCCCATCAATTTTATTTGATGGGCGTCTCAAGTTTTAAATGCAGGCTCCATTTCGGATGACCGATACCGTGCAACGCCGCCCATTAGCAAACTGGCAAACGGGGGTTTTTTCACCATTTAATTCTAAATTCAATGAAGGTAATCCACCCGCAGAAGTGCAGGCTTCTTGCGCACCTGGTCCTAAATTCACAACTTGCTGTGCATATTGAGAACCGGCGGTTTCTGCTCTTGTCATCTTACTGTTTTCCGAGCTACCGCACGCTGAAAGCAAAACGGCTAACGCCGTAACGGATCCCATTGCCATCACTGTTTTTAACAGCGATTGACCTTTCCTTTTCATTTTCTTTCTCCAACAGTATCAGCGCTGTCTCAGTTCCCTTAATGGGTGCCACTCTTAGAAAACAGGTTGATGACTAAAACACCAGTTATAATTAATAGCATACCAATAATTGCGGGTAAATCGAGTTTTTGGTTATAAATATAGATGGCAGCCACAGAAACCAACACAATCCCAAGACCGGACCAAATGGCATAGGCAATCCCCAGCGGCATCACCTTCACAACCTGAGAAAGCCCCCAAAAAGAGATGGCATAACCAATGACTACCACTAAGGATGGCCAAAAACGGCTAAAACCATCTGATGCTTTTAGTGTCGTCGTCGCAATAACCTCTGCAATAATGGACATTAGTAAAAAGCCCAATCCTTTCATAATTCACCTTTATTTATTGATTAACCTAATATTTGGCAGAAATTTAGCACACTAAAAAGCACCATACTAACCTTTAATTAGTACAGTGCTGATGAATAAAGAAGACTTAATGATTGGCAGGCACTAACTGTTTTTCTTTGAATGCTGACGTATAACGTAAGTAGATAAACAAGCACCAAGCGAGAGCTAAGATACTAATAATTGCACCTACGTAACCAATATTAGTCATTCCCATGTGGGTAATAACTTGATTGCCCAATAACGCACCTGCGCCAATACCGATATTATATAGCCCCGAGAAAATTGACATTGCCACATCCGTTGCATCTGGCGCTAAATCAAGGACTTTAACTTGGATGCCAAGGCTGATACACATAATCGCAATTCCCCAAAGTACACAAATACCTATAAGTGTCCAAACATCACCACTTAATGGCATAAATAGTGCTAAACAGAGTGTAATCAAAATAATCGATGCAGGTAAAAATGTCAGTGTAAAACGGCTACTGTATCGACTAAACAATACACTACCGAAAATGCCCGCACCGCCAAAGATTAACAATAATACAGTGGCAAAATTTTGACTCTGTAAGGCGACATCACGCACAAATGGTTCAATATAACTGTAGGCAGTAAAATGCGCCGTAATCACGACCGTGATCAGGACAAACACCCCAATTAAAGCTGGGCGTTTAAAAATAATCGGTAAGCTTTTTAAAGACCCTGAATGTTCACTCGGTAAACGCGGTAAAAATCGCAATAACGCAATCATCGTTAATAATGCCAACACACCGATACACAAGAATGTTACTCGCCAGCCCATCCATTGCCCGATAACACGGCCTAGTGGTAGCCCCAAAACAGTCGCTAAGGCTGTTCCCGTTGCAAGTAAACCCAATGCTTGCGCTTTTTTGCCCGCAGGAGCGACTCGGATTGCCAATGATGCGGTGATAGACCAAAACACAGCATGGGATAATGCAATACCAATACGTGCAACAATCAACACTTCAAAATTCCATGCGATCCCACACAGAATATGACTAAGAATAAAGATAACAAATATGCACCCCAATAACTTTCGCCGTTCAAATTTTCCCGTCATTAGCATCAAAGGGAGGGACATCACTGCGACAACCCACGCATAAATCGTGATCATTAGCCCTGTATGAGCCACTGTCATATGAAAACTTTCTGCGATATCACTCAGTAATGCGACAGGAACAAATTCGGTGGTATTAAAGACAAAAGCTGCAACGGAGAGCGCCAATACACGGATCCATGCAGTGCTTCGAGAAACCTGAGACATGGTTTACGACATCCTGTTGAAGATAATTAAGACCAATAATAGCCTTCAGTTCATTTTTGTGAATAATATCACACTCGTCATTCATCTTTAAAGGATTGAAAACTATCGTTTTCAGACTCTTTTCTTATAGAAAAACTATTATTTCTCTCTTATTTTCATACCTGTTTGAAAAGCGACAGAATCATTTCTTCTATGCTACAATCTGCAAATTACTTTTTATTCTTACAGGAATTCCTAAATGAAAACCCATTTTCCAACTGAGCCCGATGTAAACTCTTTAGCTGACGAAGTAACCTGTTTAAAAAATCTTGTTACTCACATGCTTAAAGCTATCGGTCAAGCTGATGCGGGTAAGATTCTGATCAAAATGCAGCGCGAAGTCGCTTCAATGGAAGATGAGAATCAAGCTGAGACCTACAAAAACATCTTAGAACAAATTAAGACAGGTTATCGTCAATAGGCATTTAACGATAAATGCGATTCAGCCCATTAAATAAGAATGGTCTCCTAAAGTGCACAAAAAACTAAGTTTTGCTTATTCGGATCCTTTATCTTTGATCCCGAATTAAACCATTCTTTATTCATTTAGCTCCCCCTTCAAGTCCCTACGAAGGGGGCTTTTTTTTGCCCAAACTTACCCATTACTCAAAAAAAACGCCACTCTTTCGAGTAGCGCTTTGGTTTATATCCTGTCTATCTTGATGACTAAACTTGGTCCCTCTTAAATCGGACCTAAATTTGTCACCACTGCATACACGATCGAAATAATAGAAATAATGACCCATGTTAAAACCAGAGGCCAAATAAACTTCAACCACTTGGTATAAGGAATCTTCGATGTCGCCAATACGGCCATCAAAATACCAGATGTTGGGTTAATACAGTTTACAACCCCCTCACCCATTAGTACGGTCTGTACGGTAGTTTGGCGAGTAATTTCTAACAAATCCCCCATTGGGGTGAAAATAGGTACTAAAACTGCTGCTTCACCCGATCCTGAAGAGATAAAGAAGTGCATAATCGCCGCAGTACCAAACATTGAAAGTGCAGATAACGTTTTTGGTAATCCGTCCATCAAAGAGATAATCGAATTTACAATCGTGTCTAAGATCATACCGTCAGCAAGTACAATCGCAATCGCTCTCGCCATACCGACAATAAATGCGCCGCCAACCATACCTGCGCAGCCTTTCAGGAAACCTGTCGCAATATCGTTCGCCGACATTCTATTCAATACACCCACGCCCACACCTAAGATGATAAACATCGCCATCATCTCTTTTTCACCCCAGCTCCATTCAATGGCACCAAAAATGAAGCCAATTAAACAAAATGCGGCGTAAGATAAGGTGATAACGTGGCGTAAAGAAATTTTTGACGTCTCAAATTGACTGTCATCGATTTCAACGTCAGGGCGAACCATCCCCTGACGACGGCATTTTTTAGCATACAGAGTTAAGAAGATAATCCCTGCGATCACAAAGCTAATATATACAACCGTACGGAAGCCAAATGCCGATAACAGGGGAACATCCGCTAACCCTTGAGATAAACCAACCGTCATCGGAGCCATAACGGATGCGTTAAAACCGGAATATGCAGCAACGTAAACAATCGCCGCACCAAACTTGTCATCCATCCCGACTGATTTTGCCACCAATAACCCTATAGGGACGAAGGCAATAATTGAGTTCACAACAATACCTGTGGTGCCTAGAATCGAGAAAACAACAAAGAAAATCGTGATTAATAAAAAGTCATTAAGTTTTTTACTGCGTGAAATATTACTCAGGACTTTATTAATGGCCCCAGTCGTTTCAAGCAGATGTAAAGCGCCCCCAGTAAAGATAATCAAGAAAATAATGGGCGCGGCTTTAACTAATCCATCGGCGATAGAAGTAAAGACTTGCCCTGGCAATACGCCGTGCTGTTCCGGTAAACGTTCATAACTCCCAGGAATGGTATAAGAGCTCTTAACTTGAGTCTCGACCCCATCTTTGATGGTTGTGATAACTTTAGTTTCTGATGCGTATTGACCCGCTGGCACAATCCATGTCGCAATGGCTGCCGCTACTAAGATGAAAAAGAGCAATACATATGGGTTTATCCCATCAGAACGTTTTTTTTGTGGTGTTGTTGATGTTGTTGATGTTGTTGCCATAGACTTATCCTGTTGGATTATTATTTATTTTGTGGGTCATGATTACTGCGTAATACGCGTTAATACATTAAAAAATAACTGTGCGCGCTCAGTTAAAGAAGGGATCTCAAGATATTCTTTGTCACTATGTTGATAGCCACCGATCGGTCCCAAACCATCCACTGTTGGTGTTCCAACTCCCGCTGTAAATGAAGCATCAGAGCCACCACCAGTAGAAACATCTTCCAGTGTAATTGCTAATTTATTGGCTTCTTGTTTGATGATGTCGATGAGCTCAGCACTTTCTACCGTTTTTGCCATCGGAGGACGGTTAATTCCCCCCGTCAGAGAAAGCTGGATACCCTCTAGTACAGGTTGGCTACAAACTTCGCGGACTTTTTTATCAATCTCCACGCCTTGCTGCTCTGAAGAGATCCGCACATCAATCTCTGCACGGGCATTTGGCGCAACCGTATTCACGGATGTTCCACCCGAGATCAGCCCCACATTGACCGATAAGCCTTTATCATGCTGAGACAGAGCATGTAAGCTCTGGATTTTGTAGGCCAGCTCTTGAATTGCACTAATTCCAGCTTCTGGTGCAATTCCTGAGTGGGATGCTTTTCCTTGAATCGTCAGAACATAAGTTCCTACACCACGACGTGCACTTACAATGGCGCCATTTGCGCGAGCGGGTTCCATCACTAAAGCATAGCGTTTGCCCTTGGCGCATTGCTCAATTACAGTGCGTGATGAAATTGAGCCAATTTCTTCGTCACAGTTCAGCAGAACTTCAATTTTTTTATAACGCTCATCTTGTGTTGCATAGAGCTGCTTAATGACCTGATGCACCATAACATGGCTGCCTTTCATGTCGATAACACCCGGCCCATAAGCTCTATCGCCCTCAATACTGAATGGTCTTTCCGCAACAGTACCTTTTGGAAAAACTGTATCAAGATGCAGTAAAATTAAAATTTCAGGCGTGGTAGATGGATAATAAATACGGTAGTTATTCCCTAATTTTTCATTTGGAATAACTTCAACCTCAAAGCCCATTGATTGATAGCGTTCGCACCAAAATGCGGCATGGTTATCAACACCCTCTTTATCGTATGAACCTGACTCGATATTAACGACTTGCTTCAATAAATTCAGCATCTCAGTTTCGTGTGTTAAAAAGTCATTGTGCATGTTGGTTTCCTATCATTTATTATTTTATGGCGAGTTATTTCAAATCTGAAATACACGCAGAACGATGTGCTTTTTATTCAAAATGAAATGAAGTATTTATCAACTATAAATGACAATGCTGATTAACATTCTTTTTGCGCGTAAAATCGCCACGCTGGATATGCATAAATATTGAATATACATCTTGCATGTGTGAAAAAAGAATTTAAACCAAAGGAAACAACCTTATGATAATACGGCATTCACCTTGAATAAAAAGGATACTTTTGCACCATATCACAATAGATAAATAAATTACAAACAATTATAACTGCATACTTATGCAATGATTTTTTAATTTTTAAAAAAGTAATAGTTACAATAATGAATAATAAAACTATATAAAATATAGTTGTTGATAACAAAAAATAATTGGAATTCATTAATCCTATCATGTTGATTTTAGTTAACCATAAATAATCAACATTATGCAGAATATTAATCTTCCCCATGCATAGGACTTAATACAAATAAAGTGTACGGGATTTGTTTCACTTATCTCTATTTAAATAATCACAAAGAAGTATTTAGTCTATTTATTCGACATAATGACAGTAAATAAGCACCAACACCTCGAAAATATACGCAAACTTTAAACTGTTCGTTTAACGCTTTTCAATCAGTTGACATCGGTTTTTTTGGTATGCTGATTTGAGTGTTTACAGCATAAAATGCGCCATGCTTTTCCTGCCTTGATTCTAAATCTTGCTGGCACAATTTGCTGGAATAGTTAGATAAAATGATAAATAAAATTCTTCGGCGGTGAGTTTTTGGTAGGTAATAAAAAAGGGAAACATAACGTTTCCCTTTTACATTGATAGCATAAACTCGCTGTACGACTATTTCAGGTATTGCCCTGAACGTAATGCTTCAATACGTTTGTCTAATGGTGGGTGAGATAAAAATAGTTCGCTGAATGCCTTTCCGCGGCCATTAATACAAAATGCCATTAAACGCCCTTCTTCTTGCGGCTCATAGCTCGTTTTCAGGCGCTGCAACGCAGCAATCATTTTCTCTCTACCCACTAATTTGGCAGAGCCTGCATCCGCATGGAATTCACGGTAGCGAGAGAACCACATAGTAATAATGCTCGCTAAGATACCAAACACGATCTCTAATACCATTGACACGGCAAAGTAAACCATTGGGTTGCCATTGCTGCTTTCACTTTCGCTGTCATTGTTGTTTGACATGAAGCCAGCCGCAACTTGCGCCAAAATACGTGAAATAAAGATAACAAACGTATTCACGACGCCTTGCAGCAACGTCATGGTAACCATATCACCATTTGCCACATGGCTGATTTCATGAGCAATAACCGCTTCGGCTTCATCGCGGCTCATGTTTTCTAATAAACCAGTACTTACCGCAACTAAAGAAGCATCACGACGTGCGCCTGTTGCAAATGCATTAATATCCGGTGCGTGGTAAATTGCCACTTGTGGCATTTTAATACCAACTTGTTGAGATTGACGGCTAACCGTGTTAACTAACCACTGTTCCATTTCGTTACGTGGGTGCTCAATAACTTCACCACCAACAGACTTCAGCGCCATCCATTTGGACATCAGTAGTGATACAAACGCACCACCAAAACCGAACAATGCCGCCATAATCAGCAGCCCCTGTGCACTACTTCCACGTATCCCGGTTAAACTTAAAATTATCCCGAACACAAACATAACGGCTAAGTTTGTGAGCAAGAATAAAGCAATTCTCATCATTTTTATAGGTTCCTTGGTAAAAACAAACATTACGACAAATTTACTTTATAAATAAGGTTTTTTCACACCATTTCAAGCCCATTAACAGGAAAAAGTCACAAAATAACATATCTTTACACTCGGGAATAAAAATGCCGTTTTAGTAAACGGCATTTTCATGGAAACGGCAAGGACTAAAAGGAAATGATCAGCTCACTTTACCTTTAGTTGGTTTGCCTTTAGAGACTTTCGCGGTTGTTTTTGCTGCAGCTTTAGCTTTATCGGCTTTTGCTTTATCGGCTTTTGCTTTATCGGCTTTTGCTTTATCAGCTTTATCTTTTGCTGCTTTGGTTTTGTCTTTCTCCGTTGCTTTAGCTTTGTCGGCTTTTTCCTTCACCGCTTTAGATGTTTCCTTTTCTTTAGCTTTCGCTTTATCTGCTTTTTCTTTTACTGCTTTGGCAGATTCTTTATCCGCAGCTTTTGCTTTATCTGCTTTCTCTTTTACAGCTTTAGAGGTTTCTTTCTCAGCAGCTTTCGCTTTATCCGCTTTCTCTTTTACAGCTTTAGAGGTTTCTTTCTCAGCAGCTTTCGCTTTATCCGCTTTCTCTTTTACAGCTTTAGAGGTTTCTTTCTCGGTAGCTTTCGCTTTATCTTTCACAGCTTTAGACGTCTCTTTTTCAGCTGTTTTTGCCTTATCAGTGGCTTTTGATGCTTTATCTTTTGCAGTTTTACTCATGTTGTCACCTGTCTCTTTGATAGAATCTACCGCAGATGGTTTGCTAGATTGCTTCACCACACCCGCTCCAATACCCGCACCAATACCAGCACTTTTATTGATTGAGTTTTTTAGCTCAGTTGTACAGACTTGCTCTGAACGACTGGTTGTTCCGTCATTACAGATAAATTGCCCGCCATCACAACGAGCTATTCCACCTTTAGCGCCTGAACAAGGGTAGTTACTTGCATTTGCAGAACCCATTGACGACATCATGACCGCCATGACAGTTAATAAACCTACAGATAATTTACGCATTGTATTGCCTCATTAATAAGGGATATTACTAACTGAAGTGTAGGATATTTTTGAAAAAGCGAAAGAAAACCCAATTATTTTTTGAAAAAAATTTAGGTTTAGTTCATTTAAAAAAGTAAGAGGAAATTTGTTTTATATAAAAAGTAAATTAAATCAATCTATTAATCTTATTTTTTGAAATAAAAAAGCCAGCTTACGCTGGCTCTATAGTAGGCAATTTTTATTTACTGTTTAGCACTAGAAAGCATCTTAGTGTTTTGATTCGAAAGATCTATTGCCATCTTCACCGTTTCATCTAAATACGGATCTGGCGCTTCATAATCTTTCGGTAAATCATCAATTGATTTCAATAGCGGCTTACCAAGCTTCGCATTACGCTCATTAATGCGTTTTAGTTTCGTCGCTTCAATTTCATCATCCTCTTTCTGACGCTGAGCATAATTCAATGAAATCAGATTTTTAGTTGCTTTTAATGATTTATAACGTGCAATATCTTCATCGATATATTTAAACTCTGGATCGACGCTAATACGTGCTAAGTGTTTAGTTTTAATTGGTGATAAATCAGCTTTGATATCCCCAGATTGCGTATAATTTGCGGCTGGAATGCTATCCCAAGGCAACGCGTTATCTTCAAAGCTTTCACCTGTTTCTGCTGGATCTTGCCCTGTTGGCATGACCACATCTGGAGTTACCCCTTCACGCTGAGTACTTCCACCATTCACACGATAGAATTTTTGGATAGTATATTGCACTGAACCTAATGATGGCCATTCAGGTTTAAGCATTTGGTCATAAACACGACTTAAGCTTCTATGCTGTTGCACTGTACCTTTACCAAAGGTCGGTTCACCTACGATTAAAGCGCGACCATAATCCTGCATTGCTGCTGCGAAAATTTCAGAGGCAGAGGCACTAAAGCGGTCAACCAAAACCACTAATGGACCTTTATAATAGATAACATCATCATCATCTGCATCTTGACGAACTTGACCATTATTATCACGAACCTGAACCACAGGTCCTTTATTAATAAACAGACCAGATAACGATACCGCCTCAGTGAGTGCTCCACCGCCGTTACCGCGCAGATCAATCACCAGAGCTGAAACATTCTCTTTCGCCATTTTTTGCAGTTCAGTTTTAACATCATTGGTCAAACCAACATAGAAACCAGGGATATCCAATACCCCAACTTTCTCTTTGCCTTGCTGTTTGATTGTTAATTTAACCGCTCTATCTTCTAATCGAATTTGCTCGCGAACAATCGTCACGATACGTGGTTTAGCCCCTTTCGTATCCGAAACGACCTCTAAACGAACTTGGCTGCCTTTCGGACCTTTTATCAATGCAACTACATCATCTAAACGCCAGCCAACGACATCAACGATAGGTTTACCAACTTGTCCAACGCCAATAATCTTATCACCAACTTTCAGTTCTTTGCTCTTCGCAGCAGGACCACCTGCTACTAAAGAATTGATCGTTGTATTTTCATCATCTTGTTGCAGCACTGCACCAATCCCTTCAAGAGATAAACTCATTTCTGAGTTAAATTGTTCAGTACTACGTGGTGATAAATAACTGGTATGAGGATCAATTTCACGTGCAAACGCATTCATAATCAGTTGGAATACGTCTTCACTTTGCGCCTGAGCTAAGCGTTTCAATGCAAAATTGTAACGCTTAGTCAGTTTTTCTTTGATCTCTTTGTCATCTTTGCCTGTCAATTTCAAACTCAACCAGTCATAACGGACTTTTTGATCCCATAAACGGTCGAGTTCTTCTTTGTCTTTCGGCCAAGGTGCTTTAGTACGATCAACTTCAATAGAATCCGTCGCGTTTAAATCAATAGGCTGATCTAAACGCGCGAGTGCATATTTGAAACGTTCAAAGCGACGTTGCTGAGAAAGGTTATACAGGTCATAGAACTTATCTAGCTTGCCATCTTCAAGCCATTCGCCAGTTTTTGCTTTATCTTTTGCATACTGTTCGACGTCGGATTGAAGTAAAACATTGTGACCGTAATCAATCATATTGAGATAACGGTCAAATATTTTCCCAGAAAACTCTTTGTCTAAATCGAATTGACGATAGTGAGAACGAGTAAAACGCGATGTTACCCTTTCACTCACTGTACCGTGCTGAGTATTCTGCTTTAAAAGAGGTAACTGAGCAGCAGTGACCGGAGTCACTGCCTGAGTATTAGCAATTGCAGTGCCAAAAGTCGCGAGACTAACGACAAATGCAACTTGAAGTAATTTGTTCATGACCTGAGTGACCTCCGTATCAGAACTTTAAATGTTCCGCGCGCACAATCATTGCCAAACCAGATGGCAATTGAACCCTAACACCATCTTTGGCAATTTCTAGCACAGAGGCATCCATCATACTGCTACCCACTTTCACTTTCAGAGTCTGACCGACTTTCAGTGTGTTGATATCAGTAACTGATTTCAAGTTCTCTTCGACAGGATTGCTACGAGGTTTTTTCGGAGCGGCAGTTTGTGGACGCTCTTTTTTGTCTGATGGACGGCGACGAGATGCGTTTTCTTTATTATTCGCATCATTTTGACGAGGCGCTTTGTCACTAGGCTTTTTCGCAGCAGGACGCTTTTGCGTTTTTTGTTGCTCTGCGCGTTGTGCTTGAACTCTCGCTTTCGCTTCAGCTAATTGTTGACGCGCATGGGCAATGTGCTCTGCATCTAACTCACCGCAGTCATCTCCATTTAAGTCAACACGTTTTGCGCCTTCTTTAACACCGTAAAGATAACGCCAGCTAGAGGTATACATGCGTAACGCAGAACGTAATTGCGTTTTACTAATACCGTCTTCTTCGGTTAAGTTCCCTACGATATCTTGAAAAATTCCGACTTTCAGCGGACGTGCTTCGCCTTCAGCGATAAAACAGCGTGGAAAACGCTCTGCTAAAAATGCGATAACTTCTTTACTACTATTCAACTTAGGTTGATTTTCCATGAAATTTCCTGATAACAACGATTTTGCCAACCTCACGGGCATGAACAAGCGGACATTATAATCGTGTTGCTGACAATTGCCACGTTCCTATTAATTTTACATACCAATATTTAATAATATTTTGGTATAGAACACATAGCCAAGTGTTGGCATAACTGGTCTGTAAGGTATTGAAGCCCTTTTTCATCCTCTTGATCGAATTGGCCGATATTTGGGCTATCTATGTCTAAAACCCCAATTACCTTGCCATTTACGTTCAATGGAAAGACGATTTCTGAGTTACTTGCGGCATCACAAGCGATATGACCAGGGAAAGCATGCACATCTTCGACACGCTGAACTCGCTCTTGTGAAAATGCAGTACCACAAACGCCTTTATCGAATGCGATTCGAACGCAAGCAACTTTACCTTGGAATGGACCAAGAATCAGTTCATTTCCATCACTCAAGTAAAAACCGACCCAATTGATACCTGATAAACGTTCAAATAATAACGCACTACTATTTGCCAAACTCGCAATTAAATCATACTCTCCAGCGAGAAGTGCAGATAAACTATCTGAAAGTTCGTGATAATACTTCTTTTTATCCATATTTATTTTCAGTTATACCTAAACAAGTAAAAAATCTTAGTAAGCGTAGACCGTAGGTTAGCAAGTTGTCACTTTTACGTAAATTTTTTTACACTAGATTACAAGCAAATTAATTCATACAATGAATATATATGACCCACATTAATCATACTGCCATGAATTTGCAACGTTGCTGCCATTGCAACCAAAAAATAGTGACTCCGCCTTTTCAACCTCAGCAGGTCATTGTTTGCCCAAGATGTTCTAGTCAACTTAATGATGGTCGCTCATGGTCGCTCCGTCGTCTCGCGCTATTATCTATTACTTTATTGCTCCTTGCTCCCATCGCTTTTTGGCAACCTCTAATTTCTATTCATCTATTTGGGATACAAATTAATGCCAATGTACTTGATGGTGTTCGCCTAATGAGTGAACAAGGTGATCCGTTTACTGCCAGTATTGTCGCTTTTTGTGCGATAGCGGCCCCATTGCTACTACCTATTTCGATTTTATCTCTCGTCTTAGCCCGTTATTTAGCGATGAACATGCGCCCTATTTTATTGATGATGAAACACCTCAAAGAATGGGTCATGCTGGATGTCTATTTAGTTGGGCTCGGTATTGCAGCAATTAAAATGAAGGATTACGCGACGGTCTATATGGGACATGGACTGATTGCATTCAGCATCATGTCCGTGATTAGTATCCTTATTTTAATCCACATCAATCTCGATGAGTTGTGGCGGCGGCTGTATCCTTTGGAGGAACAAGCGGATTCTCCCCGCGCCAAAACATGTCTAGCTTGCCATTTTACTGGAGAACCGAATAAAAAAGGGAAATGTCAGCGCTGTCATCGCCCACTTCATCATCGTGAACCTCTCAGCCTACAAAAAACATGGGCAGCACTGATTGCTGCCATGGTGTTGCTGATCCCTGCTAACCTACTGCCTATTTCAATCTTTTATTTAAATGGGCGGCGGTTAGAAGACACAATTTACTCAGGTGTGGTTTCCTTAATTGATTCTGGAAACTGGCCGATTGCCATTATCGTCTTTATTGCCAGTATTTTGGTGCCCTTTGTAAAAATAATCATCATGATATTACTGTTATTTTCAATTCAGTTTAAAAGCCACACCGACCCTATTCTACGTATGAAGTTACTCAAATTCGTTTCATGGATCGGGCGCTGGTCGATGTTAGATTTATTCGTCATCGCCTTAATGATGACATTGGTTAACCGAGATATGCTGATGTCGTTCACCATGGGACCAGCGGCTTTATATTTTGGTACTGCGGTTATTTTAACTATCCTTGCTGTTGAGTGGTTAGACAGTCGATTAATTTGGGATTCTTATGGAAAATCAAAACCATCAAAATGAAACTTCTGATGAAGTTTCGGAGGCTGTCCGTCGTAAAAGGACAACCATTTCACCCTTTTGGCTGCTTCCCATCATCGCGATTATGATCGCAGGCTGGCTACTGTTCCAACAATGGGTCGAACGCGGAACACAAATTACCATTCAATTTTCTTCCGCTTCTGGGGTTGTTGCTGGGCGAACACCAATCCGCTACCAAGGTGTCGATGTCGGAATGGTACAAACAGTGTCCATCAGTGGTGACATGAAAAGTGTCCTTGTCACCGCGAATGTCAATAAAGATATGCGTTCCGCGCTCACCAGTGGAACGCACTTTTGGCTGGTCACACCCAAAGCTTCTTTAGCTGGTGTATCGGGGTTAGATGCGCTAGTTGGCGGGAACTACATTGGTATGCAACCCGGTACAGGCTCACCTAAATCTCAGTTTATCGCACTTGATACGCCGCCTCTGCGCAACTTAAATGAAGGTGAATTACTGATTTATCTCACCGCAAAAGATTTAGGGGCGTTGAACGAAAACTCTCCGGTTTATTATCGTAAAGTGCCTGTCGGTTATATTTCCGATTACTCCTTATTACCTGAAAATAAAGGCGTCTCAATCGCCGTTATTATTAAAAAACGCTACGTTAACCTTGTACGCTCAGATAGCCAATTTTGGAATATTTCCGGTATTGAAGGCGGATTTGATCTCAATTCAGGTGCCAGCATCAAAATGGAAAGCCTTTCGGCGGTCATCAATGGTGCTGTAGCATTTGATTCACCTGAAAACAGTCTGCCGGCACAAACGGGACAACAGTACGTATTACAAGCCAGTAAAGACGATGTCAAACCGCTAGATCAGCAAGGTAACCTAGATTTACAACTCACCCTAACCGCCTTGGATACATTTGGGGTTAACGTAGGTCAACCCGTTGTATACCGCGGGATCAAAATTGGTGAAGTGTTACAACGTCACTTAACTGACGATAATGTTCAGTTCCAAATTTCCATTTTCAATGAATTTAAACATTTGGTTAAACAAGACAGTAAGTTTGTTGCCAATAGCCGTGTCGATGTACAACTGGGTATGAATGGCGTGCAATTCCAAGGCGCTACGCCACAAGAATGGTTAGATGGTGGCTTACATATTATTCCAGGGAAAGGCAAAGATACCTTACCCGAATCATTTCCTTTATACCGTACGGATGAGAATGCCAAAGCAGGTGTTTTAGGCTCAACCCTACCAACGACGATTACGTTGAACACCAATACGCTACCTGATATCCAACAAGGTTCCGTCGTGTTATATCGACAATTTGAAGTGGGTAAAATCGTCTCGATTAAGCCAAATAATGATGGTTTTGCGGTGAATGTCTATATCTCCGCACAATATCGCAACTTACTCACACCACAAAGTGTATTTTGGGCAGAAGGTGGCGCCAAAGTTCAGTTAAATGCAGGTGGTTTAACCGTTCAAGCCTCCCCGCTCAGCCGTGCATTTAGTGGTGCTATTAGCTTTGACAATATCCAATCTGGCTCTTTGGATACTTCACGCCAACACACTCTCTATCCATCAGAAACTGCCGCGAAAGCCATTGGTAGTGCTGTGACGCTAACCACCTTTGATGCCTCTAAATTATCAGAAGGAATGCCTATCCGTTATTTGGGGATTAACATTGGTCAAATCGAATCATTGCAGCTCTCAGCTGATAACCGCGAAGTGAAAGCAAAAGCTATTTTATACCCAGAATATGTGGAAAACTTCACCAAAATTGGCAGCCGTTTTGCCATTGTTACCCCCGAGCTTTCACCTTCTGGGGTCAATAATCTTGATACACTGATCCAACCTTATATTAGTGCAGAGCCAGGGCGCAGTAATAAGAGCCGTTTCCAATTTGAATTGCAAACTGCCAACATTACAGATTCCCGTTATCTCGATGGTCTCACCATTATCCTTGATGCCAGTGAAGCGGGTTCTATTCAGGTAGGAACGCCAATTCTGTTTAGAGGATTAGAGATCGGAACCGTCACCGGGCTTTATTTGGGAGAGCTTTCCGATCGCGTTTATGTTGCAACGCGTATAGGTAAAGAATACCAATATCTGATCCGTGATAATACCCAGTTCTGGTTATCTTCAGGTTACAACCTCGCCTTTGGCTTAACGGGCGGCGTGGTGAAAAGCGGCACATTCAAACAGTTTGTTCGTGGTGGAATCTCGCTGGCAACCCCGCCAACAGTGCCACTCGCACCTAAAGCTAAACCTGATCAGCATTTCATTCTGAAATTAGAGCCACCAGCGGACTGGTTAGACTGGGGAACCCCTATCCCCAAAAAATAATCCCTAACAAGGCGTCCTATTTTTCAGCAGGACGCCTTTTTTATCTTCCATTCATAAGAAAATATTTTGGAAATGAATTCCATTTATACTATGCTTAATTTCGTTGGGCTGATTTTTTATTGTTAAAATAAAGAGTAAAGAGGAAATGTTATGAGCATAGTTAAATTGAAAATCTCTTCCTATGAAATCAATGATGCAGTAATGGCGGACAAGCGTAGCGATACCGTGAGTATTCCTTGTGATTCTGATTCTGAATTCTGCATGCAATTAGATGGCTGGGACGAACATACAAGTATCCCTGCGACACTGAATGAAAAGCCTGTTTTGCTCTATCGCCAACGTTACGATAAAGAAAATCATCACTGGCTGATGAGAATTGCTTAATGAGTGCGAAGGGGCTAAGTCGAAATATCAGATGGGAAATAACACAAAAAAAAGAGGCCTGGTAGATTCCGATTACCGGGCCTTGGGAAATGGCTCTGGCAGAGCCGTGCGCTAAAATTGCCATTGAGACGTAACAAAGTACTCCCTAATACTAGCGTTCAGCTTACGTTCTTACCACTTAAATTAGCAATTATTTCACATATTTTTAACACAATTTATTGCTTAATTTTCCAAGATTGAACTATTTGCATGATAAGTTAAATCTATCAGAGCAATCAGTAAAACCTTTCAATCGCCATTCCCTTGATCTTTCAGCTAAAAAGTCTCAACATCTTATTTATTTTCACACAACTTTTCTGCTGCTTGTTTTAGCGGTAATACTCTCTCTTCAACAGATTTCGAGGTTTCAATCGGTGTGAGTAGTACATCGATCGGCTGTGCTTGAATCTGTTTTTTCTCCATTTGTGCAGTCGCAATATCATTTAGCGGATGCTGCATTAATGTAGCGGGATTAATCACAACCAAGGCTCCATTAGCTCGGCACTCTAACATCACTTCTTCACGTTTTAGTGGCCAATCATCGCCAAACTGTTTTTTACTCACTGTCGCCAATGGTGCAGCAACTGCAGTACTGAATGCTCCACTCAGTAATAATGCACAAACTAGTAATTTGGATTTCATCTAAAGTAACCTTGTCAAACGAGGGTTATATACATAGGAAGCTATTATACAGGTTGGTAGGTAGCAAAAATAGACACAGCAAGAATAGCGATAGTTCCTAGCAATAATTCAGCCCAACTATTCATAATCAAATAGCTGATACGCCCTTGCTGCTGAAGACGAGGAACCACCCAATAACGATTGGTTAGTGCTAACAATACCATCAATCCAACTAATACAATTTTTAGCCATAGCCAAGATTGATATTCGGACAACACTGACGAGAATGGCCAATCAGGCAATAAAATCACACTATTGATAATTCCTGTGACAAGGACGCAAATAACCGCAAGATGCCCTAATTGTGAGTAACGCTTCATTGAAATCACAATTTGCTGGTCTAATCCCGTTTTAAGTTTATCTTTACTGCGCAAGAATTGAATACAAATCAGAAATGGCCACAACCCGCCAAACCAATATGCACAACTAATCAGATGAATAAATTGGTTGATCTGGTGAAACACACCTAATCCCCCATCATGCATTGCAGCATGTCCAATTAATGCATGCAAACCAAGGATAATAATGGAAAAAATAAGGATAAGATAAAGCTTTAGCGTAATCGGGCGTATAAATAGCACCGCCAATAAGCCAACCGCACAGAGGATTTCCCAACGCCAGATTTGTCCAAACGTTGTGCCGAGTACACCTTGCCAAATAGTCATATCCAGCGCATCTTCCCAGCCATCGCCCATCAAACCTGATTGAGCAATCATCCAGCAAAATGTGGTAATAATCGTGATAACTGCGCTAAAGATAATACTTTTCTTCAGTGCAGTTTGTAACAATTCGCGAAATTGCCCACGACAAACTATCACCGCAAACATTGACATTCCACACATCAACATTGCGGCGATAAAGTGAGCAAATCGCGTTAAGGTATAAAATGCTTCTAGTGACATATTATTTCACAGTGAAGCTATAGTTCCCTTTTGTTTTATGTCCATCAACAGAGACCACGCTCCATTGAACATCATATTTACCCGCAGCTAGCTTACTTTCGACAGGAATAATGACTTTGGTATTGTTGCTAGGATCTAAAGCAGCTTTACCTGTTTTGATAGTCTGTTTATTTTCATCGGTCACATTAACTTTAGTAAAGTTAACTTCAATGCCTTCAGAAAAATTCAGCGTGATTGCTTCAGGGGCTTGTTCTAGAGCGGCGCCCTCAGCGGGTAATTGATCTTTCAGATGGGCATGCGCGAAGGCTTGTTGAAATGACATTCCTAAGAACAGTACAGCGACCGCGCTTAATTTACGCCAAGATGATTTTATCTGGTTGATTGGCATAGTAACCTCTTAATTTGCAGGTGAATTTAGATATATTGCCAATCATTATACGGAAAATAATACGATGCGCAGCGATAAAAGCAGATTTTCTCAGCCAGCTTGTGAACTTTGACACAAAACGAGAATAAAACTCACTCGCAAAAATAAAACAAGCGCCATTCATTACTGAGATGGCGCTTGAAACATAAAATAAGGAAATAGATTAAACGTGCGCTGCTGCCGCTAAACCTTTCAGATCTTTATCCAGTAAGAATAGAGATTTACCTGATTCACCCACCATGCCCAGTTTATCAAGCACAGATTTGAACAGTTTCTCTTCTTCATGCTGCTCTGCCACATACCATTGCAGGAAGTTAAATGTTGAATAATCTTGGGTCGTCATCGCCAAATGCGCTAACTTATTGATTTCTGAAGTAATCAACTGCTCATGCTCATAGGTTTTGTTGAATACATCAGCGATAGAGTCAAAATTTTCTGGTGGCGCAGCAATCGCACCTAAGCGAGGTAATGCACCTGTATCGCTAAGGTAATTAAATAAACGCTGCATATGTTCCATCTCTTCTTGCGAGTGTGCTTTTAAGAATGCAGCTGCGCCTTCAAAACCTTTATCGCTACACCAAGCACTCATCTGTAAGTACAGGTTGGCAGAGAAGAATTCAAGATTCAGTTGTTTATTTAGCGCTTCAATCATGTCAGCTTTTAACATAGTTCTACCTTAATGATGATGATTTTAAGAAGTTATACTGCACAGTAACATAATAAATGAATACATAAAACATTCTTTCCATAAAATTTAATTTATTGATTAACAATGATTTTTAGTAAAAATAACACGAATCAATCGCATTAGCTTTTCATTACCGTCATAATCCTAATTGGCGACTATTATCGAGTTTGAATTTGATATTATTCATTGGTGATATCTTTATTTTATCAAGATTTTCTGTACTTCAATTGCTACAATTACGGCTGATGTTGTTAACTGTTAGGATTTAAAATGAGCCACAATCTTGCCATCCTCCCCAAAGACGAGATGGATAAAATCAACGTTGACCTTCTTGCTTCCGGTGTTGCCTTCAAGGAGCGCTATAATATTCCTATTATTCCTGAAGCCGTCGAACGTGAACAGCCAGAACATCTGCGGGATTACTTTCGGGAAAGACTGGTTTATTATCGCCAGTTATCGATGAATTTTGCTCGTATGCCATATGAGCCAAGAAATCGCTAAAACAAAAAAAGGAGAATTCAATTCTCCTTTTTCGTTCGCTAAACCTGCAAATTAATTGCTGGTGTTATACGTAATCGTGTCGTTTTTGCAATTGACTGTAACACGGTAGTGCAAATCAGATTTTGAGCCTCTGACCACTAAAGGAAGTATGTAACCCTCTTCAGTTTTAGTCACTTCATTGTCATTAATCCAAGCAACTGCTTTTTTACCTACCGCCGCTTTTTCATCTGTCCAACGTGGTAATCTGTTGTTCATAAAGTCATTTTTAACTTGAGCTGCAATTTGTGGTTCAGTGAGATTACCACAACTCACAAATGCCGCAGCTTTGCCTTCTTCCTTGTTAGCACTGAACGCAAACGAACTTAATACAAGCGCACAACCGCCTAAAACAACTGCCATTTTTTTATTAATATTCATACCATCCTCCGGCACCCACGAGATGTAGGTGAAATTGAGATCCATTTTACTCACCAAAACTGCATCAAGGTTAACAACGCCACGCATATATGCTGACGTTATCCATACAGTGTAGTTGCTAAAATAAAACCTATGAGCAAAATGACTTAACCGATATGAATTTATCAGAAATATTTTTAAATGTTAATAGTATGTTTACCGATTATTAATTTTCATCATCGAATCGAGCAACAATTTGCTCTTTATCTTGGTATTTTTCTCTGATTTCGTGCGCTACCAGCGCAATCGCCTCTCCACTACTCATGCCATCTGCCATCAATTGGTGAATACGCTCAACGGCTTCTTGTTGCTCTTCATGGGAAAGTGCTGGCATACCTGAAAACATCATCAACCTCTTTAAATTGTGGACTTATTTTATACATTAGGATTTTCAGCAAATTTTAACAGCTCTTACCTTAATAAGGTAAGATTATATGGTAATCTGGCATCATTCACTGTAGAACCCGATATTAATTGATTGATATGGCTATTAATAAAATACAACTTCCTTACAGCCCAAATGCGGCATTAGATTATTTTGCACCGTTATCACACCAACCGTGGGCAATGCTACTCCACTCAGGTCAGGCTGAACACTCACACAATCGCTATGATATGATTGTCGCCGATCCGGTCGCAACCCTACTAACCCGTGGTCCTCAAACCGAAATTCAAATACAAAACCAACCCATACAATATTCGGAACAGGACCCTTTCGCCCTTTTACAACAGCAAATTGATCAATACCCCGAAGCAAAATGCATGGATGAGCACTTGCCATTCCAAGGTGGCGCTATGGGTATTTGGAGTTATGATCTCGGTCGCCGCATCGAAAAATTGCCTGAACTCGCCACAACTGAACTGAAGTTTCCTGATATGGCAGTCGGTATTTATTTATGGGGTTTAATTGTCGACCATCATGAACAATGTGTGACGTTGTTTAGTCATCAAGATGTCGAGCAGCGGTTAGCCTGGTTGCAGGCGCAGAAAACGACACGTAAAGCGCCCTTTGCACTAACATCGCCGTGGCATGCCAACATGACTGAAGAGCAATACCATGAAAATATTGCCCGAATTCACCAATACTTACGCGAAGGTGATTGCTACCAAATCAACCTTGCACAGCGCTTTAAAGCTAAATATAAAGGTAATGAATGGGATGCTTTTCTAACGCTGAATCAACATAACCGCGCGCCATTCTCCTCGTTCATTCGCTTGCCTGATAATGCTATTATCAGCATTTCACCTGAACGCTTTATTCTATTAGAAAAAGGTGAGATTCAAACACGCCCCATTAAAGGAACATTACCTCGACTTGATTCTCCAGAAGAAGATCAGCTGCAAGCTGAAAAGTTAGCAAACTCATCGAAAGATCGTGCTGAAAACTTGATGATTGTAGACTTACTACGTAATGACATTGGACGCGTCGCAAAACCCGGTACTGTGCGCGTGCCTGAACTCTTTAAAGTAGAGCCATTCCCTGCCGTTCATCATCTTGTCAGCACGATTACGGCGACATTAGAGACTCAATACCAAGCTACCGATTTACTTCGCGCATGTTTCCCTGGCGGTTCAATTACGGGAGCACCCAAAATTCGTGCTATGCAGATTATTGAAGAGCTTGAACCGAATCGTCGACATGGATATTGTGGTGCAATAGGCTATATTAGTTTCTGTGGCAATATGGATACGAATATTACAATCCGTACCCTACTTACTGATAAAAAACAGATTTATTGCTGGGCAGGCGGTGGTATTGTTGCTGACAGTCAAGCTGATAAAGAGTATCAAGAGACTTTTGACAAATTACGTTTAATTTTGCCAATACTAGGAAAACTGGATAACGATGACTGAGCTGAATAGCTTTATTAACCGTTTTCAATTGACACTTCCCTTCTCACGCCAACCCGCCACATCGGCGGGTAAAGCGGCTGCTGTGCTCTTGCCGATTATCAACAAATCCAATCCAACATTGTTACTAACTCAGCGCTCGCCTCTCTTGCGTTCTCATGCAGGGCAAGTCGCCTTCCCCGGTGGTTCACGTGATCCTGAAGATTCAAATTTAATTGCCACGGCGCTACGAGAAGCCTACGAAGAGGTCGCCATGCCGCCTGAAAAAGTACAAGTTTTAGGGCAGCTCGCTCCGATTACCAGCATTGGCGGTTATCAAGTAACCCCGATTGTTGGACTCGTGCCCGATAATATTCGCTATCAAGCGAATCCAAGCGAGGTTTCGTCTATCTTTGAGATCCCGCTGTTTGATGCGCTATCTCTACAGAAACATAAATATGTGGATATCAATCGCTCTGGTCGTGAGAAACGTATCTTTTTTTACTGGTATAACAACCATTTAGTTTGGGGTTTAACAGCATCCATCCTGCACCAACTTGCCTTACAGCTGGATTAATTTTTACAGCGAATAATCCTTTTATTCAATTATTTTTCCATTGCCTAAAATACAATTAGTGCTATTTATAACCAATCCACCTTATGTAACTACCTTATTTCAAAAAATACTTTAAACTTACTGGTTAACACTACGAAATAACAGTAAAGTAGCGCCCTTTAAAATAAATCACTATATCTTCATCTTTTGTTTAAGGAGTCCTGCGTGATAAGCGTTTTCGACATGTTTAAAGTGGGCATTGGCCCTTCAAGCTCTCATACAGTTGGTCCGATGAAAGCTGGGAAAGAATTTGTCGATGATTTGGTCAATAAGCAATTATTACCATCCGTCACCCGTGTCGCAGTAGACGTTTATGGCTCTTTATCCTTAACAGGTAAAGGTCACCATACCGATATCGCCATTATTATGGGTTTAGCAGGTAACCTTCCTGCTACCGTTGACATCGAATCAATCCCATCCTTTATCAAAAATGTGGAAGAAACAGAAAAGTTACCATTAGCAAATGGTACCCATACTGTTGAATTTCCACGTGAAGGTGGCATGAATTTCCGTCAAGATAACTTACCGTTACATGAAAACGGAATGACTATCCACGCCTTCGCTGGCGATAAAGAAATTTATACCAAAACCTACTATTCCATCGGTGGTGGTTTCATTGTTGATGAAGAGCATTTTGGTCAAACGGCATTAGACAGCAAACCCGTTTCTTATCCATTCAACTCGGCTGCTGAGTTACTGCTAAAATGTAAAGAATCAGGTTTGTCCATTTCCAGCTTGATGATGAAAAACGAGTTGGATTTACATCCACGTGAAGAAATTGATGCTTACTTTGCTGATGTATGGAAAACCATGCAAGCGTGTATTGAACGCGGTCTTAACACCGAAGGCATTCTACCGGGTCCACTGCGTGTACCACGCCGTGCGCCAGCACTTAACCGTTTAGTTACCTCTGCTAACAAACTGTCGAACGACCCCATGAACATCGTTGATTTGATCAACATGTATGCATTAGCCGTTAACGAAGAAAACGCAGCGGGTGGGCGCGTCGTGACTGCACCAACTAATGGTGCTTGCGGTATTGTTCCAGCAGTGCTGGCTTACTATAACCACAGTATTGAACCTGTCACCCCTGAACTGTATTTGCGTTATTTCTTAGCCTCCGGTGCAATTGGTATTCTCTACAAAATGAATGCTTCTATCTCCGGCGCTGAAGTCGGTTGCCAAGGTGAAGTTGGTGTGGCGTGTTCTATGGCAGCAGCTGGTCTCGCCGAATTATTTGGCGCAAGCCCAGAGCAAGTGTGTATTGCTGCCGAAATTGGTATGGAACATAATTTAGGTTTAACCTGTGATCCTGTTGCAGGACAAGTTCAAGTACCTTGTATCGAACGTAATGCCATCGCTTCTGTTAAAGCTGTTAACGCAGCACGAATGGCTTTACGCCGAACCAGCGAACCTCGCGTTTCACTGGATAAAGTCATCGAAACTATGTACGAAACCGGTAAAGATATGAATGCGAAGTACCGTGAAACCTCTCGCGGTGGTTTAGCAATCAAAGTCCAATGTGATTAATTATTAGTACGTAGACCCTCCCTCTTCATGGCGTATTGTGCATCATGAAGAGGGAAATTTTTCCTCACTTTACCTCCCCCTTATTTAATTTATTTAATTAAGTTAATTGCCCTTACGACTCCCTACCACCATTCTGTCTCTCTCTATCAGCTTTGCTCGTTTCAGCTTTCGATTTTTATCGTTTATGGTTGTTTTGCTTTGTCTGTTTTTATCGCCTTTTCTCTTATTTTTGAATCTATACTTTCGTCCTTTTATTACTGAAGATTCTATCCCTCAGACTAAATTTGCTCACTATTCAATCAATTCTAACAATCACCCTCTAAAAAATTCTCTTTTTGTTACCGATAACAAAGCAATACATCGCTAACTAAACAAAATAAAGATTATTTATCTAAAGAATATTATATTTTCAGATTTATAGGTTTATTTATCAGTGATATTTGGATCGGTTTTTATTTTTCTGACGCGAAACAAGTTTTTTAGATTAATCCTAGTGATATGATTGGACTGACCATTCAGCTAATAATTGCACTTAACTAATTATTAGCTAGCCACTTAGTTTGAATTTATTCAGCTACTATTTAAGGTGCAGGGGAAACACATAGAGAAGAAGTTCGGTTTCTAACTTCTATTCTATCGTCAATGATGTTTCGATTTATCTGTTAAGAGGGAAAAATAGTGAGTATAGCTATTATGATTGGTACCCACGGAGTTGCTGCCGAACAGCTACTCCGAACCACCGAGATGTTAATAGGCGAGCAAGAAAACGTCTCGTTTATTGACTTTGTCCCTGGGGAAAATGCTGACACGCTATTCGATAAATACACACAAAAGCTGACCACTCTTGATACCTCAGCTGGTGTGCTATTTCTTGTTGATACGTGGGGAGGTAGTCCATTTAATGCTGCTACGCGCATTGCCAATGAGCATGACAATTACGAAATCATTACAGGCGTAAATGTCCCAATGCTCGTCGAGACCTTCATGTGCCGCGATGATAACCCATCCATGGATGAGCTGATCACTGTCGCACTCGAAACAGGTCGCGGTGGCATCCGTCCATTCAAGTTTAAAGAAGTTGTTGCAGAAGCACCCGCACCTAAAGCCGTCAACACACCTGCTCCACAACCTGTTATTGCCGGTCCAGGTGAACATATGATCATTGCTTTAGCCCGTGTTGACGACCGTTTAATCCACGGTCAAGTCGCGACGCGCTGGACCAAAGAGATGCGAGTTAAACGCATTATCGTGGTCAGTGACGAAGTGGCAAAAGACACTGTACGTTCCACGCTACTGAAGCAAGTTGCCCCTCCTGGTGTCACCGCCCACGTTGTTGACGTAGATAAATGTGTCCGCGTTTACAACAACCCGAAATACTCGGGTGAGCGTGTCATGCTGTTATTTACTAATCCAACAGACGTACAACGCATTGTTGAACAAGGCGTTGAAATTGACTCGGTCAATATCGGTGGAATGGCTTATACCGAAGGAAAAACCATGGTCACCAATGCCGTATCAATTAACCAAAAAGATATCGATGCATTTAAGTATTTGAATGACAAAAATATTGAGTTAGAAGTCCGTAAAGTTGCTTCAGACAGTAAAGTCCACATGATGGATTTAATTAATAAACTCAAAAAATAATGTTTTAGAAATTAGTTCATATTGAACCGTTACTCAAAAACAGTCTTAAAAACTTGTTGGTTACAGGAGATTAAACAATGGAACTTACCGTTGTTCAAATAGTAATGGTCTTCGTTGTGGCTTGTATCGCCGGTATGGGATCAATCCTCGATGAATTCCAGTTCCACCGCCCTCTCATTGCCTGTACGCTTATTGGTATTGTTCTGGGTGATATGAAAACCGGTATTATTATCGGTGGTACGCTGGAAATGATCGCGTTAGGTTGGATGAACATCGGTGCGGCGGTTGCCCCTGATGCAGCATTAGCCTCCATCATTTCAACCATTCTGGTTATCGCAGGTGGTCAAAGTATCGGCGCGGGTATTGCAATCGCGATACCATTAGCTGCTGCGGGTCAAGTCCTCACCATTATTGTACGTACAGTTACTGTTGCATTCCAACATGCTGCTGACCGTGCTGCGCTCAATGGTAATTTATCCGCGATTGGCTTTATTCATATTTCTGCATTATTACTTCAAGCAATGCGTATCGCCATTCCGGCTCTCATTGTTGCTGTCTCAGTCGGGACATCAGAAGTACAACAGATGCTGGATTCCATCCCTCAGGTTGTTACTGACGGTCTGAATATTGCGGGTGGTATGATTGTTGTTGTGGGTTATGCGATGGTTATTAACATGATGCGCGCTGGCTACCTCATGCCGTTCTTCTATTTAGGTTTCGTCACTGCAGCATTCACTAACTTTAACCTTGTTGCGCTTGGTGTGATTGGAACTGTGATGGCTATCCTATATATCCAACTCAGCCCTAAATACAACAAATCTCAGGTTGTTGTCACACAAAACAGCAATAACAACCTCGACAATGAGCTGGACTAGGAGGAATGCAATAATGGTCGATATCACAAAACCAACCGAAAAGCGGTTAACTCAAAGCGATATTCGCGGCGTATTTCTACGCTCTAACTTATTACAAGGTTCATGGAACTTTGAACGTATGCAAGCCTTAGGCTTTTGCTATTCAATGGTTCCTGTTATTCGTCGTTTGTATCCAGACAACAATGATGATCGTAAACAAGCGATTAAACGTCACCTAGAGTTTTTTAATACTCATCCTTACGTTGCCGCGCCTATTTTAGGTGTCACAATGGCGATGGAAGAAGAACGCGCTAACGGTGCAGATATCGATGACGGTGCTATCAACGGTATTAAAGTCGGTTTGATGGGACCATTAGCGGGTGTCGGTGACCCTATTTTCTGGGGAACCGTGCGTCCCGTGTTTGCTGCATTGGGTGCGGGTATCGCAATGACAGGTAGCCTATTAGGGCCGCTGCTATTCTTTGTTCTTTTTAACTTAGTCCGTTTGCTGACACTTTACTATGGTGTTGCCTATGGCTATAAAAAAGGGATTGATATCGTTCAGGATATTGGTGGTGGGTTCCTGCAAAAACTGACAGAGGGGGCGTCAATTCTCGGTCTGTTCGTTATGGGGGCATTGGTCAATAAATGGACTCATGTCAATATTCCACTCGAAGTTTCGCGGATCAAAAACCAAACTACAGGTGTTGAAGACATCACTACCGTTCAGATGATCCTTGACCAATTAATGCCTGGCTTGGTGCCTCTGTTACTTACCTTCGCCTGTATGTGGCTGTTACGCCGTAAAGTGAACGCTTTATGGATTATTATCGGCTTCTTCGGTTTAGGTATCCTTGGTGCTTGGTTAAACTTCTTAGCGCCATAATTTCTATTCAATATCAAGAAAGGGAGGTTGCAGCCTCCCTTTTTTACTTTTAAGCTTGATAGCTCGTCCACTTAGTCATGGGTACTCAAATGACCTTAAATGATGCAATTTTAGCTATTATCATTTTGATCATGCTTGTATACGCAATCTATGATGAATTTATCCAAGGAATTCTGAAGGGCAAAACTCTATTAAAAGTTAACTTAAAACGTAAACACAGAGCCGATGCCATCATTTTTATTGTTCTCATTTGCATCGTCATTTATACAAACATTGCTCGACATGGTAATTTATTAACCACTTATTTATTAATGATTACTATTTTTATGGCTATTTATTTAGCCTTTATTCGTCGTCCGAAAGTATTTTTTAAACAAACCGGTTTTTATTTCGCCAATACATTTATTTTATATGAGCGAATTAAAACAATGAATTTATCTGAAGATGGTATTTTAATGATTGGATTGGAGCAAAAGAAAATCCATGTTCAAGTCAACCATCTTGATGATTTACAAAAGATTTATGATTTCTTCATTAATCACAAATAACTACTTTATATATTGGTATAAATATTAAGGTTAATTAAATGTTTAATTAACCTTAATTTTGTTAATATCGAAAATGAAAATTATTATCATTTGCAGAAATCATTATTAATAATTAATATTTTGCCTTTATTAAAATCTATGATATCTTTCGTCCCACGTCATTGGGGAGTAGCCTGTTCTGGAAATATATTCTTTCCAGAAAATCCGTATCAACATACTCGTTTGTTTTTAAACGTGGTGCGGATGCCATTTATTGGTTGGCAAGACCATAGACACATAAATACGCCTTTTGGTTGGGGGTAATTTATGTGTATATGGAAACACCCAACCGAGATTATTGTTATGAGCTTTTACGCCACTCTCATCCTCGCCTTCGCACTATCCATGGATGCTTTTGCTGTCGCTATTTGCAAAGGTGCAGTACTCCATAAACCCCGTTTTCGTGAAATTCTCCGTACTGGATTTATCTTTGGTTTTATCGAAGCCATTACGCCAATCATTGGCTGGGGAATCGGTATTTTAGCTAGCCAGTATGTGATCCGTTGGGATCACTGGATTGCCTTTGCCCTACTATTCATCCTTGGCGGTCGTATGATCTGGCAAAGTCTGACGACGAAAGATGAAGACTGCTGCGATAAACCATCAAGTCATAGTGCAGGAAACCTTGTGTTATCCGCGATAGCCACCAGCCTCGATGCAATGGCGATTGGTTTAGGTTTAGCTTTCTTACAAGTCGATATTGTCCATACAGCAATGACCATTGGTTTAACCACCATGATTATGGCGACGATCGGTATGATGATTGGACGTTACGTGGGTCCACTACTAGGAAAAAAAGCAGAAATATTAGGTGGTTTGGTACTTATCGCGATTGGCTTCAATATCCTTTTTGAACATCTCGAATTGTTTATGTACGCACCGTAATATTCGATATCCCCCTGACTTGTTCAGGGGGCTCGTTCAAAAGTTTCACCGTGAGTTTACGGTTGATATTGATAAACTCGAATCAAAAAATCTGCGGTATACGCTTTAATTTCTGATTGTTTTAATTGCTGTTTCACTTCTTCAGACGCTCTCCATGCAAATGGCGTCATCTCAAGTAATGCAAATGCCTCTTCACCAGCCAAACTCATCGCGTAATTTAAACGCGTTTCATCAATCAGTTTGAAATCAGGAAGATCTTCCTCTTTTGCTGGATGTAATTTCACTTCATCATAAATCAAGGCTTTTAATTCTTGCAGATGTTCTGCTGCGGGCGTCACGGTAATTAAGATGCCCATAGACATTAATACGCGACTGAGCTCTTGTGCTTTACAGGGTGCGTAAATACGAATAATTCCACTGATGCTGGTATCAGCAAAAGGTAAACGATGACTCGATGCGACACAAAAATTGACTGATTTGTACCGCTTAGCAGCAAAACGGATCGCGACCTTCGAAACATCAAGCCCATACATGTTGATGGGCTTGGATGCTGCTAATAATGACTGTAAAAAATAATCGGTGTAATACCCTTCCCCACACCCAATATCGAGTACGCTTTGGCTATTTTCAGGTAAATATTGTGCAAGTTTTTCCGCGACTTGATCGCGCATAGGTTGATAATGCCCGGCATCTAAAAATTGGCGGCGCGATACCATCATCTCTAAACTATCGCCCGGATCTTTCGAACGCTTATGTTGCACTGGAAGTAAATTAACATAACCCTCTTTGGCGCAATCAAACTGGTGGTTTACTTCACAACGATAGCTACTGTTAATTAAATTGAGAGGTTTAAAACACAGGGGACATTGATAATTCATACGGTTACACTGATTTAAAAATAATGCGCAGTATACCATATAAGCGGTCAAGCAGCGCCATGGAATTATACCCCCATGGCACCGTGACGTAATCTAGAGGAGTAAAGCGAACTTATTTACCTGCTTTAGTCGCTTCTGGCGCTTTTACTTCACCAGTTTGTTTGACTTCACTCTTTTTAAGTTCTTTTTTACTGTGTTCTGCTTTGGCAACTTCGTGAGTTTTCACACCATGGTTTACATGTTCAGTTTTCGCAGTGGTATTTGCTAGTGCGGCACCAGAAACAGTTAATGACAGAACAGTCGCGATTGCTAATAATTTTTTCATTTTGAACGCCTTATTTAAATTCAAACTAACGAGTCATTGATATAAAACTTATATTTTGGTGTAGCTAAAAATTTAAATGGCTTTTTCGGCACTTTTATCTTTAGTTGCACTCACTTTTTTCTCAGTTTTCACTTTTGCGTGATGAGTTTTCGCTGAGTGATGAGCGGCAGCAATTGGCGCTGCAGGCTCAGTTTTGGTTGTTGTATTTGCTAATGCAGCACCAGAAACAGCTAATGACAATACAGTTGCGATTGCTAATAACTTTTTCATACTAAGTACCTTAAGATTAATTTATTAAGCAAGGATGTTCTTGCCACACTAATAAATCATATCTGTAGATCATTTCGCAATAGGAGAATATTAAAGATTCTTAAATTTTTTATAGGTTATTTTAATGAATAAATATTTTAATTTTGTTGATATTCCATTTACTTTCATAGGTTAATTTTCAATCTTTATTTGATTTACTGCGAAGTTAATTTATTAATAAATATCAAATAGATAAATTAAAGATAACCTTGATGTTAATTTTTTGGTTTTAAAGATCATCTTCATTCCAATTTATTTGATATCTATTTTTTCTTCGTTTTTATTTTAAAAACTCAATTTTTATCTTACAAATTTAATAAAGTTTCTTTTTTTAAGATGTACTGACTTTTATTTTTATCTAAAGAGAACTTTTTTTGCTTACTTCAAGTAAAAAAGCCATTCAATCTTGAATGGCTTTTAAACGGATAATTTAAATTTTAAAATTAAAAATGGGCAAACTCAGGAATAGGCTTACGCCCATGAGCTTCTAAAAAGTCTAAAACACGACGTGGCGTGGTATTCAAAATTCGAGATTCCGGAAAATCGATCGATTTCAGCATTTCAATCACTTCATCAAAACGCCCTAAATAGCTAACATGATGAGAATCTGAGCCTAATGCAACCCAACCACCCGCTTCTTTCACCGCTTTTGCTATTTCTATGCAGTTCTTCTTACTACCCGCTCTTGAATGCAAGAAAGAGGAGTTGTTCATCTCTAGTGCCACGTTGCACTCTTTGGCTGCTTGGGCAACGGCTTTAATATCAATAGGATATTTGGGATTACCAGGATGAGTAATAATTTGCACTTTTCCGCTACGAATAGTGGCGATCATCGCTTCAGTATTCTCTTCTAAACTTTGTGGTTCTAAAACAGGCTCATGGAAACCCGCTAAAATAATATCTAGGTGACGAGCTATCTTTTCATTGCAGTCCGTCTCACCCTGCTTATTCTTAATGTTTGCTTCGATTCCATATAACAAACCAACGCCATTAACAATGCGTGGCAATATTGGCATATTCCCAAAGTGCCACTCATGTGGAGCATCTTGCATCTCTGGGCCATGGTCAGTAATCGCAAATAGTTTCATGCCACGAGCGGCGGCTTCTGCAAAGTATTCATTAACAGTGCTAAATGCATGGGTGCTGGCGATAGTATGAGCATGTAAATCAACTTGATACATAGAATATCCTTCTAATTCTTCTATTTGCCTTCTGACATTATTCAGATTGAAAAGGTTATCTCCAAGCTAACATATCCCTACTCATGATTCGATAACAATTCTGTTAAACCGCACTTATCGGATCGTCATAGTAAATTGCAATTATTCTGATACCTCCATATACATAAAAAAACCCGCCACATGGACGGGTTTAAGTTCAGATAAAATGCCTTAATTCACAAGAATCCGCTTGTTTGTGGCTCCCCACAAAATGGACATTTCTGTAAACAAAGCACCGCTAATCTCTTCAACTTCCTCAGCGGTAATTTCTCCATTGCCTTGTTTACCAAAAAAGACAACCTCATCCCCTGGCTGAACATTTTTAAGGTCAGTAATGTCTACCATTACGGTATTCATGGATGTTTTCCCAAGAACCGGCACACGTTGACCATTAATCAATACATGGCCAGCATTACTGAAGACACGACGATATCCATCCGCATAGCCGACAGGTATATTGGCTAACACTGAGTCACGCTTCAAAGTGTAAGTTCTATCATAACCCACTGTATTTCCTTTCGGATAATGATTAACAGCCGCAATATTTGATTTAAACGTCATGACACGTTTGTAATCGTTGGTCGCAACAGTGTCACCATAAAAAATGCCACCAACACGTACCATATCTAACCACGATTCCGGTACCGTTAATGTTGCATAAGTATTCGCCACATGCAGTGTCACGTCCTCACGCTTTAGCCCTGTCATCTTTAACACTTGTTGAGACTGTTTTTTAAACTTAGCCAGATCCTGTCTAATTTGTGCTTCATCTTCTTCTGGGTAATGCGACATAATCCCGACAATCTTTAAATTTGGTAACTGCGAAATTAGCTTAGCTTGTTGTAATCCCTCAGCATTGCTAACCTCTAATCCATTGCGCGACATACCGGCTGAATTCAATGCAAGATGAATAGGAATAATGGTGTTTTGTTTCGCCCCAATCGCATTTAAGCGCTGCGCCATATCCAAGTTACCAATGAGTTCTTCTACATGAAATTCCGTCGCTTGAGCCATTTCTTTCTCAGTGGCGTTACGCACTCGCATTAAACGACCTTTAAAGCCTAAATCACGAACCTGCTTAAACTCTGTATTACTCGTTAATCCAATGCATTGGACATTATTCTCAATCATCACTGGTGTGACGAGTGTCAAATCATGCCCATAGGCATCCCCTTTTAAAACGGCGCACAACCCCGCTTTATCACCTAATAATGTTTGCACTTTCTTGATATTGTAATCCAACGCACTGTGCGAAATTTCTATCCACGAATTATTAACGACCGCGGGTTGAACTTGTGCTGATGAGGTTTCAATGATGTTGGTTTTCGCGGGTTGCTGGCAGGCTGTCGCAACCAACAAAGGCAAAAGAGCAAGATATCTAAGACGAAATGACACGTTTTTATCCTTAGCCATGGTTCAGTGAGTTTCCCCTCACCTTTATTATTATGATTACGGGGAGTGAACATATACCTTCTATGCATATAGGCTGCTGATAATAACAAGCTGAATTAATTGAACAAGTGATAATTGGGATATTTTGAATAAAAAATCACATTTTATGAATTTATAGTTATTTTCTATACGTCTATTTTGATTTTATCGGCCATCATCTCCCCGTGAGCGTTCCATCCAAAATGAAAATAATAAAAACATAGCAAAGTCCCAATTTATGGACTTCAAGGCGATAAAAACACATTAGGTCCATAATATGGGACTTAATGACAAACTTGACTAGCGCATTATAAAGTCCTATATTTGATACATTAAAGTGTAATATTGCATACTATGTCCAAATTAGGGGACATTATGACCAAGATAAAATCCGCTTTAGCCTATGCAGAGCAAATAGGTGAACGTCTAAAGCAAGCGAGACTCAATCAAAATTTAACCCAAGCTGAATTAGCGCAATTTGTTGGTGTCTCACGCAAAACAATCATGGCCGCAGAAAAAGGTCATGCTCAGCTAGAAATGTTTATTGCCATCATGATGGCACTCAACCTAACTGAACAATTAGATTTATTTTTACCTCCACAGCCAATATCCCCTATTCAGCTGATGAAGCTACAAGGAAAAAAACGTCAACGTGCATCTGGACAACGTACTGATATTGAAGAGGAAGAATTAGAATGGTAATGGAAGTCATCGAAGTGTGCTACCAAGGTGACAGTATTGGTGCATTAAGCTTTGATTCCTCTACGGGTCTTGGCGCGTTTGAATACACTCCTGAATTTATTAAAAAAGGCATCCAGCTTTCTCCGTTAAAGATGCCTTTATCTCCGCATATTTATCGTTTTCCTGAGCTCGATTATCAGACATTCAAAGGGCTACCAGGGTTAATTGCCGATTCTCTGCCCGATGATTTTGGTAACGCAGTCATGAATGCTTGGGTTTCGAGCCAAGGTAAATCCGTTGACAGCATTACACCTTTGCAGCGCCTGCAATACACCGGAAAACGCGGAATGGGCGCACTAGAGTACATCCCTGCTACAAAACTTCATTCCGGTAATAAGCAATCCGACATTCAGATTGAATCTCTTGTTGCTATCGCACAGGAGGTTCTCGATTTACGTGGCGATTTTCATTTGGAATTAAATCGTAATCACCAAGAAGATTCGGCTGCCATGATTGAACTACTTTCTGTCGGAATGAGTGCAGGTGGAGCAAGACCTAAGGCTGTGCTTGCCTTTAACCAAGACTTTACCCAAGTTCGATCAGGTCAATCTGATATTCCGGATAACTTCACGCATTATTTAATGAAATTTGATGGCGTCAGTGAGCATAATAAAAACCAAGAAACGTTTGGAGATCCCCTAGGCTACGGGGCAATGGAATATGTTTATCACCTGATGGCAAGACAGAGCGGTGTAGATATGATGCCCTGCCATTTATTAGATGAAGGTGCTAGACGGCATTTTATTACTCAGCGTTTTGATCGCATTGGTAATCAAAAAATTCATGTACAAACCTTAAACGGGCTAGCCCATGTGGATTATAAAAAGCCAGGCTCATTTTCTTATGCAGAACTATTTGGTATAGCGCGCGAACTGAGATTATCTGCAAATGACGCTTACCAATTATTGAGGCGTATGGCATTTAATATTATCGCTCGTAATCATGATGACCATTCGAAAAACTTTGCATTTATGCTTAAAGATAATAAATGGATTTTAGCGCCTGCATACGATCTTGCTTATAGTTATAAGCCTGGCAGCAAGTGGGTAAATAGCCATTGGATGAGTTTAAATGGGAAAAGAGATGATTTTAGCCGCGACGATTTTTATTCTTTAATCAAGCTCAGCCCGGCATTTAACAAACAAAAAATCGATAATATTATCGATGAAACTATCGATGCAGTTTCACAATGGAATGATCTCGCCAAGGAGTGGGAAGTTCCGACGACATTGGCTGATGAGATAAGTAAAAATTTGAGGCTGGATATTTGACCAGCTTAGTTAATAAAACTGTTTTATATTTAAAAAAACAAAAAAGCCACCAGTAACATACTGATGGCTCTTGTTTTTTAACCTTTATCAACTATTGCTGATAAACGTTATTTTATTCCCACTCAATGGTTGCTGGTGGCTTGCCGCTGATATCATACACTACGCGGGAAATGCCATTCACTTCATTGATAATACGGTTAGAAACACGACCTAAGAAATCATATGGCAGGTGTGCCCAATGTGCGGTCATAAAGTCGATGGTTTCTACTGCACGCAGAGAAACAACCCAGTCATATTTACGACCATCACCCATGACACCAACAGAACGAACAGGTAAGAATACCGTGAACGCTTGGCTCACTTTATTGTACAGATCTGCTTTATGCAGCTCTTCAATAAAGATAGCATCTGCACGACGCAGTAAGTCACAGTACTCTTTCTTCACTTCGCCCAGAACACGAACACCTAAACCTGGACCTGGGAATGGGTGACGATACAGCATGTCATATGGCAGACCTAACTCCAGACCAATTTTACGTACTTCGTCTTTGAACAGCTCTTTTAGCGGCTCAACCAGACCCAACTTCATATCTTCCGGTAAGCCACCTACGTTATGGTGAGATTTAATAACGTGCGCTTTACCCGTTGCTGAAGCCGCAGATTCGATAATATCTGGGTAGATAGTACCTTGAGCCAACCATTTGATATTTTGAAGCTTAGAAGACTCTTCATCGAACACTTCAATAAATACGTGACCAATCTTCTTACGCTTTTCCTCAGGATCAGAAATACCTGCTAGAGCATTCATAAAGCGGTCTTCTGCTTTTGCATGAATAATGTTCAGGTCAAATTTACCTTGGAACATTTCCATGACTTGCTCAGCTTCGTTTAAACGTAATAAACCGTTATCCACGAATACGCAAGTTAGGCGCTTACCGATAGCGCGGTGTAATAGCAGCGCAGTGACAGAAGAGTCCACACCACCAGACAGCGCTAACAGAACGTGGTCATCACCGATTTGTTCTTTTAAGCGAGCAACGGTATCTTCGATAATTGCCGCTGAAGTCCACAGCGCTTCACATTGGCACAGATCCAACACGAAACGTTTTAAAATATTCAAACCTTGGTGTGTATGGGTTACTTCAGGATGGAACTGAACACCATAGAAACGCTTTTCAACATCTGCCATGATGGCATATGGGCAGCTAGGCGTGCTGGCAATCGTTTTAAAGCTTGATGGGATTGCAGTCACTTTGTCGCCGTGGCTCATCCATACATCTAAAACTGGCTTACCATCTTCGTTAATTGCATCTTGGATATCACGGAACAGGTCGCAATCTTCAAGAATTTCAACGTTTGCGTAACCAAATTCGCGCTCACCAGACACCTCAACGGCACCACCTAATTGCATAGACATGGTTTGCATGCCATAGCAGATACCTAATACAGGAACGCCTGCATTAAAAACATACTCAGGTGCACGTGGGCTGTCTGCTTCAGTGGTACTTTCTGGACCACCAGACAAGATAATGCCGTTAGGGTTGAACTCTCTAATTTGTTCTTCCGTGACATCCCATGCCCACAGTTCACAGTAGACGCCAATTTCACGGATACGACGAGCAATCAGCTGAGTGTACTGAGAGCCAAAGTCAAGGATAAGAATGCGATGCTTATGGATATTTGTAGTCATTTGAGGAGAATTCCAACAATTCAAGTCAAAATAAAAGGCGGTGGCGCTACCACGATATCGCGCCACCCTGAAACTTTTTACTTACCGTTTTAAAGGGTAATTACTGCCCTAAACGATAGTTAGGAGACTCTTTCGTGATAGTCACATCATGAACGTGACTTTCTTGAATACCCGCACCACTGATACGAACGAATTCAGCTTTTGTTCTCAGCATATCGATAGTACCGCAGCCTGTCAGACCCATACATGAACGTAAACCGCCCATTTGTTGGTGAATGATCTCTTTTAGGCGACCTTTGTATGCCACACGACCTTCGATGCCTTCTGGTACCAGTTTGTCGGCTGCGTTATCTGATTGGAAATAACGGTCAGAAGAACCTTTAGACATCGCGCCCAGAGAGCCCATTCCACGGTATGCTTTATAGGTACGACCTTGGAACAAAATTGTTTCGCCCGGAGATTCTTCGGTACCTGCGAACATGGAACCCACCATGACACATGCTGCGCCCGCTGCGATAGCCTTAGAAATATCACCAGAGAAACGGATACCGCCATCTGCAATAACAGGAATACCAGTACCCTCTAATGCCCCCGCCGCTTCAGCG
This sequence comes from Providencia sp. PROV209, assembly GCF_028479485.1. Classification (NCBI taxonomy): domain Bacteria; kingdom Pseudomonadati; phylum Pseudomonadota; class Gammaproteobacteria; order Enterobacterales; family Morganellaceae; genus Providencia; species Providencia sp. PROV209. The sequence continues at coordinate 90,396 of NZ_JAMPNR010000016.1, read as the reverse complement.
ATCGCAGTGATTTGAGGCACACCAACACCGGTTACGATACGAGTCGTACAGATTGAACCTGGACCAATACCCACTTTTACTGCGCTAACGCCAGCATCAGCCAACGCTTTCGCACCTTCAGCCGTTGCAACGTTACCACCGATAATTTGTAAATCAGGGTATTTTTGACGTGTTTCACGAATGCGTTGTAAAACGCCTTCAGAATGACCGTGTGAAGAGTCAATCAGCAGGACATCCACACCCGCAGCAACCAAGGCATCAACGCGCTCTTCGTTGCCTGGACCTGCACCTACAGCCGCACCGACACGTAAGCGACCTTGTTCGTCTTTACATGCATTTGGTTTACGTTCTGCTTTTTGGAAATCTTTAACGGTGATCATACCTAACAGATGGAAGCTATCGTCGATCACTAAGGCTTTTTCAACACGTTGCTCATGCATTTTTTGTAATACAACTTCGCGTGCTTCGCCTTCTTTTACCGTCACTAAACGCTCTTTTGGTGTCATCACTGCGGTAACTGGTTGGTCCAAATCTGTCACGAAACGCACGTCACGACCTGTAATAATACCGACTAAAGAATTATCTTTAGAGACAACAGGATAACCCGCAAAACCATTACGTTCGGCCAATTCTTGCACTTCACGGATCGTGGTTTCAGGGGTAACAGTGACAGGATCGGTAACCACGCCGCTTTCGTGTTTCTTCACGCGACGAACTTCTTCAGCTTGGCGCTCAATGGACATGTTTTTATGGATAAAACCAATACCACCTTCTTGAGCCAGTGCGATAGCCAGATCAGATTCGGTGACAGTATCCATCGCTGCGGAGAGCATAGGAATATTCAGGCGGATTTTTGCAGTCAGTTGAGTGGACAGATCTGCCGTGTTTGGCAGTACAGTTGAGTGTGCAGGAACGAGTAAAACATCGTCGAAAGTTAGTGCTTCTTTTTTAATGCGTAACATAGGCAATATCCCACCAGGCAGCGTTATGAAAGGTATAAAATATTGCCGCGGCATTATACACACCGTAATCGGTTGCTTCCAGCACTTTTTTCAAAAAAAACTTGATAAGTCCGTCGGCTGCGTTAGTATCAGTCAATTAAGTCATTGTTTTAAAATTTGATCTAGCTCACATGTCGACTCAACAAAATAGCGCAATTTATTCCGTCAGCAAGCTCAACCAAACGGTAAGAGAACTTCTTGATACTCAAATGGGCCGAATTTGGTTAACTGCCGAAATTTCCAATTTTTCGCAGCCCAGTTCAGGACATTGGTACCTGACTCTCAAAGATGATCGTGCACAAGTTCGCGCGGCAATGTTTCGTGGACAAAATACCCGCGTCACCTTTCGCCCGCAAAATGGGCAACAAGTTTTGGTTCGTGCGACCGTTACACTGTATGAACCACGCGGTGATTACCAACTGATTATCGAAAGCATGCAACCTGCGGGTGAAGGTCTTCTGCAACAGCGCTTTGAGCTACTCAAACAAACACTCAATGCTCAAGGCTTGTTTGATGTTATTCACAAACAAGCCTTACCGTCCCCGGCAAAACGGGTAGGTATCATCACCTCTGCAACCGGTGCGGCTTTACATGATATTTTGAATATTCTTCATCGTCGCGATCCGTCCCTCCCAGTGGTGATTTACCCAACCGCGGTTCAAGGGGATTTAGCGCCAGCACAAATCGCCAGAGCTATCGAACTGGCGAACTTACGTCATGAGTGCGATGTGTTAATTGTCGGTCGTGGTGGTGGTTCTCTGGAAGATTTATGGGCATTTAACGAAGAGATCGTTGCGAGAGCCATTTTTAATAGCCGATTACCAATTATTAGCGCCGTTGGTCATGAAACTGACGTCACTATTGCGGATTATGTTGCTGATGTTCGAGCGCCTACACCCTCCGCAGCAGCAGAGCTTGTCAGTCGTAATCAAACTGAAATGCTGCGCCAGCTAAAATCAGGGCAGCAACATCTCGAAATGGCGATGGATTATTACTTAGCGGCTCAGCAACAACGTTTTGCACGCTTGCAGCATCGCTTGCAACAACAACACCCTCAACTACGTCTTGCTCGGCAACAAAATCAAATTTCTGCTCTACGCCAAAAACTAACAAATGCCATCAATCGCCAACTACAATCATCAACCTTCAAGTTTGATAAAAACCAGCGTCGACTTATGCAAAATGACTTACGTCCTCAATTGCAGCGTCAACAGCGCCAATTGCAGCAAACCCAGTATCATTTGCAAAATATGTTGACCCACTTAGTTACCCGCTACCGCCAACGTTTCGCTGTCGCATGCTCAAAAATGGAGGCGGTTAGTCCTCTCGCCACACTCGCCCGCGGTTTTAGTATCAGTGAAACTCCCGAAGGCACCGTGTTGAAAAAGACCAGCCAAGTGAAATTAGGTCAACAACTCAAAACACGCTTGAATGATGGGTGGGTGGAAAGCCAAGTCACCAACATTCAAAAGGTTCGCACGAAAAAATCAACCAAATAGCTGTTTTATAAAATATATGGCACCATCCCGAATCACACTATCCGCGGTTGGCATAATACGAGAGTAATGTAAAAAAGCATGTAATGTCCCTGAATACATTTTATATTCACATGGGACTTTATGTGCTTGAAACGTTTGAAATAATGTTTCGCTATCATCAATTAATGGGTCATATTGAGCACTTGCAATGAAACAAGGCGGTATACCTTGTGTTAGGTCATTATTAAATAAACAATAGTAAGGCTCTTCGCGACTACCTAAAGCGGTTAAATAAGCATTATCATATTCTTGGAGATCTTCTCGCCTTAACCCGTCCCATTCTCCTCCATACAGGCGACGACTACGCGAGTCGTGTAACCCATATAATCCATACCACAGCAACACTGCACAAATATCACCACAGTAAATGTGTTTATCCCGTAACCATAATACCTTGGCAAGCGCTAGCATTGCGCCTGCTGAGTCTCCTGCGAATCCAATATGGTTCATATTGAGCGTGAATTTCTCAGCGTGCTGATAATAGAATTGACACACCGCGACCGCCTCTTCTATGGCTTGGGGATAATGCACCTCTGGAGAAAGTGTATAATCGATGCCAATCACCGTACAACCTGTGTACAGTGCCAGTAAGCGCATAATACGATCATGCGTATCGAGATTACCGAGAATAAATCCACCTCCGTGCAAGTAAAACAGTGTGGCAGGCGTCTTTTCTATAGGGTGATAAATTCGCGTGACAACGTCACCTTTGTCTGTTGGGACAAGATTGTTTTTTATGCTAAATAATTCTGGGGAATTCGCATTCCAATAACGCCGATCCTCAATATAAGCAAGCCGCTGAGCCTCATAACTTCCATCATTGGGCTCAACAGGATCTTTCTGCGCATAATAGGCAATCACTTTTTGCATCTCAGGAGAGATCAATTCGAGCACATTAATTTTATTGGTTATTTTCATTATGGTTCTCCTTGGATTTATTACCTTATTGTAATAAATCCAAGGAGATAAACTGCGAGAAGGGTATCCAATATTGAATAGCGTTTAAAGCGCGTGTCTATCAATCGTCGTTAGTGTGTAAGACTAAAAAGACTAAACGCCTTAATTATTTTACTGCTTAGTTAAAAACGCACTTGCCCACCAATCATATAACTACGTCCCCTTCCCGTTTCATTATTGCGACCTCGTTCCTCCATTACAGCACCTGAATTAGCACGGTTTAATACATCCGTGTAATTTTCGTTTGTGAGGTTATTAATCGCCATCATTAACTTGAAGTTTTTATTGATTTCATAATCTGCATATAGATCAACAATAGTAGGTTGCTTCTCATATTTTTCAGTCATCGCATCCCCATTTATATCTCCATCCGGAATTGGGCTAATGCGCTTAGAAGGTCCCGTCCATGTAATGGCTGAGCCAAGCGTCAGTTTTTCATCAAATAAACGCACGCCAGAATCTAAAGTCACATAATATTCAGGTAATTGGGTAAAGTCCCCTGCACTAAATACCGATGTACTGTTGATTGACACTGGTTGTTTGCCAGACTCTTGGGTGTAAGAAACCATGGAGTAAAATACCCCTGCATCGTAGTTTGCTTGTAGCTCATAACCGCGTAAATTAACATCACGGGGATCGTTCACATACATATCTGCGCGTTGGAAAATATCCGGATTTTCTTTATCCCACACATCATCATTAATTAAACACCAATCAAACTCTTCCTGAGAGTTTGCACGACATAGCAGGAAAGACTTACTCGTGATGTAGTCTTTGATATGTGTATGGAACCACAGCGCTTTCAGGTTGAACTGATCACCTTCTACAATTAAGTCTGGCTTAAAACTATTAAAACCTACCTGCCAAGTTTGCGACTTTTCTCCTTTTAGGAATGGATTCATACTCTGACCACCATTTTGAGAGAAAAAAGCTTCCTGAGAGTTTGGTGCTCTCATTGAGTGCGCATAACTCACAAAAGGTTGAAATTCAGGAATAATTTGGGCGGAAACCAACACTCCGGGGTTAATGCCACTTTCCCGTAGATTTAATGTACTCGCTTCTTGAGGGAAGCATTTTTCCGTTTCATCACAAGCGGGTTTATACCCCTTAACTCGATAATTAAGGTAATTGAGGTCAAAGGTAGCCGTATAAATATCATACTGCGCTTCAAATTGGGTATACAAACTCGCAATATCTTGCGTACCGCTCGGAGAAAATGGGTTATAAATAACCGTATTTGGATCTTCCACTGGCTGCGTGATTTTTTGGTACTTAGTTTTCATTAGCTTCGAACCAAGCTGCCATTTGAAATCCATCTCACCATAAGAAAAACGGCTAGTATTGGAAATATTAATACTGTCTGATTTATTCTCTGACTCCGCATCCTTTAATGCACCACCAATAGGTTCGCCTTGGAATTTTTGCGTGTTAAACCCATGACTGGCGAGCACCTCAACATCTATCAATTCATTGATTGGCGTGTATTTATATTTCAGATAATAATCTTCGCTATTAATCTTACGGCTGGTTAGCTTATTTTGTAAAAATCGACCACTGAATTCGACTTCATGGCTATCATTCGGTTTATACTTTAATTTGGTTAATTGAGATTGCGGTTTTTGTTTAAATGTCGGGTCTGTTGCAAATTCATCTGTATCAAAACCATCCCCGTTTTTATAACTTCCAGGAATATTATGTCCACTCACTGCAATTAAACCACCGAAATACCCTTCGCCATCGTTTAATAAGGATTTTCCTGCAACAGAAACCATCCCATTATATCCGAGCCCATTATCACCCCAACTCCCCTTACTGCGCACTCCCCATAAATTATCCTTAAAAATAACGTCATCAATGGATAAGGTTCGGAAATTTGCACTACCCGCTAAGGCGTTGACACTATTACTGCCGTTGAGTTGCCCTTTCTCTACCTCAACAGACACAATAAAGTTAGGGTCAATCAGTGAGCCAAAATCATTACTTGGCTGCATCCCGTGAGTATATTTACTGGGTGATATTCCGTAGTAGCTTTGCGTGACGCCATCCACCATCATATTCACGCGGCCAAAGCCACTGAGACCACGGATATTCACATTGATGGTGCCTTGGCTTGCGTCCATTTGAGTGTAAGTTCCCGGCATAGAGCGGATAATTTTATCCATAGACTGAAGTTTATTTTCAGTACCTACCGCGCTATATGCCCCTGGTTTTTCTAATGCTTTCACCAGCGGCGTTTGTTTTTGTGCGCCAGAGACTTTTAATTGGCTAAAATTAACCACATCATCCTGCTGCTGATTTGTCTGCTGTGTATTTTCAGCCAAAGCGAACCCTTGGAAGCCAGTGGAAATAGTCCCAGCTACCATGATTATTATTTTATTATTCATTAAACCATTCCTGTAAACGTACTAATAAAACAGTCGCTCACATTGCAAACGCAGAATAAATGTCATTTCTGCGAATAGGATTAGTTGTCGGTTTTAATAACCATACAACTAATCCTAGATAACCTTATATTGGCTACTTATTATTTATATTCTGGAAAATATGTTTCTTTGTTTTCTAACATCAGAATAAAACTGTATTCCCTTGCAATATCATCTAATGCATTAAAACGACCTGATTTTCCGCCATGTCCTGCATTCATATTGGTTTCTAATAACAATAGTGAATTGCCCTGTTTAAGATCGCGTAATTTCGCAACCCATTTAGCAGGTTCCCAGTACTGCACTTGTGAGTCATGCAATCCTGTAGTGACTAGAATATGAGGGTAATGCTGCGCTTTAATATTGTCATACGGGCTATAGGCTTTAATTCGCCAGTAATCCTCTTCATTTTCAGGATTACCCCACTCGTCATATTCCCCTGTTGTCAGTGGAATTGAAGGGTCAAGCATGGTGGTGACCACATCAACAAATGGTACGGCAGATACTACGCCTTCATATAGGTCAGGCGCCATATTAACAACAGCCCCCATTAATAGACCACCGGCACTGCCGCCCATGGCATAGACGTGACCTTTTTCCCCATAACCTTGCGCCAATAATGCGTGGGTAACATCAATAAAGTCCGTAAAGGTATTCATTTTATGGACGGTTTTACCTTGAATGTACCAATTTTTACCCAGATCGCCGCCGCCACGAATATGGGCGATAGCATACACAAATCCGCGATCAAGCAAGGACAATCGAGAAGAACTAAATGATGGGTCGATGCCGTATCCATACGCTCCGTAGCCATAGACTAACAGCGGGTTTTTACCCTGTTTGAAGCTATCTTTGCGATAAACCAATGAAACAGGCACTTTCACACCATCTCGCGCCGTAATCCAAATTCGCTCACTTTGGTAATTTTCTTTGTTGAAGTCTTTTACTTCTTCTTGTTTTAATAGCTGTTTCTCTTGCGTTAGCATATTAATTTCATACACAGAAGAAGGTGTCGTCATCGAGGAGTAGCCGTAGCGTAATTTATCGGTATCCGGCTCTGGGTTATTGCCAATCCACGCCATATAAGCGGGATCCTCAAAACTGACAGCATGCTCTTTTTGAGTTAACCAGCTAATTTGGCGAATATTAACGAGACCATTTTGACGTTCTTCAATGACTAGCCAATTATTGAATAAGGCAAAATCCTCAAGATCAACATTGTCACGCGGCGCAATATAACTGACCCACGGAGCTGCCGCATTATCTGCAATGTACAAACCAAATAATGGATGCTGATGATTTGAGCGAATATAAAATTTTCCATTAAAATGGTCAGGATAATATTCCACACCCGTTTTACGTGGTTGTAGAACTATTGCATCATGCTGCGGCTGATTTGCATCAAGAAGACGGTATTCAGACGTTTCAGTACTGGTAATCCCAATTAAAATATAATCTTTGGAAGTCGATTTCGCTAAGCTAACGTAGTAAGTATCATCTTTCTCTTCATACACGAGCTTATCAGCCGATTGCAAAGTCCCATATTGATGCTTAACTACTTGATAAGGCAGCAATGTTTTTTTGTCTTTGTTGACGTAAAACAACGTGTGATTATCATTCGCCCAAACGATATTGCCTGACGTATTTGTCAGCACATTTTCTTGCCACGTGGAGTCATCAATTTTACGAAATGAGACAGCATAATCGTTACGACCTTGGCGGTCTTCCGCAATCGCAATCGTTGTATTATCCGGTGATATCGCTAATGCCCCCATCCGGTAATATTCAACGCCTTCTGCGCGTTGGTTACCATCAACTAATACTGTCCATTCGTCGTTGCTATTAATTGGGCGTCTTTCATAGATTGAGTAATTTTTCCCTGCCACGACACGAGAGCGGTACGTATAACCATTGTAGTTGTAGGGTACAGATTCATCATCCTGCTTCACTCGGGATAATAATTCATCGTAAATTTGTTGTTTTAATGGCTCACCCCGCTCAAGTTGTTGCGCGGTATAGGCATTTTCTTGATTCAAATATTCAATAATTTCTGGAGCTTCACGGTTATCATCTCTTAACCAATAATAGTTATCGACACGTTCGTCACCATGAATTGTCATAACATGGGGCTGTTTTTTCGCTATTGGTGCTAGCATTTTATCCTCCGCAGCGCTGCTGGCTGCATATAACCCTAGTAGTGTGACCACGCAAAATGTGGTGATTCTATTATGCATAGTGAATCCAATCTATTTATCATTAAGTGTAAAATCAATAGGTAACCTGACAGTTATCCGCCCATTGTTTAATATCTTCGTCGGAGGCTCGGGTAACGGCGCGGCACGCGATAAAACTTGCAGGGCTTCTTTGTCTAAAGAGCGCGTACCTGATGAGCCCACTAAACTGCTATCAAGTAAAAAGCCTTGGCTATCCACCGTAAACATCACCACAGGTTTGCCGATACGATTGCGTTTGCTCGCATCTTCTGGGTAGCGCTTATATTTATTCAATTTTCCCAGCACGATGGCTTCCCATTGCTTCTGAAGGCTATCATTTGCATCTGATTGGCTATTCAGTTCCGCTGCAATTTTTTGACTTAGTACCGGTGCGGCGGCATCACTGGTCGCAGGTGCATCGCTGGCTTTCGAATCGGTGGTTTGCACTTTTTTAACTTGCTTCTGTTCCTGTTTCTGTTTTTTCAGCTCAGGCTTCGTTTTTTTGGCTTCAGCCTTAATGAGTTGCACTTCAGCTTGTTCATTAACGGGCAAAGCAGGGATCGCGATATCTTCCGATGGTGTCTTGTGAGATTCACTCGCGACGGCAAGCTCTTGCGTTTTTCCAATATTCACTTCCGTTAACTGTTTAGCTTGAGCTTCGATAGACAACTCCATCACCACAGACGGTGGCGGCAGTGAGTCTTCCCATCGTTCATTATGCGTTGTCCAAATAAAAATCCCCACAATAGCAACGTGTAAAACGACTGCTAAAGCCAGCCATCCGCCCATTTTGGTGGTTCTACTGACATACCCACTTTCAAACGTTATTGTGCTCATATTCATCTTACGTGCTTTTATAGAGTTGCAAATGATAATTAATAACGAATGCAAATGGAAATTATTTGTAAATAAATATGATGATTACTTCACAAAATTAACGATTTTAAATCATCATATTAGTGACTATTGGTGATTATTTCGGCGTATACCACACATAATCCGCATGTAGGTTGTCGATTTCTTCACCTACCTCAGAAATAATCAATACTTTCAATGGTTCATTAGGTGCAAGGTCGAGTACATGTAATGGAACACCAATTGCTCGTGTTGCATGATATCCCCCAGCAAAAAGAACCGCTGGAGCAGGTGCATCCAATAACCCTTGAGCCATTGCCCTATCTCTTAGCTGTTGGATATTCATCATTTTGTTAGATTGAATATCATCCAATTCACCATTGTGTGAGCGTTTAATGGTTTCATTGATTAATGCTTGAATAACGGGTTGTGTTGAGTGCTTTCCTGTCAGCTTAGGCGGGTTATTGTAAGCTTCCATAACGGCATCTCGATTAATATTTGCCGCTAACACTGGGTATGGCTGAGCTAACAAATACTTCACTAAATTCCCATATTGTGCCCATGGCCAACCTGTATTCCAATGCAACACTTCTTGTAATTTTTCGTCTCGAATATAAGGATTGCCTTGCATTTGTTTCTGGACATTGGCGACCTTACTTTGTTGATTGGGAGTAAGCATCTCTAGCAATACCGCCCCTTGCGGGCGTATCTGTTGCATTTCTTGTGCCACCCACTGCTCAATTTGATGATGATAAATATTATCGTGTTTTTCCCCAACAATGACCCGTGGGGATGCCGCAAGTTGTTGGATTAATTGCTGTGGTGTGATGGATTTACCGGAATCCAAATCAATGATTTTACCGACTTGAGTTAATTGAGGATCCAACTGTGTGGCAGGTTTTGGCGTTTGAGAGGTACATCCTAGCTGTGTGAAACTCAAAACGAAAAGCACTCCTAAGCTCAGGAGTGATGACTTTTTCGTTAAATAATTCAAAGAACGTGCTGATATCATTATCTTTTCCATATAGTGACTTTGAAGCCATTCAAAATACAGATAATGATAATCATTTTCAAATAAAAAAGACTCCCATTAACAAGAATGGAAGTCTTTCTGGGGAACTCGATAATTAATCAATCATTCGATAAATTATTATCAATGCAATAATTACAGTGGGTTTGTTTGAGCTTCCACTGCTGCTAATGCCACCATGTTCACTATGCGGCGAACTGAGGCAATTGGCGTTAAAACATGGACGGGTTTAGCAACACCCATTAATACTGGACCTACCGTCACACCATCAGAACTGGTCACGCGCAGTAAGTTATAACTAATACGTGCAGCTTCCATGTTTGGCATAATTAATAAGTTTGCAGAACCTTTCAATGGGCTATCTGGCATCACATCTTTACGAATTGATTCAATTAATGCCGCATCTGCATGCATTTCACCATCAATTTCTAAGTTTGGTTCACGGGCTCTCACTAACGCTAGCGTATCACGCATTTTCTGTGCCGATGAGCAATCTGAAGACCCAAAACTTGAACGGGATAACAACGCAACTTTTGGCTCAATACCAAATCGACGAACAGTATCCGCCGCCATTAACGTGATTTCCGCTAACTCTTCAGGGGTTGGATCTTCGTTCACATAGGTGTCGGCAATGAACGTATTACCCGTTGGTAATAACAAAGCGTTCATTGCGCCCGCAGCGTGAGCCCCCTCACGGAAACCAAACAGGTCTTTAACCACTTGGTAATGTTCACTGTAGCTACCGATTGAACCACAGATCATGCCATCTGCTTCACCTCGCAGTACCATGATACCGCCGATAATGGTTGGGTTCGCAATCAAGGCACGACGCGCCATTTCTTGGGAGATGCCACGACGCTTCATGATCTGATAATATTCTTGCCAGTATTCTTTAAAGCGTGGGTCATTTTCGTTGTTGACCACTTCAAAGTCTTTGCCCAGCTCGATATGTAATCCTAGTTTTTGGATACGCATCTCAATCACGCTTGGACGCCCAACCAGAATTGGGAAAGCTAAACCAAGAGAAACTAACTCTTGAGTTGCATGTAAAACACGCTCTTCTTCCCCTTCCGCTAAAACAATGCGTTTTAACTCTTTTTTCGCTTGAGAGAAAATAGGCTTCATAAATAAGTTTGTTTTATGCACAAACTGATTCAATTTTTCAACATATGCATCCATATCCGTAATTGGACGCGTTGCGACACCCGATTCCATCGCCGCTTTCGCAACGGCTGGCGCAATTTTGACAATCAGACGTGGGTCAAACGGCTTAGGAATAATGTATTCTGGACCGAAAAACAGATCTTGGTTGCCATATGCTGAAGCCACTTCTTCGCTTTGCTCCGCCAGCGCTAAGTCCGCAATAGCATATACACACGCCAGTTTCATCTCTTCGTTAATGGTGGTCGCCCCCACATCCAAAGCACCACGGAAGATGAATGGGAAACACAGCACGTTGTTAACTTGGTTCGGGTAGTCTGAACGTCCCGTGCAGATAATCGCATCAGGGCGAACTTCTTTCGCCAGTGGTGGCAAAATCTCAGGTTCAGGGTTTGCCAAGGCTAAAATCAGCGGGTCTTTTGCCATGGTTTTAACCATTTCTGGTGTTAATAGTCGAGGACCAGAACAACCGAGGAAAATATCCGCGTCAGGAATCGCATCCGCTAATGTACGCTGTCCATTATCTTCAATGGCATAAGCAGCTTTAGTCGCATCCATTCGCTCATCACGACCTTTATAAATGACCCCTTTTGAGTCACAAACGGTGATGTTTTCACGTTTTAATCCTAATGCAACTAATAAGTTCATGCAGGCAATCGAGGCCGCACCCGCACCGGATACCACTAAACGAACATCGCCAATTTCTTTTTTCACAATACGCAGACCATTGATCACCGCTGCCGTACAGATAATCGCGGTACCGTGTTGGTCATCATGGAACACAGGAATATTCATGCGTTCACGTAATTTTTGCTCAATATAAAAACACTCTGGTGCTTTAATATCTTCGAGGTTGATACCGCCAAAGGTCGGTTCTAACGACGCAATAATATCGATGAGTTTGTCTGGATCGGTTTCATCCACTTCAATATCGAAAACATCAACGCCCGAGAATTTCTTAAATAAAACGCCTTTCCCTTCCATAACAGGCTTACCGGCCAATGCACCGATATTCCCTAAACCCAGTACTGCTGTACCGTTAGAGATAACCCCTACAAGGTTACCTTTTGCTGTATAGCGGTACGCTTTCAGTGGATCATCCGCAATTTCCAAGCACGGCACGGCTACCCCTGGAGAGTAGGCTAATGCGAGGTCGCGTTGGGTTACTAATGGTTTGGTTGGTGTGACAGTAATTTTCCCAGGATGAGGAAACTCATGAAAATCGAGAGCACTTTGTTTTAATTTATCATCCATCATCAAGTCCTTTCAAAATTTGGTAAGGTAAGAGCCTTCACAGTATAAACACATCTTGTTAGCAAATCATGATCGTGCCTATGATTTCCAGAAAAATCTTTCAGTTACAAGAAATCTACACGGATTTACCACAAAATGACAATGGTGTATTTTTAGATATACACAATATTGTTATTATTTTTATTCATATCATTTTTTAAATACCTTTAATTTTTTTCAATCTTAGTTATTATTTTTTTGAAATTAATGTATTATTCCAAAGCTCGCTTCTATTTGACCTAAAATATATTAAGCTCCATAATTTTCGCTTCCATTATTCATGTTTTTATAAAGCCAATTGACTCATCAATTAAGAATGATGATTTCATGCAAACTTAAATATATTATATTTTAACTATATTAAATCTAGTTAATCGAATAAGTTGTAAGACATAAAAAAGGAACCCACTATGTCTAATCATACGGTTATGATTATCGATGAACATCCTATTTTTCGCTTTGGATTATCCCACTTATTAACATCAAAAGCTGAATTTGAAATTTCAGCTGAAGTTACAAATAGCAAAGAAGCCTTAAACATTGCCACCACTAAACAGCCCAATATGATACTGATCGACACTATCTTACAGGGTAATAAAACATTCGAGACTATCCGATTACTGCGCAAACATTGCATTAATAGCTACCTCCTTGTACTTTCCTTCTCAACAATGAAAACGGATATCTACTCTGCCATTGATGCCGGTGCTCAAGGTTACCTACTAAAAAATAGCGAGCTAGATATGTTACTCAATAGCATAAAAAAAGCGATGGAGGGGCATCATGTATTCAGCGAAAAAGTTTATCAACATCTTATCACTCGACATCAAACTAAAGACCCACTATCCACATTAACCCGGCGTGAATGTGAAATATTGCATGAAATGGCCGCTGGATTAAAAAATAAAGAAATTTCTCAGTTATTATTTATTTCAGAGGAAACCGTTAAAGTTCACATTCGAAATGTTCTGAAAAAATTACGGGTTCGTTCTCGCTTAGAAGCCAGTTTAATATACATGCGCTCAAAATAATTCAACATGATTTAATTTAATTAATGTAAGTTATCTAAATTAATTATTTTATTATCCATTTATAAAATCATGAATATTAACTCCGCTTTAGTTATTATTAAATCGATTTTAATATTAATAAATCTTTTCGATTCAAGGGGGTAGACCACAATTGTATTTTCCCGCATTATGTATGGCATAACATTGTTCGCCATCAGAGGAAAATCATATGTCCAATACCCCTGTGCCCCCTTATACCATGTATGGGATTAAAAACTGCGATACCATTAAAAAAGCACGCCGTTACTTAGACGATAATGCAATCGGCTACCAATTCCATGACTATCGCGTTGATGGCATTACAGATGAGCTTCTCTCCACATTTTTACAGCATATCGATTGGGAAACGCTTGTGAACAAACGAGGTACCACTTGGCGTAAACTGAGTGATGAAGAAAAAAATGCCGTTATTGATGCAGACAGCGCCAAGAAAGTACTACTCGCTGAACCAGCAATGATCAAGCGCCCTATCCTTGTCTCCGCAGACCACCGTTACCTTGTCGGATTCAATGCTGACGACTACCAATCATTCACACGATAAAAGGTGACTCAATGAACTGCCCTGTCATCGAACTTGCACAACAACTTATTGCACGCCCATCAATCAGCCCTGATGACCAAGGTTGCCAAGATTTACTGATTGAACGTTTGAATAACATCGGTTTTACTGTCGAAAAAATGCCATTTGGCGATACGCTTAATTTTTGGGCTCATCGCGGCAACGCAGGTAAAACACTTGCGTTTGCTGGACACACAGATGTTGTCCCTGCTGGCGATCATAGCAAGTGGCAGACGCCGCCATTCACGCCAACCATTATCAATCAGCATTTATATGGGCGTGGCGCCGCTGATATGAAAGGCTCTATTGCCGCGATGGTCGTCGCCGCTGAGCGCTTTGTCGAAAAATATCCGACTCATACTGGACGTCTCGCATTTTTGATTACCTCTGATGAAGAGGCTAAAGCGACCCACGGGACTGTTAAAGTCGTTGAAACATTACAAGCTCGACATGAACCCGTCGATTACTGCTTAGTAGGGGAACCGTCGAGCCAATCTGCGCTTGGCGATATCATTAAAAATGGTCGTCGAGGCTCTATCACCGCCCACTTAACCATTTTAGGCACACAAGGGCACGTCGCTTACCCACACCTTGCAGACAACCCCGTGCATCGCGCAACAAACTTTCTTCAAGAATTAGTCACAACAAAATGGGATGACGGTAACCAATACTTCCCTGCCACCAGCATGCAAATTGCCAATATTAATGCGGGTACGGGTGCAGATAACGTGATCCCTGGAGAGCTAAAGGTACAATTCAACTTCCGCTTTAGTACGGAATTGACTGACACTATAATCCGTGAACGCGTCACTGACATGCTTGAGCGCCATGGTCTGGCTTATCGCTTAGAATGGTTCTTATCCGGTCAGCCTTTCTTAACAGGTGACAGTGAATTAGTGAGTGCAACCGTCCAAGCTATCCATGAAGTTACAGGGCGTGAAACCACACTGTCCACCAGCGGCGGTACATCTGACGGGCGTTTTATTGCGCAAATGGGTACCCATGTGATTGAATTGGGTCCACTGAATGCCACCATCCATAAAGTGGATGAGTGCGTTAGCATCGAGGATTTACAACAGCTTGCTGTCATTTATGAGCGCATCATGGAGTTACTACTACTATGATCACCATCGAGATGCTTACAGGGCGTTCCACCGACCATTTAGTCACATTAGGCGGTCATCATCGACTGCAATTTAATACCACTAAAGCCTTTCTTGCTATGCAACAAACTGCGGCACGCGCAGGATTCAAGTTACAATCTGCCAGCGCATTTCGCGACTTTGCTCGTCAACAGGTGATTTGGAATGAAAAATTTGCAGGTCAACGTCCTGTTCTCGATACACACAGCCAACCGCTAGACATTTCGACCTTAACTGAAGGGCAGCTGTGTGAAGCGATTTTGCATTGGTCTGCGTTGCCCGGTGCTAGCCGCCATCATTGGGGAACTGAAATTGATGTTTACGATCCGCTACGGATCCCCGCTGGACAAACATTGCAATTGGAACCGTGGGAATACCAAGAAGGTGGGTATTTCGCTGAGTTAAATGATTGGCTCACCGATAATATGGCAACGTTTGATTTCTATCGCCCTTTTACTGCTACAGATGCCGGTGTAGCAGAAGAACCTTGGCACATTAGTTACTGGCCATTGTCCCATGAAGCAGAGCAACTATTAACGCCAGACATTATCAAACAGGTACTCACTGAGGAAGATATTAGCGGGAAAAACTGGTTACTCGCTAACCTTGAATATGTGTTTAACCGCTATATTAAAGTGCCGGATTAATGTTTATTGTCACTCGGTGCCTTACTGAGTGACATTTTTCCACTTTATAACTCAGTCTTACTCTGCTGAGTTTCCGTAGCATCCACCACAGGTAAACGGTACATAAAAATCAGCAACCAACACATTCCCACGAATAGCCCGATTTTTAACCATCCATAACTGACCACCCAAATCGAAAATGCAAATGTCAGGACGATGAGCGTCATCGCTTTCGGTTTTACACCTTTAGGTAATGCCCGATAAGTCTGCCAGTGACGTAAATAACCGCCAAACCATGAGCGATACAATAGCCAATTATGAAAACGTGGGGATGAACGAGAAAAACACCATGCTGCCAGTAATAAAAAACACGTTGTTGGCATCACAGGTAAAATTGCGCCTAAAAAGGCTAAGCCAACGGCAATCCACCCTACTGTAATGAATATGATCTTCTTTATATTCATTCCGGCTCTCCCGTTAAAACAAAAAACATGGTTAAATAACCCCACTTAAGCTAGCTAATTAGCAACGTTGGCTGCGCTACACATTATTATGATTAATATAAGAAGGCAAATATGCATTGGTTAGCCGATTATTGGTGGATCATTCTACTTTTATTGGTTGGCGTCATTTGGAATTCAGTTAAAGAAATGATGCGACTCGACCCCAAAAAATATTTAGACGACAAACCTAAAATTCCACCTCACCAAGATAATAATCACCTGTGGGACGATGAAGACGACGACTGGCCTAAGGACAAAAAACGCTAATTTGCTGTTTTAATCCGCGCGTCTGTTCAGCGTAATAATCATTCAACCATTGGGCAATTTCCATTCTTGCACGTTTTAGCCACTGTTTTTGCCCTGCTAAACCTAGCCGCTTTGCTGCCTGCTCGATGGATAGCCCTTGCTGGAAGTAATATCCAAGAGCAGTATTCACTATTTCATGCGAATGTTGTTGCTGAAAAACAGCTAAAAAGCGCTGTAGTGACGCCTCACTCGCCGCAAGCGAGCGGCTATAATGGCTAAAGCCGACTAATTCTAGCCAATCCCCAGCATCAAGTAGCTGCTCAGATGTGCTTTTCAGATTAAATTCATCGAGATCATCACGCCAAAACAGATCTCGCTGTAAGCGATGTTGCCCCAGATGGCAGATTGCCCGAGCTTCCGTAGATAGCGGCAATATCGCCATTGCAGTATAACAGCCACTACTTGCCTCAATATGGCGCCCTATACGTAAAAGATGGAATCCCGCTGATTGCCAAAATGCCAATAAGTCAGGCGTCAAACCAAAACTCACCGAAAGAAAATCCAAACCATCCTGAACACCGCGTTCCACTTGTAATGCTAATAAGCGTTGCCCGATTTTTTGGCGGCGATATCGGGTCTGCACTGCGATCCTCATCACACGCCGAGAACGCAACCTCGATGCTTCAGGAAAATAACTATGCGCAGCAAGAGATTGCGCTACTAAATTTCCCCGAGGACGCCGTAATCCAGCCCAAATTTGCCAGCTTAAATGCGTCTCTAACCCTCCTTCATCCACCAGCCAAACAGCCCCCATAACATCCTGATTATCGTGGCTTATCATCGCAAAATGTTGATGCTGAGCATCCAATAATCGTCGTAGATCCAGAGGTGACGTTCGATAATGTGCCGCCGTTAATAAACCATAAAACCCCTTCAGCAACTTAGGATCATCCGCAAGTTGTTGTTGGCTCAACAACTGTGTAATCGCTGGTGCATCGATAATATGAGGGGATTCCACCTCACCTAACAAAAGACTCTGATTAATCACTTTTTCGAGCGGATCATCCTGCGCAAATCGAATCGGCTGAGTTAGCGATAACTCAGTAAAATTCTCAAGGCTATCGCAAAATTTCATCACAAATCCACGCCCAGTTCCTTCATACCCTTCGACTGTCGTCGTCATTAAAACCCGCGGAAAGTAGGCGATAATTTTTCGTAGCATGTGCGTTGGAATTGCGGCGGCTTCATCAATAATCAACCAATCTGCATCAATCGTTTGACCAAATTCGCAATAGTGTAAAAGCACATCTGGTGCCCAAAATTCAAGTTCATGTTCCGCATACTCAGCGACCACACGGGTGGAAACTTTCGCCGGTGCACAACACCAGCACTTTCCCTGCCACTGTTTTATCAGCATCCCTGCAACTGTCGATTTTCCTCTTCCTCGAGGTGCGATCAATCCCCAAACACCGCAATTAGCGGACATTAATTGTTTCAGGGCATTGAGTTGCTGTTGAGTCGGTTGACCTAAAGGTGGAAACCATTTGGGGTGATCGGGTAGCAAATTCAAGAAACGTGGCTGGTTTTGCTCCACAACTAACACTTCGGGACAATTCAAAAATGTTCGCTGTAAATGACGGACAAAATTGGGAGTAGGGATTTCACCAAAGTGCTCATTCCAACGCTCACTATCCGCATCATTTTGACTTGCCCACGTTGACTGTGGCGGAGTACAGAGCACCAATAAACTACCCGCTTTTAATGTTCCCGCTAAGATAGCAAGGGCTTCACTGTGCAGACCTTTACGTGCATCAAAGATGCCATGGGTGAATTCACGTCCCAGCAATAATTGCGCTTTTTCCGGTAGGATATTATTGGGTAACTCTGATGAAATACACAGCCAATCTCCCGCTAAATAACTTTGAATTTGCTGAAGTTCATTCGAGATCCATTCACTCTCACCTGATATCACCAGCAAACGGCGATAACCCATAGTTTGTAGCTGTTCAACGATTGCCTGTAATGATTTTTGCATAAGTCGCGCTACGATTTACCAACCAATAATGAGAGAATTCCAGCCGCAATCAACGGTCCGACAGGAACCCCGCGGAATAGTGCCACACCAATCACCGTACCGACTAATAATCCTGCAACAGTTGAAGGTTGGCTTCCCATGAGTGCCACCCCACGGCTCCCTAACCAAGAAACCAACACGCCAATCACTATTGCTAAGAGTGATTTCCAATTCAAAAATGAGCCTAATACATCATTTGCGGAGATCTTCCCACTGGCAATCGGCGCCATTACCCCTATTGTCAATATTAAAATCCCAATAGTTAATCCGTATTTTTCTACCCAAGGAAAGAAATTATTCAGTGGCGTGATCCGTACAACCAACAGAAACAGCATGGCTAACGTCACCGTCATGTTATGACTGATAATACCTAGCCCTGCCAGTACCAGCAAAATGATCAGCGTTGGATCAACTTGGCTCATAGATTTTCCCCTGTAAAATAAATACGTTGCAGTATTCCACTGTCACTGCATCCATAAAGTATGTATGTTATTGATCTCGCGCTGAAGAGGCAAACATTCCTTCATCGCTCAGCACTATTTTCCATCGTTTATCTGAAAAACAGTTTACCTTAAAAACAACACTGTTTTTTGCTCAGCCTTGCAAACCAGATGAAAGCTTAAGCCAAATAATTAGAATATTTGGGACTCTACTTTCATTTTTTTCTGTTTTTCCCGACCTTCTCTATCAATCTTTTTCAAGATGCAGTGTGTTTCACTAAAAAACCCAGAAAAAATCGCCTTTCCCGGACAGCCATTTATCAATTCGTATAATAGATTACCAAAATCTATCAACATGATTCGCAAGGATCTTTGCTATGTCTCATTCTTTAGCAACTTACTCAAATGCGCGTTTTATCGCTCTACGCTTACGCCCAGGGGATGATGTTATTCTCACATTGCAACAACAGGTAAAGCACCACCAGCTACAAGCTGCATTTATTGCAGGCTGTGTCGGTAGTTTAACCGATGTTGCACTGCGCTTTGCTGGGCAAGAAGATACTCATCTGACATCCGGTAAATTTGAAATTGTATCGCTTATCGGGACACTCGATGCACAAGGTGAGCATCTCCATCTTGCAGTCTCCGATGAAAATGGACATATGCGTGGTGGGCATATGATGCCCGGCTGCACCGTCAGAACCACCCTCGAATTAATTATTGGCGAATTAGAAAATAATACATTTACCCGTGAGCATTGCACGCTTTCAGGGTATGAAGAATTGGTCATCACTTCGCGTTAACTATCATTCTGTCTTGATTTTTATTATGGCGTTAATTTTCAACTTCTAAGGGATATTTATTTCATGGCAAACTCGTCAATGATTTCAAGCCGCACACTGGCGCTAATTGTTTTCTCCATTGCAATCAATATGGTCGTTGGACAGCTAAGTTCTATGTTAAAGCTGCCTATCTTTTTGGATTCTATTGGAACGATTATCTGCGCACTTCTCGCGGGTCCTTGGGCTGCCTTATTTAGTGGCTTAGCAACGAACTTACTGTGGGGATTATTAAGTGGTCCTATCGCTGCGGCGTTTGCCCCTGTGGCAATGATGATTGGCTTAAGCGCAGGCTTACTCGCCCGAGCCGGTGGTTTTCGTACCCTACCACGTGTGATTTTATCGGGTGTAGTCATCACTTTTGCTCTGATGATTGTTGCCGTGCCTATCCGCACTTACTTATTTGCGGGTACGACTGGTAGTGGTGCAGACTTTTTTGTCGCCTATTTCCACGCCGTTGGTGAAAACTTATTAGAATCGGTCGCCATTACCGTCTTAGGTGCCAATATTGCCGATAAGATAATCTCTGCCATTGTCGCTTGGATGCTTGTTCGTCGTTTACCAGAGCGCGTTCAGCGCACTTTCCCAAATATGGCTAAAGTACGCTAGGGGTCAGGATGCATCCTTTTACCTCATTAACCTTATGGCTCTGGTTTAGCGCTAGCACATTGATGCTACCACTCGGCTGGGGCTTGGTCTTTGTTGCTTTCGCTCCATTTGCCGCCGTCATTCTACGGTCCGCGTCGTATCACCGTTGGAAATTTATCGCATGGATTATGCTGCCGATGGCAGCAGGACTTTGGTTAATTCATGGAGGCTGGTTAAGCCAATTATTAACGGGTTCACCACCGCTTATCTCTCAGCAACAAAGTGCCATGGCTTTATGGCTACGCCTGCTAGCCATCATTAGTGCATCCCAATTATGGTTGCAATATGTCTCCACGGAGCAATTTATTCGTGCGTTGTTTGCAAGCCGTCTTCCTGCGAGTTTTGCCTATGTGCTCGCCGGTCCACTCTTACTGGCTGAACAGTTTCGCCAACAACTTGCGAGCATTCGAGAAGCGCAGCTTGCTCGGGGTGTCCCATTAGATGGTCACTTTTGGCAACGTATGACATCATTGCCCACCCTCTTATTTCCACTGGTTAGCCAGACACTCAGCGAACTGACTGTGCGCAGTGCTGCACTCGATATGCGTGGTTTTCGTTATACTCGTCATCGCACTACTTTACATAAACCTATGGATAGCCGAAGCCAATATATCTGGCGCCTCGTTTTGTTGCTATTAATCGTCATTGAAGGAGCCTTTGCATTATGGTGGTAGATTTACAGCAACTGTCCTTTATCCCACAAGGTAGTGAAGAGCCTATTCTTGATGCTATTCACTTAGCCTTACCTCAAGGACATTGGCATTGTATTCTGGGCGGTAATGGCAGCGGAAAAACCACATTTGCGCAACTGTTAGCGGGCTGGTTTCCTGATCAATTGATTGGCAAATTAATCGGCGATGGGCAAGTGCTTTCTCAGCGATTAGGAAAACAATCATTAGTTGAGTTATCAGTCGACCGCCAGTTAGTTCAGCAATCACCTCAATTACAGCTATCAGGATGCACTTTTACTGTTGCACAAGAAGTGGCATTTGGTCCTGAAAATTTGGGGTTGTCTCCTGAGGAAATTGTTCGCCGCGTTGAACAAGCTTTGGATTTGACATTCAGCCAGGATTTGCGTGATCGTCACCCTGCGACACTGTCTGGAGGCGAAGCTCAACGCGTCGTTCTAGCCAGTGCCCTCGCTATGTCTCCCCAGCTGTTGCTATTAGATGAAGCATTTAGTCGTCTCACGCCCGCAGCTACCTATCGACTATTAACACAACTCAAAAACTACAGTGAACAAACTGGTTGTAGTGTCATTCTATTGGAGCGCCACTTACTGCCTGCCTTGCATTTTTGTGATGATTTTTCACTACTTGAGCAAGGTAAAATCACCGCTCAAGGGGATATTAACTCCGTATTTCTACCCGCGCAAAATACCATCAATATGCCAGATGCATGGCGAGTGTTGGGTCAATTAATAGAAAATGGTATTTGGCAATCGGAAGTTCCATGCAAAGAACAGCAACTCATTCAAGGCATCGAGGCTTGCTATGCTGCAAATCAATAATTTAAGCTTTCAATGGGCACCTAAAACCGCGCCAGCTATTGCCGAGCTGTCATTCGCAATCCATGCTGGTGAATGGGTCGCTCTCGTCGGTGACAATGGTGCAGGAAAATCCACGTTATTACGCTTAATGGCAGGACTGTTATCGCCTTCTCATGGGGAGGTCAATTTCAATCAACACCCCATATCTTCATTACGTGCGATCGAGCGGGCACAGCACATTGGAATTTTATTCCAAGAGGCGGAAAAACAGATTTTTCACAGCACCGTAAAAGATGAAATTTTGTTTGGGTTACGCCGTAAAAAACTCAATCAATCTGACATCACGGAAAAGTTAGAACACGCTTTAGATTTATGTCATTTAACCGATGTCGCTGATAAACACCCTCTAGACTTGCATTCAGCCCAACGACGAATGGTCGCTGTTGCGTGTTTAACCGCTGTCGCACCTAAACTATTGTTGTTAGATGAACCTAGCCGAGATTTCGACGCCCAGTGGCTCGGCTATTTTGAACAGTGGCTAGATTTTCAAAAGCAGCTTGGCACCACCGTTGTCACTATCAGCCATGATTTAGATTTTGCTGCGCGCTACTTTGAACGTGCCTTGCATTTGTCTCAGGGTCACTTAGTCGCGGATGGCAAGATTGATACCGTATTACGCCATCACGAGTTACAACCTAATTCAGCGTTACCTTCCCCCTCCTTACACGCCCTGAGCCAGCAATTAAATATACCGCCCCAAAACCATCCCATCTCTTGGGTCCAGCAATTTATGGCACAAATTCAGTCATAATGTACACGTAAAAAAATAGCCTGCAATTTGCAGGCTATTCTCTATTCGCTTAATACGCGGTTGAATACTTAGTCAAGCTTAACTCCAATACGGCGAGCCACTTCTTCGTAAGCTTCAATCAAACCACCAAGACTTTGACGGAAACGGTCTTTATCCATTTTGTTCAAGGTTTCTTTATCCCATAAACGGCTACCGTCTGGAGAAAACTCATCACCCAGAACCACTTCACCGTTGAACAGTCCAAATTCCAGTTTGAAGTCAACTAAGATAAGACCTGCATCAGCAAAAATCCGGCTTAAAACATCGTTCGCTTTGTAGCTCAGTTCGCGCATTTTCGCTAAGTTTTCTTTGCTCACCCAACCAAACGTTTCGCAGTAAGATTCATTCACCATTGGGTCGTGTTTGGCATCATCTTTCAGGAATAAGTCAAACAGAGGCGGGTTTAAAATCATCCCTTCTTCTACCCCAAGGCGCTTGACCAGCGATCCTGCCGCACGGTTACGAATAACGCATTCAACCGGCACCATATCCAGTTTTTTAACCAACGCTTCGGTGTCAGATAACAGGGCTTCCATTTGGGTAGGAATACCGGCTTCTTGCAATTTAGTCATAATAAAATGGTTAAATTTATTATTGACCATACCTTTGCGGTCAAACTGTTCGATACGCTCGCCATCGAGTGCTGATGTATCATTGCGGAACTCCAGAATGAGTAAATCTGGATCCTCTGTGGTATAGACCGTTTTTGCCTTGCCACGATACAACTCAGCTTTCTTTTGCATCTTAAACACTCCAGGGATGTGAATACACTCAATAGAAATCAACCTGCACAGCAGATTCAGATAAGTAACAGAAGAATAAACCGCTAAAAATGGCGGGTTCATTGTTAATTTTCTGCTCTGATTCAGTCAGTTATCAAAAAATAGTCATGATATTGCTAACTAACTGATATTCAATATTTTATGATTAACTGCTAATTATGATAATAAAATTCTCACGCATACGCAAACGATTACTTAGCCGTAAATACTGATTTTTTGTCCATTTGTTTCACTGAGAATTTTATGGTGGATAGATGTGCAGATGGGTAGTTATGTGCAGGCGCAGGAAAGCGACTAAAGTAATGGATGTTTGCTGATCACAATCAGCTTATGGGTATAGATGTCGATATCCCTGCCCCAAAGTTGATTAATCCATTGATCAAAGAATTCAGACTCAGTATGGATTTGTGTTAGTGGTCTGTCTTCAAGCGTGCCATCGGAAGCATAAATATAAAAGTTATTATAAAACGCCCAAACAATTGTTGTTTCCCAGAAACGCTGCCCATCACGGGTATGCTCTTCATCTGTCACCATAATACAGTGTGTATTTAAGAGGTATGCAAAGAAAATACTTGGCATCTCCCGTATGATGGATTTATGTTCTACCGCCATTGTGCGCCAAACTTTAATTTGAGTGCATGTAGTTTCACCAAAGACAATATCCGTGCGGAATCTCAGCTCCAGTAAGTAAACTGTTTCTGGTATTCCCTCCATCGCTAATAATCGATATTGTTCTTTTTTGAGTGACTTAACTAACCGATATCCCTTAGGGATAACATAGCCGGGTAAATCAAAGTCCACAACGCCATCTCGAATAAAGCTTTCCGTATGGCTCTGGTTATTTTCGGTACTGCGTAATTTATAATTAAATTCAGCCCCTGATATTTGTCTTGGCATCGAAGTACTATCACTCTTGGTCGTTGGTTTAGATGCGTTATTATCCACGACTTTTCCCTCATTATTAGCCTTCATTGACTGAAGTATATCCGAAAAATAACCTCTAATACATTCACCGTTAGAGTGACTATTAAGCGGTTTTATTACGTTGAAATCACGTTTTTACCTGAAAAAAAACGCCATCCCAAAGGACGGCGTTTTCACTTGATAAAACAAATAAGTTATCTATGTAAACTTATTTTTTCATCTGTGTTTTACTGAAAGCAGCTTTTAGTGCAGCAACCATTTCATCATTTTGTTTCTGAGTTAATGGTACGCCTTTAGTGTTGATAAACTGTAAGCTACTACGGTTATTCAAGTCACCCACTTGGACTTTATAGTCATTTTCTGGCACAGATGGATCGTCAATACCCAGCGCTTGCCATTCAGAACTGCTTAGACCTTTGTACGTCACCATGACAGATCCGGCTGAACGGCTACGGTCACCCACTTTCATGCCCACGCTTTCTAACGCGTGCGGTAAACGCTCCCAGACAGCATCATATGGTGCACGAACGATAACAACTGGTAAGCCTGTATCATCGCTGCCCGACTGAACGTCAATGATACCGTATGCGCTTTGCAGACTATTTTTGCTTGATGTATCACGCAAGGTGTACAGCGCATCCGTTAAATCGTTTAATAACAGCTTGTTATAACGCTGAATTTCAGCAGCATCCGTAACGGTTTCATTTCCTTGGCGTAAGCCTAAGTTAGTTACAGTGAGTGCAATCATCCCATTTTCAGGCTGAACAGTCACTTTATGGCGGCTTTCTAATGGGACGTTCTCATCCGCACGATCCCACTTAACCCAATCCGTTTCGATAGAACGAGAACCATCATTTTTCGTGGTAACAGGAATACCACGTTGTTCTAAAATCATGGTCACTTGTGACCATAACGCATTATTTTCAGGAGTATTATCTAGCAACAAACGGCTGGCATTTGCACTGTTTTCAGTACGTGAGCCCGCTAATTGTGAAATCGTCAGTACCGGTGGGCGAATATCTAGCGCTTTCCCAACTGCACCTGTTGAGGTCGTTTTAGGAATATCATATTCACCGTTAGTCGCTGGTAATGTGATCCCTTGTGGCGCATTTAATACTTTCAATGGCGCAGCATTAAGATATTCCTCATCACCACTAACCTGACGTTTATAGCGCTGATCGCTGGAGCAGGCTGCCAGTAACACGACAAGTGACAGGCCAGCAACCTTCATAACCTTCGATTTTTGCAATAATGTTGCCATTAAAATTCCCTAAATTTTACAGTAAACCCGCGAGTTTCAAGGCATCCTCAACCTTTTGCTGTCCAGATACTGTTAACGGTGTCATTGGTAACCGTAAAGTATCATCCGCAATAAGACCTAGACGATGACAAGCCCATTTCGCAGGGATTGGATTCGGCTCAACAAATAACTGATGATGAAGACCCATCAGCTGTTTATTCAATTCACGGGCCTCAGTATATTTGCCCGCAAGCGCTAAGTCACACATTTTTACCATCTGCGCAGCCGCGACGTTGGACGTGACCGAAATAACGCCCTTTCCACCGAGTTGCATAAAATCAAGCGCGGTAGCATCATCGCCGGAAAGCAGAACAAAGTGATCATCAACCAGCTCTTTGATTTGGTGAACCCGTGCTAAGTTCCCTGTGGCCTCTTTAATTGCCACAATATTCGCCAATTTCGCTAAGCACCCCACAGTTTCAGGTAATAAATCACACCCAGTGCGTGATGGTACATTATAGAGCACTTGTGGCAAGCTGGTGTTTTCTGAAATTGCTTTAAAGTGTTGATATAACCCTTCTTGTGACGGTCTATTATAATAAGGTGTTACCGTCAGGCACGCAACTACACCACTGTTTTCAAACTCATTTGTTAGCGAAATCGCTTCTGCGGTCGCATTTGCGCCCGTTCCCGCAATAATAGGAATTCGACCATCAGCTAACTCAAGTGTCGCTTTCACTACATCAACGTGCTCTTTATGGCTTAATGTTGCTGATTCCCCTGTTGTTCCGACAGACACAATCGCAGAGGTTTTATTGGCAACATGGTAATCCACCAGCTGTTTTAAGCTTTTTCTATCAACGTTACCCGCTGAGTCCATCGGTGTGATCACCGCAACAATACTGCCTTGTAAAAAGTCTTTGTAGTTTACGTTTTGATTAGCCATCGCCATACCCCCTAAATAGATGAGTTTCCATGTTACTTTTTCATTTCACAGAAGAAAACCACCCAAACGCAAGATTTTAATGAATTTTGTTAATGCCGACGACATTAACTTAAATAGAAGTAATAATTCAGCCATATTTGTCGCAAGAGTGAATCGCCCCACTTGGCAGATTCACAATTTTATGGTTTCCTTACCACCATCATGAGTCAATATTATTGACCTAAATTTAGTCAAAATAAGGAAGATACTTTGCCTAAGACTGAACCGCAATTTCTTGTTATTACTGCGCTGGGAACAGATCGTCCGGGCATTGTGAATACAATTACGCGTCTTGTCAGTGAATGTGATTGTAATATTGAGGATAGTCGACTCGCCATGTTTGGCGAGGAATTTACGTTTATCATGATGTTATCCGGCAGTTGGAACGCTATCACGCTCCTAGAAGCGATTTTACCCGCTAAAGGGGCTGAGCTGGATTTACTGATCGTCATGAAGCGCACACACAGTGTACAAACAACGTACTATCCTTCTACTGTCACAATGAATGTCACCGTGGATGATGCCCCGCGGATTATTGAGCAATTTACCAATTTATTTACCACTCAACAGTGTAATATTGCGGAATTAACGTCCAAAACTCAGCCTGCGACTGAAACACAACCGGCTCAATTGGAAATTCAAATTACAGCTCATGACCCATTGAATGATAATGGCATAATTATAAAGAATAAATTTCAACAACTATGTACAATGCTAAATGCCAAAGGCAACATCAGTATTGTTAACAATCCCAAAATGCAGAGTTAACGGAGATATATGTAATGAACCCATTGAAAGCCGGTGATAAGGCTCCTCAATTTAGCCTTCCTGACCAAGATGGTGAAATCATCAATCTTTCTGATTTCCAGGGTCAACGCGTATTAGTTTACTTTTATCCTAAAGCGATGACACCAGGCTGTACAGTTCAAGCATGTGGACTGCGTGATGAGATGGATACACTAAAAGCAAAAGGTGTCGAAGTTTTAGGTATTAGTACAGACAAACCAGAAAAATTGGCTCGTTTCGCTGAAAAAGAGTTATTAAACTTCACACTGTTATCCGATGAAGATCATCAAGTTTGTGAACAATTTGGTGTGTGGGGCGAAAAGCAATTTATGGGGAAAACCTATGATGGTATCCACCGCATTAGTTTCCTTGTGGATGCAAATGGCACCATCGAACATGTTTTTGACAATTTTAAAACCAGTAATCACCACGAAATTGTATTAGCGTACATCAACGCTAATACCTAATTACTAAAAGGGTTGCTTATTATTAAGCAACCCTTTTTCGTTACTGCTCTTCCCGTTTGTCTTGCATCTCAGCATCATTCAGATCTTGCGGCCACGCATTAATTACCGCTTTAATTAAGGTTGCGAGTGGGATAGCAAAAAATACGCCCCAGAATCCCCATAGTCCACCAAAAATAACCACCGATAAAATGATGACGAGTGGGTGCAAGTTCACCGCTTCAGAGTACAGAAGTGGCACGACAATATTGCTGTCTAACCCTTGGATCACCAAATAGACAATAAACAGAGACCAAAATTCGGTTCCAATGCCCCACTGGAATAATGCCACCAACACCACAGGAATCGTAGCGACTACCGCGCCAATATAAGGGATCAGTACGGAAACCCCGACCAATACAGATAATAGAACGGAATAGCGCAAATCAAAATACGCAAATCCAATATAGGTAAACACGCCAACAATCACCATTTCAGTGACTTTTCCGCGCAAATAGTTGGTAATTTGTTGGTTCATTTCCAACCAAACTTTACTGACTAATAAACGATTTTTAGGCAATAATTTTAAAAAGCTTTTTGTGATTTTTTCTTTATCTTTTAATAAGAAAAACATCATTAATGGCACTAGAACCAAATACACCGCCAGCGTGAAAATACCAATCAGTGAAGCGACCGAGGCTTTAACCACGGAATCCGCAACAACGGATAATCGGCTACGCACGTTATCTGCCATCATATCGATAATGCCAGCATCAACCAATGCAGGATATTGTTCAGGTAATCGACGGGCGAATTCACTAAAGCGATTGACCATGTTGGGTAAGTCCGCCACTAAGTTGATGCCTTGCTGCCATGCCGTCGGTGCAATAATTAAGATCACCATGGCACTTATTCCAGCAAATAAGGTCAAAATGATGCTAACCGCTAATACTCGGGAAAGCCCTAATCGTTGAAGTAAATGCGTTGGCCATTCAAGTAAATACGCCAAGACAATTGCGACTAACAATGGAGCCAGTATACTGCTGAAGAAAAAGATGACCAGAAAGCCGATAACCAGCAAACTAAACAAAGCAACAGCTTGCGGGTCAGCAAAGCGCCGACGGTACCATTGTAAAAACATTTCTAACATTCATTGGCTCCTGGGAATGTAAAACAAAGACAGTTCCTAAATTAAAGAAAATTATACCGAATAACAGATTTTACGATAGCTTTTGATATCATATCACCCAATTAATTCGCGTTTTCCGTAGGTAATAAGTGAAGATATGCATGATGACTAAAAAATTGAAATATCCACTGCTCGCTATACTGATGTCCGCACTGATCCACGGTGCTGTATTACCTGCTTATAGTGCTGTCGAGGACAGCTTGCCAGATATCGGCACAACCGCCGGTGGAACACTCAGCATTAACCAAGAAATTATTATGGGTGATGCTATCACTCGACAGATACGCGCCAGTACCCCTCTGATTTATGACCCATTATTAACTCAGTATGTTAATAAGTTAGGACAGCGTTTAGTCACTCATGCTGACTCTGTCAAAACCCCATTTCATTTTTATCTGGTGAATAACCCGAATATTAATGCTTACGCCTATTTTGGTGGTAACGTTGTTCTCCACTCCGCCCTATTTCGTTATAGCCAAAATGAGAGCCAACTAGCCTCCGTCATGGCGCATGAAATTTCTCACGTCACTCAGCGCCATCTTGCGCGAATGATGGAAGACCAAAAAGCCACAACACCGCTGGCAATCGCTGGTACTATAGGCTCCTTGTTGCTGGTCATGGCTAACCCTCAAGCGGGCTTTGCGGCATTAACGGGCACATTCGCAGGGATGCAGCAAGGCATGATCAGCTTTACACAAGCCAATGAACAAGAAGCTGACCGTATTGGTTTGCAAACGCTACGTCGCGCAGGGTTTGATCCACATGCAATGGCTGATTTCATGCAGATCATGTCAGACCAAACTCGCTATATGTCTAAACCACCTGAAATTTTGCTGACTCACCCCCTACCGGATAGCCGTTTAGCTGATGCCCGTAACCGTTCTAACCAATATCCGAAAGTACACGCGCCATCTTCATTAGACTTTATGCTAGCGCGCGTACGTATTTTGTCTATGTACAGCCCCGCAGATCAACGAAATGCGCTAGACCAAATCATAGAAAATTACAGTAAGGGTAATGCCCAAGAGCAATTAGCCGCTAAGTATGGTAAAGCCTTGCTGTTATCCCAAGATAAAAAATACAGCGACGCTGGCGTGATTATTTCAGAATTACTCGCCAAACAACCGGATAATCCGTGGTTTATCGATTCCATGACGGATATCGACATTGAACAAGGTCAAAAGGGCAAAGCAATTTCACGCCTACAAGATGCGCTGAAAAAATCACCGAAAAATACCGTATTTATTGTCAATCTAGCAAATGCGTACGTCAATAACGGGCAGTATCAAGATGCAACGAAGTTATTGAATAAATACACGTTCGATTATCCAGATGACCCGATTGGCTGGGATCTTCTCGCGGAAGCGTCAGCGAAACTCGGCGATCGTAATGCTGAATTGGCAGCCTATGCGGAAGGCATGGCACTACGCGGGAATTATGACACCGCCATCAACTATTTAAGTGAAGCAAGCCGTAGAAGCCGCTTAGGCAGCTATGAGCAACAACGTTTTGATGCGCGAATCGATGAACTCACTCGATTAAAAGAGCGCGACAGCAACGCAAAACCGTAAGGAGCTAAAATAATGACGGATTCAGTTAAAATTTATCATAACCCACGCTGCTCTAAGAGCCGTGAAACACTGGGTTTATTGCAAGAAAAAGGTATCACGCCAATCGTTGTGGAGTATTTAACCACTCCACCTTCCGTTGCCGACATTGAAAAGCTCCTGAAGATGCTCGGATTCAGTGATGCTCGCCAGTTAATGCGCACCAAAGAAGATATCTACAAAGCGTTAAAATTATCGGATGATAGCTTAACGCAAGCACAACTAATTCAGGCTATGCATGACAACCCAAAACTCATTGAGCGCCCTATTGTCATCAAAGGTAAAAAAGCAAAGTTGGGTCGTCCACCTGAACAAGTGTTAGACATTTTATAAGTAGGCTATTTGGCAGACAATAAGTTGGCAGTCGATTGGCTGCCAACTTTCTATAATTTGAGAATATCTTTAACGAAAGGAATGGTCATTTTACGCTGAGCAACAATCGAGGCATGATCCAGCTTATTTAAGATATCAAACAAGGTGCCCATCTTTCTATCTAACCGTTTTAATACAAACCGACAGACATCCTCAGGCAATTCAAACCCACGAATACTCGCACGTAATTGAAGCGCACAGATTTTATCTTCATCACTTAAAGGATGCAGTTTATAAATTTGCCCCCAATCAAGACGGGAAGCTAAGTCAGGTAGTTTTAAATCGATTTGACGTGGTGGGCGGTCCCCGGTGATCAGCAGGCAAGTTCGACCAATTTCTAATATTCGGTTATACAAATTGAATATGGCCATTTCCCACTCTTCATCACCCGCAATGCATTGAATATTATCAATACACACAAGCGAAAGGTGTTCCATACCTTCAAGTACATCAGGGACAAAATACGCTCGTTTATCCAAAGGGACATAGCCGACTGCTACTCCTTGTTCGGATAATTCAGCACACGCAGCGTGCAGTAAGTGACTCTTACCGCCCCCTTCTCTTGACCAGTAATAGATATAACTACCATGAGGCTGGTTAATCGCCGTTTTTAACGCGGAAAGTAATCCCTCATTTTCTCCTGCATAAAAACTCGCGAAAGTTTCATCATCAGGAAGATAAAGTGGCAGTGAGAGTTGAGATGGTGTGTTCAGAAGCGCCTCTGATTGTGCAATTCAATTAACGCCATTGAGTTTATCATAAATAACAAGAAGAGATGAACAGCCTGACGGTTAATTGCCGGAGCTTTAGCCACTCCGGCAATCTATTTATCTTAGTTCTGACTTATTTTTTATTTTCGTCTAATACTTTGACTTCTGAAGTCACAAATTGTTTTTCTGGGCGAACAAACGTAATAAAGCGGAATAATAGTGCCATAAAAATACCCACGATAGTCGCCAACGCCATACCTTTCAGTTCAGCTTGTCCAATATGGATCACCGCACCACTCACACCGATGATTAAAATCACTGAGGTTAAAATCAGGTTTTGTGGTTTGTTATAATCCACTTTAGAGTCGATCAGAACGCGAATACCCGATGCACCAATCACCCCATACAGTAACAGTGAAACACCACCCATAACAGGTACTGGCACTAATTGAATTGCTGCGGCTAATTTGCCCACGCAAGAGAGTAAGATAGCGATAATTGCCGCGCCACCGATGACCCACGTACTGTATACCTTAGTAATCGCCATTACCCCGATGTTTTCACCGTAAGTGGTATTCGGCGTAGAACCGAAGAAACCTGACAGCACGGTAGAGATACCGTTTGCGAACATAGAACGATGTAAACCTGGGTTTTTCATTAAATCGCGTTCAACAATATTTGCTGTCACAACTAAGTGCCCAACGTGTTCTGCAATCACCACTAAAGCCGCTGGTAAAATGGTTAAAATCGCAAACCACTCAAAGCGCGGTGTATAGAATGTAGGGATAGCAAACCATGGCGCTTCGATAACCGGTGTAAAGTCAACAATCCCCATAAAGTAAGAGAGTGCATAACCCGCTAAGAAACCGATTAGGATTGGGATAATGGATAAGAATCCACGGAAAACCACGGCACATAAGATAGTGATTGATAATGTCGTAATCGAAATGATTAATGTGTTTGAATCAACCACAGCACCATCTTTTGGCAATAAACCTGCCATGCTAGCGGCTGTTTGCGCTAATTCTAACCCAATAACCGCAACAATTGCCCCCATTGCGGCAGGCGGGAACATCACATTGATCCAACCACGCCCTGCAACCTTAACAATCAGTGCCACAATACAAAATAGCACCCCGCAGATAATGAATCCGCCAAGTGCTAACTCATAACCGAGTGGTAATAGGATTAAAACAGGAGAAATAAAAGCAAAGCTCGACCCTAAATATGCAGGAATTTTACCTTTACAGATAAATAAATACAGCAGCGTCCCAATCCCGTTGAATAATAAAATCGTCGCTGGGTTCACGCCAAATAAAATAGGAACAATAACCGTTGCCCCAAACATGGCAAACAAATGTTGAAAGCTTAATGGAATGGTTTGTAGTAATGGTGGTCTTTCTTCAACACTTATCGTGCGGCGTGTCATGTTCTTCATCCTCTTTGCGTCATCAATATTATTTTTTTTATCAAAAAAAAGCCGACTCTTCAGTCGGCTTCATTATTATTTAGTACCAAATATCTTATCGCCCGCATCTCCGAGACCCGGAACAATGTAACCTTCATCATTTAAATGTTGGTCAATTGAAGCCGTGTACAATTCGACATCTGGGTGCGCCGCTTCTAATGCAGCAATACCTTCTGGTGCAGCAACTAAAACTAAAACTTTAATTGAGTTACAACCGGATTTTTTCAGAAGATCGATGGTTGCAATCATAGAACCACCGGTTGCTAACATTGGGTCAACAATCAGCGCCATACGCTCATCAATGTTAGAAACTAATTTTTGGAAATATGGGACAGGTTGTAACGTTTCTTCATCACGGTAAATGCCCACTACACTGATACGTGCGCTTGGGATGCTTTCCAATACACCGTTCATCATACCAATACCTGCACGCAGGATTGGTACTACAGTGATTTTTTTACCTTTAATTTGTTCAATTTCTACAGGACCACACCAACCATCAATTGTTACTTTTTCAGTTTCTAGGTCAGCGGTCGCTTCATAAGTCAGTAGGCTACCAACCTCTGAGGCCAGTTCACGAAAGCGCTTAGTGCTTATATCATGATCTCGCATCAGGCCGAGTTTATGTTTAACGAGAGGGTGTTTTACCTCAACGATCTTCATGGGTTTCTCCTACTTTTTTAAAACGTCACCGGACAAAAAAATCGCGGGATTATACCGCTTTTTTCCCTCAATGCCACTAGAATCATCTTGATTCAGGTCAAATAAACATCAATCACTTACTCTTTGTTGAATTAGTATACACATAATATTTTTTAGCATGTAGACCGTGAATAAATTCATGCGCTTTGCATCACGATATCACAATTTATTGCCTCAAATATTTCAGTCAGAAAGCTATCGCAAACGTTTGCGGAGCCTGATAGAATATCGGCAAATGAAGTTATCTTTTCCAAAATGCAATTGCCTTGGGGGCCGTAGTGACTGATAAAACCTCTCTCAGCTATAAAGATGCCGGTGTTGATATTGATGCAGGTAACGCATTGGTTGAACGTATCAAAGGTGTGGTGAAAGAGACTCGCCGTCCAGAAGTAATGGGAGGATTGGGAGGGTTCGGCGCACTGTGTGCCCTACCACAAAAATACCGTGAGCCTGTCTTAGTTTCAGGTACTGACGGTGTGGGAACCAAACTACGCCTCGCGATGGATTTAAAACGTCATGAATCCATCGGTATCGATTTAGTCGCGATGTGCGTCAATGACCTGATTGTCCAAGGTGCTGAGCCACTGTTTTTCTTAGACTACTATGCGACTGGTAAATTAGATGTTGATACTGCCGCTAGCGTCATTACTGGTATTGCCGAAGGTTGTAAGCAGTCTGGCTGTGCATTAGTCGGTGGTGAAACCGCTGAAATGCCAGGCATGTATCATGGCGAAGATTACGATGTTGCAGGTTTCTGCGTCGGGGTAGTAGAACGCTCTGAAATTATTGATGGTTCTAAAGTCAGTGCTGGCGATGCGCTTATCGCTTTAGCTTCAAGCGGTCCTCACTCTAACGGTTACTCGTTAGTTCGTAAAATTCTAGAAGTCAGCAAAACCAATCCAGAGAACACGCTATTAGCAGGCAAATCTCTCGCCGACCACTTGTTAGAGCCTACACGCATTTACGTTAAAAACGTTTTAGAATTAATTGCTAAAAACGACATTCATGCCATTGCGCATATTACGGGTGGCGGCTTCTGGGAAAATATCCCACGCGTTTTACCGGATAACACCCAAGCTATCATTGATGGCAACAGCTGGGAATGGCCTGCAGTATTCGAATGGCTGCAACAAGCGGGCGATGTCACGACGCATGAAATGTATCGTACATTTAACTGCGGCGTCGGCATCATCATCGCCCTACCACAGACTGAAGTTGAGTCCGCATTAAAATTGCTAACAGCATTAGGTGAAAATGCTTGGCAGATAGGAACAATTGGCGCATTACCTGCGGGTGAAGAGCAGGTTGTTATTCGCTAATGAAGAAAATCGTCGTTTTGATTTCAGGTAGTGGCAGCAATTTGCAGTCGATTATTGACGCCTGCCAACACCATCAAATTGATGGTCAAATTGCCGCTGTTATCAGTAATAAAAGTGATGCATACGGTCTGATTCGTGCACAAGAGGCTGGGATTCCAGCCCTTTGTGTTAGCTCAAAAACAATCACAGACCGTCAAGCCTACGATGCAGCACTCTTGGATACTATCGAACAATACCAACCTGATTTAGTCGTCTTAGCTGGGTTTATGCGTATTTTAACCCCTGATTTTGTGAAACATTTCACAGGGAAAATGCTGAATATCCACCCTTCTTTACTGCCTAAATACCCGGGGCTACATACCCATCGACGCGCGCTTGAAAACGGCGACAAAGAACACGGTACTTCCGTGCATTTTGTCACCGAAGAGCTCGATGGCGGACCGATTATTCTACAAGGTCATATTCCGGTCTTCGCACAAGATACGGAAGACGATTTGGTTGAACGCGTTAAACTGCAAGAGCACCTGATTTATCCTCAAGTCATTGAATGGTTTGTTTCCGAACGGCTGATGATGCAAGAGGGCAAAGCTGTATTAGATGGGCAACCATTACCAGCAACGGGTTATCGCGCAAATTAATACGCTGTTAGGTAGATTTAAATACACTCGCGCAGACTTGGTTGGCAGGTCTGTGCGAATAACTCAAACCCAACCATCCACAATAAACGTTTTATTTCCCACCTGCCAAATCGATAAAACTTTCCGTGACGTAAGATGCCTCATCAGACAGCAACCACGCGATAACCAGAGCAACCTCTTCTGGCTGACCTCCACGTTTCATCGGTAAGCTATCTTTAACTCGATCAACCCGAGCTGCCTCATCACCATCAGCATGCAGAAATTGAAAGGGAAATGCGAAGTTTTATCGGTGCCGGTTAAATAATCGGCACCAGGGAAATTAACGCCAGCGTTTTTCCGCCCAGGCGGCCTGCTGTTGCGCGTCGTGGAAAGTCCAGGCCACGAAGCGACTGATTTTTTGCCCCTGCGCCATTTCAATGGTACGGACTTCGGCCGCACCCACCAGCTTCAATGCATGATAAATCGAAGGCAGTGTCGTGCTTTTAGAAATCAACGAGGTAAACCATAGGCAGTTTTGCGCTAGACTAACGCTCTCCTCTACCATTTTACGTACAAAGGCTTCTTCACCGCCTTCACACCATAGCTCGTTATTTTTGCCACCAAAGTTCTGTACCGGCGTGTCGGCTACCTCACCTTTACCCAACTTGTGCAGTTTGCGGCGGGTGCTGGCTTGTGCTTCCTGTTCAGAGCTATGGAACGGTGGATTACACAGTGTGGCATCAAATTTCTCCGCCACGCCGATGATGCCGTTCAAAATAGATTCAGGTTGTTTTTGCAAACGCAGACGCACGCCGTTTCTCAGCGTCGGATTCATCTCCACGATCATTTTGGCCGCATTCAGTGATACTGGTTCAACCTCCGAACCGGTAAAACGCCAGCCGTATTCACGCAGACCAATGATCGGATAAATACAGTTGGCACCAACGCCCACATCAAGGATAGCCACGCCTTTACCACGAGGGATCTCACCGCCGTTGCTGGTCGCCAGCAAGTCAGCAAGATGGTGTAAATAGTCGGCACGACCGGGGATCGGTGGGCATAGATAACCGGCGGGAATGTCCCAGTGTTCGATGCCATAAAAATGTTGCAGCAACGCACGGTTGAGCATTTTAACCGCTGTAGGATCGGCAAAATCTACCGAGATGTCGCCCCAGGCGTTCGGTTTGACGAACGGCTCCAGTGCAGGGCAACTGGCGATCAGGGCCGGGAAATCATAGCGCGAGCGATGACGGTTACGCGGGTGCAAGCCGCTTTTCTGCTGCAGGAAGGTTTTCTTTTTTTCCACCGTGACGGGCTCTCTTAAAGGTATTTCTGACGCGTACGATACCATATACCCTATAGCTTTCAAAACAGCTCGGGATGAAACCGTATTAAGCCTGCCTTCAGAGTTTATGCCGGAATGTCCTGCTCTTTATACCCAATGTCATTCAATATGCAGAAAGGTGGCAAGGAAAGATAGACAAGGAACATACATCAGTATGTAACCCGGCGAGCTGAATGCTGCCGACGAACCTGCAGTTTGAATGAATAAGGAGATATACCGTCCGTTTTGAGCGAGAAGCGGAAGTTAAATGGTTAGACGTTAGCATCGACTTACAGAGGTCTAACCCAATGCGGCAGTTTTATATTTGTAAGATGCTCTTCCTCAACGACAAACGCCAGGCTGTAACGAGCTCGGGTAATGGCCACGTACAGCTTGTTTCTAGATTCCTCCGTTTTATCTTTATCGAACACGCCAAGGTCGCCACCCAGATACTTGAGATGTTTCTCCGGTGAAATAATTAGTATGCGGTCAAAACCGAGACCTTTACAGGAGCCGAAGGTGTGACAGGTGAGACTTGGTGGCAAATAGCCTTTTCCCATGAGCGATGACCATCGCAAAACTTGAGGTTTGAATATATCGAGATAATCGTTCACCTGAGATGGTTTTATGAGAAAACAGCCGCAGTGATGGGCCATCTCTGCAGGAACTTCTCCCACCTCTGATTGCGTTCGTTCATAAATACTGGGATGAATAGTATCCGCGAGATCGCAGATTTCCTGGATACATCTGAGATTCTTCGCCAGCGAGAACGGACTAAAATTGAGGTCTTTGAAGTATTGAATCTTTTGCTCAGGTGTTTCCGGTGCCTTGTGGCCGAACGTGGTCGTGTAAATAGTTTGACGAAAATCGCCTACACAGCAAATAGAGTTATGCATTGCCTTACTGAGTGCTTTGATAACGTCAAAATCCCATCCAACCAAATCCTGAACCTCATCAAAAAAGATCCTCTGATAAATCTCTTTCAATCTGCTAGCGGGGGCATTATTTGTTGAAGCGGAGATTCTTGTTGCCAGCTTCGCCAGCAGTCCAGTGTAAGCTTTGGTTTTGCACGGCGTCAGATAATGAAGAGGGTTCAGCGCCCCATTAATTTTTTCCCCTCTTTTGGGATGCCATTTCCTCGTACCAGGTATCAGGTGAGGGTTATGTTCGGTGAACATTGTAGAAGTGATTCGATCTGGAAACATGGCCGTTTGATAAGGTCTCACTAAGTCTTCTAGGTAAAATGAAAACAGGCCTTTCACAACAAAATCATCGCTGTGTTTGCCGTACAATTCCACAAAGCGAGAACGGAGCTCTGCCTGGTTGTTCATGGTGTAGGTGACGACCAATACTCGTCCGCCCGCCTTTATGACTTCAATGGCATCCTCAATGACTTTTTGGGTTTTTCCTGATCCTGCACCGGCAATCCAGAATTCATTAGGCAAAGTCGAACACCTCATCGAGGAAAGGTGGATACCTGAAATTCAGAGTGCCATCGAACAGCTTGATAGCTGAATCGACCTTGCGAGCGCCCTTA
The DNA here is from genome assembly GCF_028479485.1 of Providencia sp. PROV209. Lineage (NCBI taxonomy): Bacteria > Pseudomonadati > Pseudomonadota > Gammaproteobacteria > Enterobacterales > Morganellaceae > Providencia > Providencia sp. PROV209. Next base: position 51,434 of record NZ_JAMPNR010000016.1, on the reverse strand, counting down.
CCGTTTCCCTGGACGCTTCGAAACCAGTCGATCAGAAAGTCGCGTCGCTTATCTAAGTCGACTACTTTATCGTAGAGGTTAAACGTCTGTGTCGATAACACCACTTTGGCGAAAGCGTCCAGCGTAACCAAGTTGGTTGCATTGGCATATATCATCGCGGGTTCAAGCGAAAATTCCTCATTTTTGGCAGAGGAGATAAGTTTGATATTGGGATAGGCTGCATAATCGGCACGCACTTTCACGACGTTTTCTTCATAGTCGCCATCGTTATCTCTGAGGACGTTTATCCGGGTACCAATTTCCATACCTACGGAGATGAACGTATCAAACCCGACTCCGCGCACGACGATGATATCAATACCATCCTGCTCGGGCAGGCGATTGTGCTTGCGGTGGTAAATCTTCTTGAGTACTAACTCGTCTGACGGTCCCTCGACAAGGATGACTTTGTGCGACAGTGCCACGCGCAATGTGTCATATCCCGGTAAGCGCTTTAAGGTTTTGACCACTGCAGAGGCAAGCTTATGCAGACGTTTGTATCCCGACTGAACCAGGCAGATTTTATCAATACTCAGCTTGTTGAGCACATACGAGCTGTGAGTGGTAAGGAAGAGTTGTTTGTCGCCACGCTGATTTTCAATGTAGTGAACCAGCTTATTGAGGTTAGTGTGAGAAAGGTGATTTTCGGGCTCCTCCATCATCACCAAATCGATATCCTTAGATTTGTTCTGAATCGCGAGCTTGATCTGCACATTACTCTGCTCACCCTTGCCAATGAACTGGAAAGGGACATCATCTACTTCAAGTTGAAGGCTGGTCTGAATAGATCCCGCTGGTAAAGTGCTTGCGGCAATGGACAGCTTTTTTTCTGTGATCAAGTGGTCCGTATCCAGACCGGTGTTGACTGTCCTGACCTCACCTGAGTTGTTAAAAACCTGCTGATTCTCACGATAATTGAGGGTCAGCTTAACCAGTTCCTCTTTCTTTAAAGCGGTATTAAGTATGGTAGAGATGTACTGATTCTTACCCAGAGTGGGGTGGATACGAGTTGGGTCGATGTATAACGCCCTGAATTTTTTCGCTACGGCTTTAACAGGATTCCACCCGAAATCCAGCCATTCCAGCTTGTAGAATTCGATCGGGATACTCGTAATGTGCGGGTTTGTCAGTAAGTGGTCGGCGTAAACGTCCTTGAGCGTGTCATCAAAGCGCACCAGCACCGTGATACCTTGAGCATCGGCTTTAAGGAAATTATTTGTACCCCGGTATTCAGGCACTCCCTCAATGAATGCCTCTATTGCCAAGACAGGCAAGTGCATGGCCGATTTATCAGAAGCCAAAAAAAGCTGCACTGCATCCTTATTAAAAATGTCTGGCGTAAACTCGCTGTTGAAGGGGCGGCCCCGATAGCTGTAATTCAGTACGATTTCCAGGGCTTCCAGAATAGTACTTTTACCGGCGTTGTTATCACCTACAAAGATATTTACGTCATCGTTGAATTCAAAATGTTCATCTTTGAATTTCTTGAAATTGGTAAGCTTAATCGATTTAACCCGCACTCTAAGTCCCTCAAGATACTGTCAAATGATACCTCTTAAAGATATTAACTCACCGATATACCTGTGTCCACATGCAGGCTCGTTGTCCCCCTTAAATCCTGCAGGCACTGAAGTGGTGGTCGACATAAATAGGCCAAGATATGAGAGCTGTTCTTGGACAACTTAAAGTCTGCTTTTGGCACAAAGCAGCCCACCAAACTAGATGTTCATCACCGCCATCCAGATTCAAATCCAAGCGAGTACAATTTTTGGGTGGAGATAATCTCTGCCCTGTATTGTGTCTTCACCCGATCACCAACCTACTACTAACCATTTTCACTTAAACGAACTAATCTTCGACAAACTCTCCCGCCCCCTGCTTTCTGTCATTATTTTATTGTAAATAAGTGGTATCCTTATAACAGCGCTAAGTAATTAATTTTCTAATTGATACTTTCGCCATAAATAGTTTTATAATTAACAACAATCGAGGTGTTTTATGACGACCGGGCAAGCTCATCTGTTTAAGTTGCGCCCACTTGAGCGTGAAGACTTAGCGTTCATCCACCAGCTGGACAATAATGCCAACATTATGCGTTATTGGTTCGAAGAGCCTTATGAGGCATTCGTTGAACTCAGTGATCTTTACGATAAACATATTCATGACCAATCCGAGCGCCGCTTTATTGTCGAATATGACAGTGAAAAAGTGGGTTTAGTCGAGTTGGTTGAAATTGATTATGTTCACCGTCGTTCTGAATTCCAGATTATCATTGCACCCCGCCACCAAGGCAAAGGGTATGCAAGTCGCGCGGCAAAACTGGCAATGGACTACGCCTTTTCAGTGCTAAATTTATACAAACTTTATCTGATTGTAGATAAAGAAAATGTCAAAGCTATCCATATTTATAATAAACTTGGTTTCCACACAGAAGGCGAGCTTATTGATGAGTTTTTCGTGAATGGTCGCTACCACACCGCAATCCGTATGTGTGTGTTCCAGCACCAATATTTCGCCATGAAACAGCAGTCTGAAAACGCGTAAGCTGCCATCACAGCGCTGCGATAGAAGTCAACGGTGATAATTAGTTTTTATCAGCATTAACCAGTCGAATACGGAGCAACAATGTCCCAAGAACGTCTCTATCATGAAAAAGAGCTCAGCTGGCTCTCTTTTAACGAACGAGTTCTCCAAGAGGCCGCAGATAAGCGTAACCCTTTGATTGAACGAATGCGTTTTTTGGGCATTTACTCCAATAACTTAGATGAATTCTATAAAGTTCGTTTTGCAGATGTTAAGCGCCGTATTTTGATCAATGAAGAACGCGGCTCAGCCAGTGGCGCACGCCATCTTCTCAAACGTATTCAGTCCAAAGTTGCTAAGCAAGAGCAAGAGTTTGACGTGCTTTACAATGAGCTGCTGCTTGAAATGGCGCGCAACCAAATTTTCTTAATTAACGAACGTCAAATTTCGCCTCGTCAGCAAATCTGGTTACGCCAATACTTTCGGCAGAATCTACGTCAACATATCACACCAATTTTAATCAATCGTGATACTAACTTGGTCGAGTTTCTCAAAGACGATTACACGTACCTCGCCGTTGAAATTATTAATGGGACTGAAGTGCAATATGCCTTATTAGAAATTCCTTCTGATAAAGTTCCGCGCTTTGTGAATCTTCCACCAGAAATGCCGAAGCGCCGTAAATCAATGATCCTCATTGATAATATCCTGCGTTATACCCTTGATGAAATTTTCAAAGGCTTTTTTGATTACGATAAACTCAACGCCTATTCCATGAAAATGACCCGCGATGCGGAATATGATATCGCCACGGAAATGGAATCCAGTCTGCTGGAAATCATGTCATCGACCTTGAAGCAGCGCTTAACTGCAGAACCGGTTCGCTTTGTGTATCAACGTGATATGCCCGATGAAATGGTCGCCTTGTTACGAGAAAAATTGGGATTATCGAGTGATGACTCGGTGATTGCTGGTGGTCGTTACCATAATTTTAAGGATTTTATTAACTTCCCAAATGAAGGAAATAAAAACCTTCTCAACAAACCATTACCCCGCCTTCGCCATCGCTGGTTTGATAATTTCCGTAACGGATTTGATGCCATTCGCGAGCGCGATGTGTTGCTCTACTACCCGTATTACACGTTCGAGCATACATTAGAACTGTTGCGCCAAGCATCGTTTGACCCGAATGTGTTATCCATCAAAATCAATATTTACCGTGTCGCAAAAGACTCTCGCATTATCGACTCCGTGATCCACGCAGCCCACAATGGTAAAAAAGTGACCGTGGTCGTGGAGCTGCAAGCACGTTTTGATGAAGCTGCCAATATTCACTGGGCAAAACGCCTCACTGAAGCGGGTGTCCATGTTATTTTCTCCGCGCCGGGACTGAAAATTCACGCTAAGCTATTTATTATCTCCCGCATGGAAGAAGGGCAAATTGTTCGTTATGCCCATATCGGTACTGGTAACTTTAACGAAAAAACGGCTCGCCTCTACACCGACTACTCATTACTCACCTGCAATGAGCAAATCACCAATGAAGTGCGCCGCGTGTTTAGTTTTATTGAAAACCCGTATCGTCCGGTGACTTTCGATAATTTGATGGTCTCTCCACAGAATACTCGAACCAAGATTACCGAATTAATCGACCAAGAGATTGCCAATGCACACGCGGGTTTACCTAGCGGCATTACACTAAAAATCAACAATCTGGTGGATAAAGAACTGACCGACAAACTGTACGATGCCTCTAATGCCGGCGTGAAAATTCGCTTGCTAGTTCGGGGTATGTGCTCCCTCGTTTCAGGGCAACAAGGCTATAGCGAAAACATCCAAGTCACCAGTGTGGTCGATCGTTTCTTAGAGCACGACCGCGTCTATGTCTTTACCAACGCAGGCGATGAAAAAGTGTTTATCTCCTCAGCAGATTGGATGACACGCAACATTGACTACCGTATCGAGGTCGCCGTCCGTTTAGTGGACCCGCGCCTGAAACAGTTAGTCTTAGACATCCTCGAATTACAGTTCAGCGATACCGTCAAAGCCCGTTTTGTTGACAAAGAACTCAGTAATCATTATGTTCCTCGCGGCAATAAGCGCAAAATTCGCGCTCAATTAGCTGTCTACGAATTTTTAAAAGCACTCGAAATGCCTGAAACAAGAGCTTGATACTATGCCAATTGCTAATTCATCTACGCCAAGACCGCAAGAAATTGCGGCGATTGACTTGGGTTCAAACAGCTTTCACATGGTTATTGCGCGTATCGTCAATGGGGCATTACAAGTTTTAACCCGCTTAAAAAAACGCGTTCACCTCGCGGATGGACTGAGTGATACTAATGAACTCAGTGAAGAAGCCATGGAGCGAGGGCTGGCGTGCCTATCGTTATTTGCCGAGCGTTTACAAGGTTTTACGCCAGAGAACGTCTGCATTGTCGGCACCCATTCACTACGGGTCGCCACCAACGTTGAAGAATTTTTACGCCGCGCCAAAGCTATCATGCCTTATCCTATTGAGATCATTTCAGGGCAAGAAGAAGCGCGCCTGATTTTCATGGGCGTTGAACACACCCAACCAGAAAAAGGTCGCAAATTAGTCATCGATATTGGCGGTGGTTCAACGGAGCTAGTGATCGGCGAAAAGTTTGAGCCGATTTTAATTGAAAGCCGTCGCATGGGCTGCGTTAGTTTTGCGCGCCAGTATTTTCCAAACGAAACCATTTCACCCGAAAATTTCAATCGCGCTTATTTAGCCGCCTGCTTAAAACTTGAAAGTACCGCGACACTATTTAAGAAACAGGTTTGGGACGTGGCAATGGGGGCATCCGGTACAATCAAAGCTGCCCATGCGGTCATTATGGAAATGGGGGAGCGTGACGGTATCATTACCCGTGAGCGCCTCGAAAAAATCAAACAGATGGCTCTGAAGTACAAAACGTTCCGTTCATTAGAGATCCCAGGTCTTTCTTCTGATAGAAAACAAGTATTTGTACCCGGCTTAGCCATTTTAATTGCTGTTTTTGATTCTTTAGAAATCAAGGAATTACGTCTTTCTGATGGTGCCTTACGTGAAGGTGTACTCTATGAAATGGAGGGTCGCTTTCGGCACCAAGATATTCGGCAGCGTACTGCACTAAGCCTTGCTGAGCACTATAATATTGATCGAGAACAAGCCCGACGGGTTTTGAAAACCATGGAAGAGCTGTATTATCAGTGGCGCCAGCAGAACCCCAAACAAGCCAACCCGCAATTAGAATCTATTTTAATTTGGGCGGTTATGCTGCATGAGGTGGGATTAAGCATTAACCATAGTGGGATGCACCGCCACTCCGCGTATATCTTACAAAACACCAATTTACCGGGATTTAGCCAAGAACAACAGTTGCTATTATCCACATTAGTACGCAACCATCGCCGCGCTATCAAGTACGATGAAATTCCAAAGTTTAACCTGTTTAAACGCAAACAATTTATGCCGTTGATTCAGATTTTGCGCTTATCCATCCTATTGAATAATCAGCGCCAATCAACGACAACCCCATCGTCTATGCGCATTGAAACTGACGATGGACATTGGACACTTTTTTTACCCGCACAGTATCTCGCACACAACGCGTTAATGTTGCTTGATCTTGAAAAAGAAAGTGCCTATTGGGAAGAGGTTCCGGGCTGGAAACTCACTATTTGCGCAGAAAATGAGCCATAACGTTTTACCACTAAGAAAAATAGAAACAAATAAATAGCGATTTGCGGTCAGTATTGTTTTGTTCTTCTTATTCGAAATATGAACCGATTTGATATTTTTTCGGGATCAGCGACAATACTGGGTAGATGTTTCGTCACCTCGCAGGCGAATTAATTTAAAGCGCTTCGGCGCCGAATGGTTTAAGGATTAACATGTCACAAACTGCTTTTTCAACTGATGCGGCAACAATAATCAATCCGCATTCACAAAGACTGGCGTATATCCGCCAGCAAATACTGACGTTATTCATGGAAGACGAAGAGTTTGTCCATGCTCTTATCGAGAAAGACCAACACGTCAGTATGGATGATAAAGCATTTAGTGAAAAAATTAGTGCTGTCAAAGAACTGCTCATTGATCTCCACACCGCTGATATCGCCGATATTCTTGAGATGCTGCCTTACGATGAGCGTCTCGCTCTATGGCGCTTAGTTGACAATAACGAACGTGGTGAAGTGTTAGTTGAAGCGTCGGTGTCAGTCTGGGATAGCCTAATTAAAGATATGTCAGACCGAGAGCTGCTGCGAGCAGTAGCGGGTTTACATGTCGATGAACAAGCTTATATCGCCGAACATTTGCCGCGCGATACCATGCGCCGCCTACTGACCTATTTAGATCCAAGCTTACGAAGCCGTATTCGCGAAGTTCTGCAATATGCTAAAGACAGCGTTGGGCAGATGATGGATTTCGAATTCGTCACCGTCCGTTCCAATGTCACACTAAAAACAGTACAACGCTATCTCCGTCAACGTGGAAAAATACCTGAAGCGACAGATAAAATTTTCGTTGTCGACAAAGACAATTACCTACAAGGTGAATTGCCTCTAACCACCATTTTGATTCAAGCACCAGAACGTATTGTTGCTGATGTCATGAAAACGGATACCGTCACCTTTTTGCCCGATGAAAAAGGTGAAGACGCCGCAAGCGCGTTCGAACGTTACGACTTAATTTCCGCTGCCGTCGTCGACAGTAATGGGTTACTTATGGGGCGACTCACGGTTGAAGATATCGTTGATAATATTAGCGAAGAAAATGACAACAGCATTCGCCGTATGGGGGGGTTGAGTCCTGAAGAAGACGTATTCGCCCCTGTGGGTCAAGCGGTTAAAACACGTTGGACTTGGTTAGCCATTAACCTCTGTACCGCTTTCGTCGCTTCTCGTGTGATCGGCGTATTTGAAGATACTATTTCACAGCTCGTTGCCCTAGCCACTTTGATGCCAATCGTGGCAGGTATCGGTGGTAACACCGGGAACCAGACTATTACCATGATTGTGCGGGCAATTGCCTTACACCAAATCCAAAACGGTAGCTTCTCTTTCCTAATGCTTCGAGAGCTTGGCGTTGCCTTGATTAACGGTATTGTCTGGGGGGGGATCATGGGTGTTGTCACCTACTTACTCTACGGCGATCTCGCCATGGGTGCCGTCATGACGCTTGCGATGATACTGAACCTGCTCATGGCTGCTATCATGGGCGTTCTTATCCCGTTGATTATGATTAAGATGGGTAAAGACCCTGCTATCGGCTCTAGCGTCATGATCACTGCAATTACTGATACCGGTGGTTTCTTTATTTTCTTAGGTTTAGCCACCCTGTTCTTAGTCTGATAACCTAGCCCGCATACTTCCCCTTGTGAAAAGTATGCGGGTTTATAAAAACCCATTTTTTTTCTAAAAACCTCTCATATATACCAAAACACGAATCTGAAACAACTCAAACAGACGTGTATTATTTATATAAATAGCCTTATCCCCTGTTAAATAATTATATTCTTTTACTGATAAGATTTATTAATATTAATTAATTTCTTACCAAATAGATCCCTGTTCTTTTATTTATTGCTTTTTTTGCCCTTATTTTTCCGCTTCAAATATACAATCGTCTGTAATTATTATTTTATTAATATCATATCGTGACATTTGATTATCATTCGGAATACATATTCAACCTTTAAAAACTAAATAGAATCTTATGCTTGTTTTAAGGGTGGCAGTTTACAGAATATGAAACTTTCTGCTATAAATGAAGGCACGTTAGAGATACAGAGTATTACCTAGGTTTATTTTCCCTCGTTTTATCTCTCTTATCCTTTGCTAAATAATATTAATTACTTCGCTATTTAACGTACCTATTATTACAAATAACCCCATCGCGCTAATATTGAAATGTTGTGTATTTAGAAGGACAGAATTATGACATCGCAAACAACCAGCCAGCCCGCGGCTAGACCGTTGGGCAAAGAAGATTATAAAACATTGGGCTTATCCTCATTAGGTGGCACATTAGAATTTTATGATTTCGTTATTTTCGTCTTTTACGCGAAGATTATTTCCCAACTCTTTTTTCCGGGTGATAATGAATTTCTCGCACTAATGGCGACACTGGGTCTGTTTGCTGCGGGTTACCTTGCTCGCCCATTGGGCGGTATTATCATGGCTCACTTTGGCGACAAAATCGGTCGTAAGAAAATGTTTACTTTAAGTATTTTCTTAATGGCCTTCCCAACATTTATTATTGGTTTCTTGCCTACATTTGAAACCATTGGTGCCGCTGCACCACTGTTACTGTTATTAATGCGCATCATGCAAGGTGCGGCTATCGGTGGTGAAATGCCGGGTGCGTGGGTGTTCATTGCCGAACATACCCCAAAACAACGTTATGGATTAGGTGTTGGCACGTTAACTTCCGGGATCACCGGTGGGATTTTACTGGGATCTATCGTTGCCATTATCATTGAACGCTCTTATACCACTCAAGAAGTGCATGATTTTGCTTGGCGTATTCCATTTATTTTAGGCGGTATTTTTGGTTTTATCTCTGTGTATCTGCGTCGTTTCTTACAAGAAACGCCCATTTTCAAAGAGATGGCGGCTAAAAAAGCGTTAACCAAAGAATTGCCAGTAAAAACCGTGGTTAAATCCCATAAACAAGCTTGCATGATCACCGCTGCACTGACGTGGTCACTGTCTACCGCTATCGTTGTCACCATCTTGATGACGCCTGACGTGGTGTTAAAAGGTATTTATGGCATTGACCGTAACATGGCTTTGCAAGCCAACTGTGCGGCAACATTAACGTTAACTTTAGGCTGCATTTTCTGGGGTTGGTTAGGGGATAAAGCAGGAACGCGTACTTCAATGACGTTATCTTGGGGTGGATTAGCGGTCACAGCTCTCTATTTCTACTCGACTTTATCATCCGATATTTCTGCGAGTACCTTAACGTTTAACTATGCATTAATGGGCTTCTTTGTGGGTGCAATTGCAACAACGCCAATTATCAGTACTCGTGCGTTCCCACCAGAAATTCGTTTCTCCGGCTTATCATTCGCCTATAACTTGGCTTATGCCGTATTTGGTGGATTAACCCCAATCTTAACGGGTGCATGGTTACAACAATCTCACATGGCACCAGCATACTATGTAGTAGGCGTTTCATTATTAGCCATAGCGGTAGCCTTTATTCCACTGTCATGGAAAGGTTGGAGTGCAAATGAAACACAGCAAAATGAGAAAGCACCGGTTTTAAATACCAGTACAATTCAATAGTTATCGATTAGTCTAAACCAATAAAAGCCACCTTAATGGTGGCTTTTATTATTAATAATCACATAGTGTACTGAGTACAGTTTTTATCTAAATAATTGGATGGTGTCCCACAATTGGCATGCCATAGCCATATTTGATATTAATATTCCCAACAGTATTTGAGGTCATAATATCTGCCTGAGGAAAACTGCCTAAAGCAGAAGCGACCATTTCAGCTTGTGATGACCCGAAACAATCTGTGACTAGCGGATCAAAAGATTGTGCCTCATCAACCAATTGTTTCACCTTCATCTCGAGCGTTATTTCTTGTTCAATGTCTGGGCCAAGACAAGGCTCAGACAATGCAAACTTAGATTGTGGAGCTTCGAAATAACCTTTGATTAGCGGGTCAAAAGGTTGTACCTCATCAACCAATTTTTTGATCTTCATCTCGAGCGTTATTTCTTGTTCAAATTTTGGGCTAAGACAAGGCTCAGACAATGCAGATTCAGAGACCCGCTCAAATAAATCCGTGGTATTCGATAAGTTCATCTATTAAATTCCTTTTAATGTAATTACTTATTAGCTACGATTATTGACTCTTTCTGCTGTGAGTCAATTCACTTTATAATCCCGACGCTAACTGCGCTAATTTTTTATTTATATACGCTTGATCAACTCATTTCTTAATCAAATTTAGCTCAGGTAATTCATTGAATTATTAGGTGAAGAATGATTTTTGTTTATATTGTATTATGTCCTAAACTTATTTAGCACTAACGCTGATTAAATAGGTACGTCACGGCAAGTAGATATACGCATACTCAGGACGTACATAAATTGACACTTATTCATAATTCCTCCATTTTTCTTTGTACCTATCAAGTTAAACTATTATTATGTCTAACTAACTCTTTTTCGTTAGTTTTTTAGCCTATAGCCTGACGGATTTTACCCACTCTTTTGAGTTAAGCGAATGACCCACCATGACGACACAGAAACGCCGTACAATTTGGACTCGATCTGCCCTGTTTGTTGCGATAATCGCAGTAGCTGGTACAACGTGGTATGTCTACCATAAAAATAATCAAAATGAAGTACCAACAACAGCGAGTGCAACACCGAGTGGACAAGCGAAAAAAGCAGGTGGAAGACCGTCTCGTCCCTTAGCCCCAGTGCAGTTTGCTACGGCACAAGAAAAAGTCGTTCCGCGTTTCTTATCCGGTTTAGGAACCGTGCAAGCCGCCAACATGGTGACGGTGACCAGCCGCGTTGAAGGTCAGTTAATGCACATCTACTTCACTGAAGGCCAATCCGTTAAAGCCGGTGATTTATTAGCACAAATTGACCCTCGCCCTTTCGAGGTTCAACTCGCTCAAGCAGAAGGTCAGTTGGCAAAAGATAAAGCCGCCTTAGCCAATGCCCGTTTAGATCTCACTCGCTACCAAAAACTCGCAGGTACTAAAGTCATTTCGCAACAAGAGCTGGATAATCAACGTGCCACGGTTTTACAGGCAGAAGGCAGTATTAAAGTTGACCAAGCTGCCGTCGACAATGCCAAACTGCAGCTGACTTACAGCAAAATCACTGCCCCTATTGCTGGACGGGTGGGTTTAAAACAGGTTGATGTTGGTAACTTTATCTCTTCGGGTACTTCCACCCCTATTGTCGTGATCACCCAAACACAACCTGCCGACGTTCTATTCGCCTTGCCTGAAGGCGATATTCCCGCCATACAGCAAGCACAAGCTGCGGGTAAAAAAGTGCTGATTGAAGCGTGGGATCGCAACAATATTGCTATGATTGCCCAAGGGGAATTACTGAGTACCGACAACCAAATTGACCCCGCAACAGGCACACTCAAAATTAAAGCACGCTTTACCAACGAAGAGCAAAAGCTGTTTCCGAACCAATTTGTCAACGTCAAAATGCAAGTAGAAACGTTACAAAATGCAGTCGTTATCCCAACCGCCGCCCTGCAAATGGGGAATGAAGGGCACTACGTTTGGGTTCTGAATGATGAAGGTACCGTCGCGAAGCATCTTGTCACCGTAGGTATTCAAGACAGTCAGCAAGTGGTCATTGAAAGTGGGTTATCCGCCAATACCAAAGTCATCACCGATGGGGTTGATAAGCTCACGGATGGCGCGAAGGTGGAGGTTGTTAATGCGTCATCCATCGAGAAAAAGTCCGCTTCCGTAGAGAGAAAACCTCGCAATAGTGCGGAGAAAGCCTAATGCAGCCTGAATCCCTTAAAGGCGGAGGTCCGTCTCGCCTCTTTATTCTGCGTCCAGTGGCGACCACATTATTTATGGTGGCAATCTTACTGGCAGGGATCATCGGCTACCGTTTTTTACCTGTTTCTGCATTGCCCGAAGTTGACTATCCAACAATCCAAGTCGTCACTCTGTATCCGGGGGCCAGCCCTGACGTCATGACATCGGCGATCACCGCTCCGTTGGAAACACAATTTGGTCAAATGTCTGGCTTACAGCAAATGTCATCACGCAGCTCTGGTGGCGCGTCGGTGATCACGCTCATGTTCCAGCTCTCGCTCCCTTTAGATGTTGCAGAGCAAGAAGTCCAAGCGGCAATTAACTCTGCCACCAGCTTATTACCCTCTGATTTACCGTATCCACCGATTTACAATAAAGTGAATCCTGCGGATCCCCCTGTCTTAACGTTAGCCGTCACCTCCGATGCCATGCCGCTGACTCAAGTACAAGATATTATTGAAACTCGCGTTGCGCAGAAAATATCTCAAGTAACGGGTGTCGGTTTGGTTACCTTAGCCGGTGGGCAGCGCCCTGCTGTCCGCGTGAATCTTAATCCCCAAGCCATGGCGGCTAAAGGGCTAGATAGCGAAACGATTCGTACCGCGATTAATAACGCTAACGTCAACTCCGCAAAAGGGAGCTTTGATGGTCCAACTCGTGCGGTAACTTTATCTGCCAATGACCAAATGAAGTCGCTTGATGATTACCGCAAGCTGATTGTGGCATTCCAAAATGGCGCGCCGGTACGTCTTGGTGATATTGCAACTATCGAACAAGGAGCAGAAAACGCTTACCTCGGTGCATGGGCAAATAGCCAGCAAGCGATTGTCATCAATGTTCAGCGCCAGCCCGGCGCTAACGTCATTAGCACGACAGACACCATTCGTGCCTTACTGCCTGAGCTCATTGAAAGTCTGCCAGCCTCCGTCAACGTGGATATTTTAACGGACCGCACCAGTACGATACGCGCCTCCGTGAATGATGTTCAATTTGAATTGATGCTTGCCATCGCCCTTGTAGTCATGGTGATTTACCTGTTCCTGCGCAATGGTATCGCGACATTGATCCCCGGTATTGCCGTACCGCTATCCCTCGTCGGCACCTTTGCGGTGATGTATTTCTGTGGTTTCTCTGTCAATAACCTGACGTTAATGGCACTCACCATCGCAACGGGATTCGTCGTCGATGATGCCATCGTGGTGATTGAAAATATCTCCCGTTATCTTGAACAAGGCGATAAGCCTGTCGTTGCGGCATTAAAAGGCGCTGGAGAAATCGGCTTCACCATTATTTCGCTGACGTTTTCATTGGTTGCCGTGCTGATCCCACTGCTGTTTATGGGAGACATTGTCGGGCGTCTATTCCGTGAATTTGCGATCACCTTGGCGGTGGCGATTTTGATCTCTGCCGTGGTATCCCTCACACTCACCCCAATGATGTGTGCTCGCTTACTCAAGCCAGAATCCCAGCATAAACATAACCGTTTTGAAATCGCCTGCGAGCACTTTTTTGAATGGATGATTGCGGGCTATGGAGTATGGTTAAAACGCGTTCTTAACCACCAATGGCTAACACTGTGTGTCGCACTAGGAACCTTGGTGCTGACTGTGCTGCTGTATATGTGGATCCCGAAAGGTTTCTTCCCACTGCAAGATAGCGGTATTATTCAGGGCACTATTGAGAGTCGCCAATCCATTTCATTTGCGGCTATGTCGAAAAAACAGCAAGAAGTGGCGGGAATTATTCTGTCCGACCCTGCCGTTGAAAACGTCACCACCTATGTGGGAATCGATGGCAATAATGCCACGCTAAATAATGCCCGTATTCAAATCACATTGAAGCCCCTTGATCAACGTGATGACCGAGTACCCACCATTATTCCCCGCCTACAGCAAGCCACTAGCAATGTTGCAGGAGTAAACCTCTATCTACAACCTTCACAAGATTTAACCATTGATACACAAGTTTCTCGTACCCCGTATCAGTTTACACTGCAAGCCGGCTCCCTCGATGAGCTCAGTACTTGGGTACCAAAGTTAATTGACGCCCTTAACCAACAACCCGAACTTGTGGATGTCAGTAGTGACTGGCAAGACAAAGGGTTAGTCGCCTATGTGAATGTGGATCGGGATACCGCAAGTCGTTTTGGCATTACGATGTCAAATATCGATAATGCCCTGTATAACGCCTTTGGCCAGCGCATGATCTCGACTATCTATACCCAAGCGAACCAGTATCGCGTTATTTTAGAGCATAACACCCAAACCCGTGATGGAATGGATGCACTGAATGATATTCGCCTGAAAGGGACGGATGGCGCCATGGTGCCGCTCAACACCTTAGTGAATATTCAAGAAGGTTATGGCCCTCTCGCCATCAATCACCTTGATCAGTTCCCTTCCGTCACGTTTTCTTTCGATGTCGCAGAGGGCTCTTCATTAGAGTCCGCAGTTAACGCGGTTAAGCTGGCAGAAAAAAACATTGCCATGCCAAAATCCATCACCACGCAATTCCAAGGGGCAACACTCGCCTTTGAAGCGGCATTGAGTAGCACAGTTTGGCTTATTTTTGCCGCGATCATCGCCATGTATATCGTGTTGGGCATTCTGTATGAAAGCTTTATTCATCCAATCACTATATTATCCACTCTGCCAACCGCTGGGGTCGGGGCGCTACTTGCCTTAATGATGGCAGGAAATGAGCTAGATGTAATAGCCATCATCGGTATTATATTGCTGATCGGAATTGTGAAAAAGAACGCCATTATGATGATTGACTTTGCGCTTGCTGCTGAGCGTGAACAAGGTTTATCCCCATATGATGCGATTTATCAGGCCTGTTTACTGCGTTTTCGTCCAATCCTGATGACCACGATGGCTGCCTTATTAGGTGCATTACCGCTGATGTTAAGCACGGGTGTGGGTGCGGAATTACGCCAACCGTTGGGAGTCTGTATGGTCGGTGGACTGATCATGAGCCAAATTTTGACGCTCTTCACCACCCCAGTGATCTACCTGATGTTTGACCGCTTAGCCCATCGCTTTAATCGTCGTGAGCGCAAGGCACAGGAGTCTTAATGAAACGCTTCTTTGCTTTATTCATCAGCCGTCCGGTGGCAACCACCTTAATCAGTGTTGCCATTACCTTATGCGGTGCATTGAGCTTTCTATTTTTACCTGTGGCGCCCCTGCCACAGGTCGACTACCCAGTAATAAGAGTGTCAGCGTCACTTCCCGGTGCATCACCAGAAACAATGGCATCCTCGATTGCGACCCCACTTGAGCGTTCACTCGGCAGTATCGCAGGCTTAAATGAGATGACATCCAGCAGCTCGTTAGGGAGTACCACTATCACCTTAGAGTTCGATCTCACAAAAGATATCAATAATGCCGCCCGTGAAGTACAAGCTGCATTGAATGCAGCGCAAAACCTATTACCTAGCGGCATGCCAAGCCGCCCGCGTTACTATAAATCGAACCCGTCTGATGCCCCCATTATGATTTTAACGCTCACATCAAATACCCTAAGCACTGGGGAAATGTACGATGTGGCATCGACACGCTTAGCACAACGTATTGCACAAATTGAAGGTGTCAGTGAAGTGACTGTGGGTGGTGGCTCCCTGCCCGCAGTACGAGTGGAACTCAACCCCACGGCATTATTCAATCAAGGGGTTTCTCTGGATGCAGTCCGCTCTGCAATCAGTAGCGCCAATGTGCGTCAACCCCAAGGTTATATCAATAACCCAGATAACCGATACCAAGTTCAGACCAATGATGAACTGAAAAAAGCAGCAGATTATCGCCCGATTATTGTCCATTACAGTAACGGTAATGCCGTTAAACTCAGTGATGTGGCAACGGTAAAAGATTCGGTACAGAACGTACGAGCTGCGGGAATGTCCAGTGGTGAACCTGCGATCCTCATTATTATTCGTCGAGAAGCGGGTGCCAATATCATTGAGACTGTAAAACGCATTCGTGAAGAAATACCTGAATTTAAGGACATGATCCCTGCCGCCATCGATCTTCAAGTCGCACAAGATAGAACACCGACCATTAAAGCCTCCCTTGCGGAAGTAGAAAGGGCATTAATGATTGCGATCGCGCTTGTTATTCTCGTCGTGCTGCTCTTTTTACGCTCTGGTCGTGCCACGCTTATTCCGGCTATTGCCGTGCCTGTTTCGCTAATAGGCACATTTACTGCAATGTATTTATGCGGATTTAGCCTCAATAACCTATCACTCATGGCGCTGACCGTTGCAACCGGCTTTGTGGTGGACGATGCCATTGTGGTCTTGGAGAACATTTCACGGCATATCGAAAATGGTCGCAAGCCCTTTATTGCCGCCATTAAAGGGGTTTCTGAAGTGGGTTTTACCGTTGTCTCCATGAGTATTTCTTTAGTCGCCGTGTTTATTCCTTTACTCCTGATGGACGGGCTAGTCGGGCGCTTATTCCGGGAATTCGCCATCACACTCTCGACCGCTATTGGGATTTCATTGATCATTTCCCTCACATTAACCCCGATGATGTGTGCACATTTACTGAAAAAGAGAGATGATAAAGTTAATGCTAAGCGCCAAGGCTTTGGTCGAGTGCTTATTCGGCTACAAGAAAGTTACGGCGTCACGTTAAATTGGGTACTTTCTCATCGACGCAGTGTATTAGCCGTATTAATTGCAGCTATTGGTTTAAATGTTTATCTGTATATTTCAATTCCTAAAGCCTTTTTCCCAGAACAAGATACTGGGCGGTTACTGGGTTTTGTCCGTGCAGACCAAAGCATCTCATTCCAGTCAATGAAGCAAAAAATGACGAGCTTTATGCAGCAAGTAAAAGCGGATCCTGCCGTGGATAGCGTCACTGGATTTACGGGCGGCAGCCGCGTCAACAGTGGCTCTATGTTTATCTCCTTAAAGCCACTGGATGAGCGCAAAGAGAGTGCTAACAGCGTGATTAACCGCTTGCGCATGAAACTGGCGAAAGAACCCGGTGCCAACTTATTTATGATGCCCGTGCAAGATATCCGCGTGGGAGGACGTCAATCCGAAGCTAGCTATCAATTTACCCTGTTAGCCGATGAGCTGGATGCATTACGTTCATGGGAGCCCGCTATTCGCCGAGCTCTAGGGGATTTACCTCAGTTAACCGATGTGAACTCCGATAAAGAAGATAAAGGCGCGGAGATGGCATTAACCTATGACCGCGATTTGATGGCACAACTGGGGATAGATGTGCGTGATGCGAACAATCTGCTCAACAATGCCTTTGGTCAGCGACAGATCTCCACTATCTATGAAGCGATGAACCAATATAAAGTGGTGATGGAAGTGGCACCCGAATATACACAAGACGTGAGCTCACTGGATAAAATGTTTGTGGTCAACAAACAGGGAGACGCCATTCCCCTTTCCTATTTTGCACGCTGGCAACCCGCCAATGCGCCGCTGAGTGTGAATCACCAAGGATTATCTGCCGCGTCCACCATCTCGTTTAACGTAGCGGATGGCTATACCTTAAATGATGCAATTGATGCCGTAGAAAAAACCATGACATCACTGGGTGTCCCCTCTACCGTACGAGGCACTTTTGCCGGAACCGCTCAGGTATTCCAAGAAACGTTAAAATCACAGTTATTTTTAATTTTAGCAGCAATTGTCACCGTCTATTTGGTATTGGGTATTTTGTATGAAAGCTATATTCACCCGCTTACGATTCTTTCCACCCTGCCTTCCGCAGGCGTGGGGGCATTATTAGCCCTTGAATTGTTTGATACGCCATTTAGCTTGATTGCTTTAATTGGGATTATGTTACTCATTGGGATTGTCATGAAAAATGCCATTATCATGGTGGACTTCGCGCTCCAAGCACAACGTAACGCCCACTTATCCGCTCGCGAAGCCATCTTACGCGCTAGCCTATTGCGTTTTCGCCCTATCGTCATGACCACGCTTGCAGCGATTTTTGGTGCACTCCCCTTGATGTTAGGCACCGGTGACGGCGCAGAACTACGTCAGCCCTTGGGGATCGCCATCGTGGGCGGGCTAATCATGAGCCAGCTATTGACCCTATTTACAACCCCCGTGGTGTACCTCAGTTTTGATAGCCTAAGACAGCGTTTCTCACGTTCAGCGCATTCTGTGCAGGAGAAAACCCATGAAGCTTAAACTTACCAGCCTTAGTACCCGTTTGTTCATCGCGATTTTTGCCACCTGTTTGCTGCTGGTTGTCATAATGCACCAAGGGGTGCGTATGGGGTTTCAGCACGGCTTTATTGACTATATCAAAGAGAACGACCAGCAACGTGCTGAGCTACTTTCCTCCGCACTCGCTGAACAATATGAGGAAGAGGGAAGTTGGCGATTTCTTGCGAGTGATGAGCGCATGTTTTTCCGTATTTTACGCAATGTTGATAACCAACATCAGAGTCCAGGTCCAGGTCCAGGTCCAGGGCATGGACATAAGCGTATGCGCGGGATGTTTTGGGTTTTTGATGCTAAAGATAACCTTATTTGGGGGCGAGAACGGCCTCCAGAGCAAGTGATCCGAGTTCCCGTAAAAACTAGCCAAGGGACAACGGTAGGCTGGCTGATTGCCAGCTATGAAAGTGGCATCAGTAATCAGTTAGACCAGCGTTTCGATACTCAACAGATGCATATTAGCTGGCTAATTGCAGGATTATCGCTATTTGTTGCACTGTTAGTTACCCTCTTTTTGGCTCGCGGATTCTTAAAGCCCATCAAACGGTTATTGGAAGGCACTCACCAATTAGCAAAAGGCGATTTCAGTGCGCGGGTTTCTGAGGTTGGTCAAGATGAATTGGGACAGCTCGCCAAGGATTTTAATCACCTAGCTTCTACACTCGAAAAAAATGAGCAGATGCGCCGTGATTATATGGCCGATATCTCCCATGAACTACGCACCCCACTATCCGTCTTACGTGGTGAACTTGAAGCCGTGCAGGATGGTGTTCGCCAAGCGACTCCAGAAACCATAAACTCATTACTCAATGAAACACAGACGCTGATCAAGCTTGTCAATGACCTACACCAGCTCTCCTTATCCGATCGCGGTTCCTTAGTATATCGCATGCAATCCATCGATATTATTCCCATTATTGAGATGAATTTAGGGCAAGCTAAATGGCGCTTGGAAGATAGACAACTGACATTAAACACTCAGTTTTCTAGCCATTCTCCCCTCTTTGCTGACCCTGACCGCATAAACCAACTATTCTATAATTTGATGGAAAATAGTCTGCGTTATACGGATCCACACGGTAAGATTGCCGTTAGCGTAACGCAACAAAATCAACAACTCATTATTGAATGGGAAGACAGTGCCCCAGGGCTGAGCGTTGAACAATGTCAGCACCTCTTTGAGCGATTTTATCGTGTTGAAGCATCTCGCAACCGTGCGAGTGGCGGCTCAGGTTTAGGGCTTGCCATTTGCTATAATATTGTCGAAGCGCATAACGGTACTATCTCTGCGGCGCCTTCCACACTAGGCGGCGTGAAGGTGACCATTCAACTTCCCATCGCGACTTTGGAGACTGAATAGTGACTTTGCCTGAGAAAAACTTTTCTGAATCAAATAGTTACCATATTTTGATTGTTGAAGATGAACCCAAGCTGGGACAGCTCTTGTTCGATTATTTACAAGCCTCTGGCTATGTCCCTGCGCTACTGATGCGCGGAGATGAAGTGATCCCTTATGTCCAAAAACATTTCCCCGACCTCATTTTGTTAGATTTAATGCTGCCGGGGCTTGATGGCATTTCGGTTTGCCGTGAGCTGCGTCAATTCAGTGACGTCCCCGTGATTATGGTGACAGCAAAAACGGAAGAAATTGACCGTTTGTTAGGATTAGAAATTGGTGCTGATGATTATGTTTGTAAGCCATTTAGTCCTCGAGAAGTTGTCGCTCGCGTGAAAACTATTTTGCGCCGCTGTCAACGCTCATCGACTTCAGCAAACCACCATGAAACCCAATTAATTATCGATGAAAATGCCTTTCAAGTTCGTTACGGTGACAAATTACTGGAACTGACACCCGCGGAGTTTCGTCTGCTAAAATTTCTCTCCGATAATGCAGGTACCGTCTTTTCTCGGGATCAATTACTGGATATTTTATATGACGACCACCGTGTGGTGACAGACAGAACGATTGATAGCCATGTAAAAAATTTACGCCGTAAGCTGGAATCATTAGATAACGAAAAAACATTTATTCGCTCTATCTACGGTTTAGGCTATCGCTGGGACGATATCTAATTCAGCTATTCCCTTGTAACAAAATTATAACCATATTTTTTACAAGGGAAATTTGGCATTCCCCGCATTTAGCGTTAAAATCCCCACCCTCGAATTTTTACACCATGCCATCCGGCATGGTGCTGACCTGACATCAGACTGAGAACTAACATGTTTACACCAGAATTATTATCCCCAGCAGGTTCCTTGAAGAACATGCGTTATGCGTTTGCTTACGGTGCCGATGCGGTATATGCCGGTCAACCTCGCTACAGCCTACGTGTGCGCAATAACGAATTTAACCATGAGAATCTCGCTAAAGGGATCAACGAAGCCCACGAACTTGGTAAAAAATTCTATGTGGTCGTCAACATTGCCCCGCATAACGCCAAGCTAAAAACGTTTATTCGCGACCTGACCCCCGTGATCGAAATGGGACCCGATGCACTCATTATGTCCGACCCAGGACTTATCATGATGGTGCGTGAAGCATTCCCAGATATGGATATTCACTTATCGGTTCAAGCAAACGCCGTCAACTGGGCTTCCGTCAAATTCTGGAAACAAATGGGATTAACCCGCGTCATTTTATCTCGCGAGCTCTCCTTGGAAGAAATTGCAGAGATCCGCCAGCAAGTCCCTGAAATTGAGCTTGAAGTCTTTGTACACGGTGCACTGTGTATGGCATATTCAGGGCGCTGCCTGCTTTCTGGCTATATTAATAAACGCGACCCGAACCAAGGAACCTGCACCAATGCATGCCGTTGGGAATATAAAGTCCAAGAAGGTAAAGAAGACGACGTGGGCAACATCGTGCATATGCATGAGCCTATCCCAGTGAAAAATGTTGCACCTACACTGGGTGAAGGCGCGCCAACTGATAAAGTGTACATGATTGAAGAAGCGATGCGCCCAGGCGAATACATGACCGCCTTTGAGGATGAGCATGGTACGTATATCATGAACTCCAAGGACTTACGCGCTATTGAGCACGTCGAGACACTGACTAAGATGGGTGTTCACTCACTGAAAATCGAAGGTCGTACTAAGTCATTCTATTATTGTGCACGTACAGCCCAAGTGTATCGTCGCGCTATTGATGATGCTGTTGCAGGTAAGCCATTTGACCCAAGCCTGCTCTCTACGCTTGAAGGGTTAGCACACCGTGGCTATACCGAAGGTTTCTTACGCCGACATACCCATGATGCTTACCAAACTTATGAGTATGGCTATTCTGTTTCAGATACTCAGCAATTTGTGGGTGAATTTACGGGTAACCGCGTGAATGGCTTAGCGGAAGTTGATGTTAAAAATAAATTTAGCGTCGGTGATAGCTTAGAGCTCATGACACCCGCGGGTAATATTGTCTTTACGCTGGATTCATTGACCAACCGTAAAGGCGAATCCGTGGATGTTGCGCCAGGTAATGGGCATGTGGTTTACCTACCAATTCCTGAAGATGTGGATGTTAATTTTGGTTTGTTAATCCGTAATTTGGCGGGAACGACAACCCGTGATCCTCATCAAGCTCAAGTCGAAAAAGCGTAATTTTCGGATAGCGCAGCTTGCTATCCACTCACCACGTTTTCTGAATAAAAGCCCATGGTCGATGACGGTGGGCTTTTTCTTATGTTTTTGTGTAAAAAACGCTCATTTTGTGCTTTATTTTAGTTGAGAATCATTCTCGTTATTGACAGTCTCACTAAAAAATGCACTCAATATCCAATTTTATGCAACAGATCACATCAATTGGTTATTCTATATCGTATAGTCACTCTCGAAAACGAAGAACTAGAAAGTCATAAATTAAGACTAGGAACCACCTCCTTGGCTGGCTCAATCTCCCTTGAGCTAGCCATTTCTTTTTTCTAGCCCCTAATATCCTTACCACCACCGATAAAAATGGTGCACGGGCCCGAAACCACTCCCAACCTCTAAGCTGTCTGCTTGTTCAAGGGCGCCCTGTAAATAAGCTTTAGCTTCAATGACTGTTTGTTGCCAATCAGCATAACGTGGTCGTAATGCAGCCAATGCCGCCGATAATGTACACCCTGTGCCATGAGTATTTTTAGTGTTAATCCGTGGCGAAGTGAAACGCCATTCTCCTTCAGGCGTGATCAGCCAATCAGGGCTTTCAGTATCAATCAAGTGACCGCCTTTCATTAATACACCTTGGCAGCCTAACTGTAATAACCGTTTCCCTTGGTCACGCATTTGTTGCTCGGTTTGTGCCATGGGTTCATCCAGTAACGCAGCCGCTTCCGGTAAATTGGGGGTAATCAATGAAACTAACGGCAATAGTTGCAACCTTAACGTCTCTACAGCATCCGGTAATAAAAGTGGATCACCACTTTTCGCAACCATCACGGTGTCCAGCACAACATAGGGAACAGGTGTTTTTTTCAAAGCTTCAGCAACGACATGTACATTATCGCGATTTGATAGCATACCAATCTTGGCTGCATCTATACGCACATCACTTAAAACAGATTCCAATTGAGCAGCAACAAACTCAGGAGGGATATTATGAACAGATTGAACGCCTCGCGTATTTTGTGCCACCAGCGCAGTCATCACACTGGTTCCATATGCACCGAGCGCGGAAAAGGCTTTAAGGTCAGCCTGAATACCCGCTCCGCCTGATGGGTCCGTTCCTGCAATCGTTAACGCATTCACTCTCATTAATGCCCTCTCCTTTGTCGTCAGAAAGATAATTCACCTTAGTAATATTACGTTTATTTTATTTTTTTAACTTAATTAAAATCATTAAGTTAAAAAAATAATCACTTAAAATGGATTGTCTCATATGCCATGCCAATTACTAGTGAATGATCCATTAAACTTAAAAATTAAATGCGATTAATTGTCATTTAAATGCAAATTTTTATTTTACTAAATTAATCATTGAATTACGTTAATCCATTTAATCAAACTTATCGATTTAGCAAATTGATTTTACGCACCTAATTGCACGCCCAATAGTCATTATCCTAATTTAACTATTTATTGCTGTCTTATTTAGCTTATCTTTATTAAAATAATTGATAATAGAATTATTACAATTGCGATAATGATGTGATCATTGTCAATGGCTACCATTACTTATTTATCAGATATAACTAGATTGGATCTACAATGAGAGTTAATAAAAACATACAGTTGGTTGTAAGCGCGTCAGCAATTTTGGGTGCTTCAATCTGCATGTCATCACCTGCATTGGCTGAAGAACAGTCAGTTGGTCTATGGGATAAATTCACCAATAATGTCAGTACCACATGGGATTCTGACAAGTATGAGCTGTATATCCCGTTCTTCACTTGGCATAACCGTTTTATGTACGATAAAGAAAAAACCAATACCTATAATGAAGAGCCATGGGGTTTTGGTATTGGTAAATATCGTTATGATGAAGATAATGATTGGCATGCACTGTACGCAATGGCATTTATGGATTCTCATAATAAAGTCGAACCGATTGTCGGATATGGTTTCCAAAAAATGTGGATCCCCGGTGATATGGATGGTTTCCGTATGGGGGCTGGTTTCACGTTAGGGATTACCGCTCGTGAAGAGTACAGTTATATTCCGCTTCCTGCACCGCTGCCGTTAGTTTCAATTGAATATGACAAACTGTCTGTTCAAGCTACCTACATTCCTGGGACTTACAATAATGGTAACGTGCTATTTGCATGGTTACGCTGGCAGTGGTAAACCACTCGCTTCTACGATTCATTTAACCACCAAAAGCAGCGCAAAAAAAACCGGTAGATTCAATATCACCGGTTTTTTATTCTCTTTGATTAACCAAATAGGTTATGACACTTTACTTTCGATGCCTTGCTGTTTAGCGCCGGAGAATTGGTAGCCTACCCACAGGACTGCAATCCATAGTGGCATAATCAGCACCGACACACGCAGCCCATCCATTGTCAGAATAATAATTAAGATCAGAGACAAGAATGCTAAGCACAGGTAATTACCAAATGGGTACCAAATACTCTTAAACTTGGTTTCAATGCCCTGTTTATTCATTGCGGCTCTAAACTTCAGGTTAGACACACAAATCATAATCCAGTTGAGCACTAACGTTGTGACCACTAAGGACATTAGCAATTCAAATGCTTTGCCTTCCATCACAAAGTTAATCAGAATACCACCAGACGTCGCAATCCCCGAAACAATCAACGCCATCACAGGTACGCCGCCTTTGTTCACTTGTGCCATAAATCGAGGGGCATTGCCTTGTTGAGCTAAACCGTACAGCATACGGCTTGTACAATATGCGCCACTGTTATACACAGACAGTGCAGCAATCAAAATAACCACGTTCAACGCATTTGCGACTAGCAAATCGCCCAACTCATGGAAAATCAAGACAAACGGGCTGGTTTTACCATCCAATTGTACCCATGGGTAAAGTGCCAACAACACCGCCAATGAACCAATATAGAAAATTAAAATACGATAAACCACTTGGTTGATAGCTTTTGGAATACTCTTGTCTGGGTCTTCCGCTTCTGCCGCAGTGATGCCCACTAATTCTAATCCACCAAATGAGAACATAATAATTGCTAGAGCAACTAATAGTCCATTATACCCTTTTGCAAAAAAGCCACCGTATTCCCACAAGTTGCTAACTTTAGCTTGGGGACCACCGTGACCACTAAAGAGTAGGTAGCAACCAAATAGAATCATCGCAATGACAGCAACCACTTTTATCAATGCAAACCAGAATTCAGTTTCACCGTAAGAACGAACGTTAATGAGGTTAATGGCATTCACAGCAATGAAAAATACCAGCGCTGAAACCCAAATAGGTAACTCAGGCCACCAGTGCTGCATATATTTACCTGCGGCGGTCAGTTCAGTCATTCCGACGAGAATAAACATGACCCAGTAGTTCCACCCCGAAAGGAACCCAGCAAAACCACCCCAATATTTAAATGCAAAATGGCTAAACGACCCTGCAACAGGCTCTTGAACAATCATTTCACCTAACTGGCGCATGATCAGAAATGCGATAAAACCACACAGTGCATACCCGAGTAAAACTGACGGCCCTGCCATTTGAATCGTGGTTGCTATCCCTAAAAATAGCCCTGTACCGACAGCGCCCCCTAAGGCAATTAACTGAATATGCCTGTTTTTCAATCCGCGCTTGAGCGTCTGTTGCGCCATATCTTTACCTTTTCGTCCTCTAGCTTTTGTTATCGTCCACAGTTGTGATAATCACGCAAGTTTATTTGAATTTTTGCATGAACTCCACCCGCAATTACACCACTGTGAAGCTGGCTTTCTGCCTGTCTTACGATGTTTCCAAATAATAACAAACTAATATCTAGTAAGACGTTCTAAAATGCAAACTCAAAATGGTAACAAAGCTGTCACTCGGCAGATCCCAAGCTGAAAGTCATCACCACCTTGATCGCAGAGATTATTCATCGCCAGTAGGTATAAAAAAGCACAAATGGTCACAATGATGATGATTAATAGCATATTTCGCATAAATATAGGGGTTCTTAGTAGTCACTTAATCTGCCAATATTAATCAATATTACGATGATTAGTTTGTGTAAAATGGGCAATTCATCGTTTTCAAGAAAACAATTGTTCATTTTTGCAGCTATTGATAAATAACTTGCTAGGATTGCCTGTTTTTCATACACAAATCTGTTATACCGCACAACCAACCTTTGTCATGGTGAAATGAAGTTGTGTATACTTCGGTTACCGTAAAATAAGAATGAATTTGAGATGGCACAAGATAACCACGTAGCACTTGTTAATGCTCTAAGTAAATGGATCGAAGAGCATTTAGGCAGAGTCATCCATTTGGAAGAGCTCGCGGCCTATTCAGGGTATTCCCTTTGGCACATGCAAAAAATCTTTAAGGAAGTCACTGGGATCTCCTTAGGTAAATATATTCGCCAACGCCGACTCGCTGGCGCAGTAAATTTATTACGAAATAGCAGCCAAAGTATTTTTGATATCGCGTTAGATTTTGGATTTGGTTCCCAATCTCACTTTACCTACATGTTCCGCAAAGAGTACGGCATTACTCCGTTTGATTTTCGGCAGAATGACCAAATTCAATTGGACATCAAAGAACCGCTGCATCTCACGACGGATGACGAGTGAATTTGTTTTACGCGCATTAACCGCCCTTAGCTTTAATGCGATAAAACATGAGCATTCTCATCCTATTTACTGAGCAATCTATTTATTGCCCTCTTCGATAATTTACATTCTCGATAATCAGAGTAAGGTACGTGTAAAAGTTCTATTTTAGGAGGCGTTGATGTCAATCAAACTGGTCGCCATTGATTTAGATGGCACATTACTCAATTCGCAGCACCAAATTTCCCCTGTAGTCAAAGAAGCCATTACGCGTGCCCATGAACAAGGTGTTCGAATTGTCCTCGCCTCGGGTCGCCCCTATTCTGGTATTCAGCCTTACCTTCAAGAACTTGGTTTAGACACCGCCAATAACTACTGTATCAGTAACAATGGTAGTGTTATCCACCAAGCCAATGATGGCAGCCATTTATATGAAAACCTGCTGGATTTCGCAGATTATCAATATTTTGCAGAGCTAGCGAGTAACGTTGGTGTCCATATGCATGCACTTGCAGATAACACGATGTTTACCGCCAATCGCCACATTAGTCGTTACACCATTCATGACGCTTACATTACCAATACTCCACTGGTGTATTGTCCCGTGAACGAAATGGAAAGCTCACTCAGTTTCACCAAAATCATGATGATTGATCACCCAGAAAAACTCGATGTGGGTATCAGTTACATTCCTGAGAATACCTTTGAAAATTATTCGTTAATCAAAACCAGTCCCTATTTCCTCGAAATTTCGAATAAAGATGCCAGTAAAGGTTCTGCGCTGAAGGTGCTGTGTGACAAACTCGCCTTAACCCCAGATAAAGTGATGAGCATCGGTGACCAGAATAATGATGTCACGATGCTACAATATTCGAGTGTTTCGGTAGCAATGGGAAATGCAGCACCACATATTCGTGAAATAGTGAAATTTGTCACATCAACCAACGATTGTGATGGTGTTGCTGTGGCATTAAATAAATTTATTGTCTAAATAATTACTCATTTAAAGCTCAAATCCCTAAACAAAAATACAATTCTGCTGGATATGCCTCTACATTAGCTTTTTGGCATATCCATTCTCTATCCCCCCTTCAGAACTATTTTATCCTTTGCCTTACTTACTCTTCCAAATTTGATACTATCTGCGTCTTTCAAAAAAATTGTCACCTATAGACAAATACAATAAAACTGACATCACTAACAGGTAGTTAAATGTTTTCAACTAAAGATATGTTAATTCTGGGCATGATGGTATTCGCCTTATTTTTAGGCGCGGGAAACATCATCTTTCCGCCTATGGCAGGGTATCAATCGGGGACAGACTGGTTTAATACTTCATTAGGGTTTCTGATCACGGGTGTTTTGTTGCCATTCTTAACCCTCGTTACCGTTGCCGTAAAAGGTCGAGGGGAAAAACTCTCCGTTGACTTACCCAAATGGGTCGCCGTGATCTTCTGGGTTGCACTTTATTTAATTGTGGGTTCCACCTTCGCCATGCCGAGGGTCACCAATACCGCATTTGAAATGGGCTTCCTACCATTAGGTTTTGCTGAAAAAAATACGTTTTCACATCTCACCTTCGCATTGGTTTTTAACTTTACCTCGATGTTCTTTATGCTAAAACAAGGCACAATGATCAGCGCGATTGGTAAGTTTATGACTCCTGCTCTACTGGTTTTATTAGTCGTTGTGGGTATCGCTGTCGTCCTTGACCCACTTTCTGAAATGAATGCACCAGTTAAGCAATATGCAGAATTTGCATTCTTTGGCGGTGTGATCGATGGTTACCAAACCATGGACGTGCTTTCTGCGATGGCATTTGGGGGAATTGTCGCTCGCGCTCTAGCCTCTAAGCAAATCACCGAACCTCGTCAAGTTGCCACAATTACGATTAAAGCGGGATTGATTTCAGTAAGCTTACTCGCCGCTCTATACATCTGCCTATTCTATTTAGGGGCAACCAGTGAGCAAGTCGCCAATACCGCAACCAACGGTGGACAAATTTTCTCTCGTTATGTTGATGTATTATTTGGTGCCGTTGGTACTTGGATTATGTGTGGGATTGTCTTGCTGGCCAGTATGACCACTTTAGTGGGTGTAACCAGCGCATGTGCGGATTATTTCGCCACATTCCATCACCGTTTAGGATACCGTTTTTGGGTGGTCTTTTTCACCATGCTAACCACCATTGTGTCGACGTTTGGTCTCGATACCTTATTACGTGTCACTATCCCTGCATTATTGATGATCTACCCATCATCCATTACCATCGTATTTTTGCAATTTGCGCGTAAATTTATGGCTTCACCACGCGTTACATACGG
The DNA here is from genome assembly GCF_028479485.1 of Providencia sp. PROV209. Taxonomy (NCBI): domain Bacteria; kingdom Pseudomonadati; phylum Pseudomonadota; class Gammaproteobacteria; order Enterobacterales; family Morganellaceae; genus Providencia; species Providencia sp. PROV209. The sequence goes on along the minus strand of NZ_JAMPNR010000016.1, from coordinate 22,620 downwards.
CATCACTGTTGCAGTCGTGGTCCTAATGAGTTTGCTTGATACGCTCAATAATATGGAACTGCTCAGTGTTACGGTAAAAGCGCATCTCATTGCCTATTTACCACTATTTGAACAAGGTATGGGCTGGTTAATTCCAGGTATTATTGCGTTTATTCTCTCGATGTTTATCGGTAAATTTATGGCTAAAGATGAGCCTATTGCTGAACAAAACTTAGCTTAACGCTTATTGTTAATCGCCTAATGTTAGGATGCTGCTGACATTAGGCGTTTTCATCACCTTTCTTATCTTGCGATAAATTCAGCTCATACAGTCTCTGATAGCCACTTGTTTTTCCGAACTTTTCTTGTAGGAAATCAAGAAAGGCTGACACCTTTTTAGGCAAAAACTCTCGGTTTGGATAAACTGCATAAATATGATGCTGCGGTAAATGGTATTCCGGTAGTACCGTTATTAATCGCCCAGCCAAGATGTCGGGCGCGGCGATAAATTGAGGTAGCTGGCAAACACCTAATCCTTGTAAAGCAGCTTGGTGCAACGCTAAGCTATTATTTGCGCGGAAATTTCCTGTGGGTGTAAATCGAACCATTTTCCCCTGATGCGTAAATAACCATGTTTGCCCCGCCTGATAATAACTGTATAAAAGGCAATTATGTCCTGCTAATTCTTCAAGGTTCTGGGGGCTGCCATGTTCTTCTAACCATATGGGGGAAGCACACAAGACACTGTGACAGGGGGATAAGGTTCGCGAGACTAATGAGGAATCCTTTAATTCGCCTATTCGGATTGCCATATCAAACCCCTCTCCGACTAAATCCACCAGCTTATCGTCAAATACGAGCTCAGCATTCAATTGCGGCCAACATTTCAGAAATTCAGGTAGCAGAGCCGTCAGATGAAGATGACCAAAAACGGTTGGCGCACTGATTTTTAAGGTTCCATCTACCGCACCACTGTAACGGGAAAGTGCTGCGTTACCGTCATCAATAGCCCGATGAGCCTTTTTTAAGTAAGCATAATAAAGCTCTCCAGCTTCTGTCAGTTGTAAATGTCGAGCGAGTAATCAGGCGGATCCCCGTACTTGCCTCTAACGCCATTAATTTTTTACTGATTGCCGACTTTGTCATATGCAGGGAATCTGCAGCTTTAGTTAAACTACCTTGCTCTACAATCGCGATAAAAATGGGCAGTAATGCATAATCCACGCCAGTCATTGTCAATCCTTAGGAAACAGAGTTTTTCTTTTATAGCGGTTTTTCTTCATGCTGACAATCCCTATACTTTGCCAATCACTCGTCCTGAATTAATGAAAATGAAAAAAGATATTGCGCTTTCTCTAGTTGCTGTATTTTCAGGTGTATTACTGACATTGATGATCATGAGCAACAGTTATTTGTCTACGTTTACCTCGCCGTTACAAGCCTCTTGGCTAACCCATGGAATCGGCAGTATGGTTGCTGTATTGATTTGGTTGGTCGTGAAAAAACGATTTGGTAAAGGAAAGCCAGCTAACAAAATACCTCGCTGGAGTTATCTCGGCGGGATCCCTGGTGCCTTTACGGTGTTACTCGCGGCTATCACTGTCAATAGCCCACTTTCACTTTCAGGCTCAATCGTATTGATGCTAACAGGGCAAATCGTGGCAGGATTACTGATTGATCATATGGGACTTTTAGGATTAGCCCAGCGAAAAATAGCCAAGAAGGATTATCTCACGGTGTTATTTCTACTGGTTGGCTCAACATTGATCATTATGGGAAGATAAATATATGTTACTGTTTTTTATTATGATTGCACTGTCTAATGGCATGTGTATTATCCTGAGCCGCAGCCTTAATGGACGCCTATCTCAAGTCAGTAATGCCTTTTATGCTTCCCTTATTAATCATGTTGTGGGCTTTTTATTTCTGAGTATTATCATGTGGTTCGCACAAATACCATTTAAAATTGGTTACGAGAATATTCCGCTTATAGCATTTGCTGGCGGTGTCATTGGGGCATGTTTTGTGATGATTAACAGCTATATACTGCCATTACTGGGCGCAACACTCACCACTATTTTTGCGATAAGTGGTCAGGTGCTTTCCAGTGTGGTGATTGACATTGTGCAACATGGCTTGCCAGAACAAATAAGCGTGCAGCTACTGGGTATTATTTTCATTTTTGCCGCTATTGGCGTGCGCTATGCACCCAATAAGCTAGCTTGCAAAAAGGTTAGTGCCCAAAATTAAATCATCGTCTTGTGGCGATAAAACAGGTTATTGATCCTATCGTCACCATCAAAACCCCTTGCCAGAAACCTAATGTTAACGCCGTACTCAATAACATCGACGAAAAAGCTGTAGAGATCACAGGCGTAAAGTAAGAAAGCGTACCAAGAAAAGCCACGTTACCTTTGATAATTGCAACGGTCCAAAGCGCATTTGCACCACCAGTTGCAATCGCCGTAACGAGCAGTAAGCTGACACTGTTCACACTGATATTAAATGGCGCAGGCGTCGAGAATATAAACAGCATCCATAGCCCAATGGATGTCATAATAAAAAACAATACCATTCCATTGCAGCCATTAGACATACGTTTCGTGATGTTACTATAAAACGCCCATAACAAAGCGCCAATAAACGCTAAGGCATAGCTAAGAGGGTTACTTTGAATATTCGATAAAATCGCGTTCAACGATAATGGTTGGTCCCCAGAGATTACCCACAGCAGTCCCACGAATGCCAAAATTAAGCCAATAATCAACAATACGCTAAAACGTTGCCGGTTAAATAAGACGGCTAAGGCTATCGTAAAGCTCGGCCACAAATAATTGACCATCCCGAGTTCAATCGCTTGTTGACGGTTATTTGCAAGCCCTAATGCTAAAATAAAGCAGATTTCATAACTCACAAATAAAAATGCGCCCCAGAACAAATAGCGTTTAGGAAAAAGGTGAATTTTCGGTAACCCCATCACAGCCACTAAAACAAGGCTACCAATGGAATAAATCAATGCGGCACCGCCAATGGGACCAAAGTTTTCGCTTGTACTACGCACAAGCCCTACCATGGTACTCCACAATAAAATAGAGACTACCCCATAAAAGGTTGCTGCATGTCGCCCGAGTTTCATCTTCCTAATCAACACCTTATTTCGCATTTATATCAATGACAATTTTCCTTCAAAACCTTACGCTTTGAGAGCAATAAAGCAAGTTTTTTATATTTATCCACCCTTTATTTCAATAAAAAAGCGCCTAGGAATACACCCAGGCACTTTTACGTTTATACCTATGTTTAATCATCAATTAATGAGCTTGATGCTTAACCCATTGCTTCACTGACTCTTTTTCCCAAATACCATCGTTAAGCTGTTTCTTCAGTTCAGGATGATCATTTATATCAAATGTTGGAACCTTCCCTGCGCTCAATTGTTGGTTATAGTCTTTTGCCAATTTGAACGCGACACCTGACAACAACAAAATTGCAATCAGGTTAGTGATCGCCATTAAGCCCATTGAAACATCGGCAAGTTTCCAAATAAGGGGCATCTCACCTAATGCGCCAAACATCACCATTCCTAATGTCGCTAAACGGAAAAGAAACAGTCCTGCGGTGTGGTTATTTTCCAAGAAAATCATATTGCTTTCTGCATACGCATAATTGGCAATAATTGAGGTGAAGGCGAAGAAGAATATTGCGATAGCAATAAAGATGCTTCCCCAACTGCCGACCGCGGAAGATAACGCCATCTGAGTCAACTCAATGCCATTGATTTTATCTACAGGTCCATCTAATACCCCCGACGCTAAAATAATAATCGCGGTTGCACTGCAAATTACAATGGTATCAAGGAATACGCCTAGCATTTGAACATAGCCTTGTGAAGCTGGATGCGGAGGATAAGGTGAGGCAGATGCGGCTGCATTCGGTGCAGATCCCATACCGGCTTCATTCGAAAATAATCCACGTTGGATCCCTTGAGTCATGGCTTGGGCAATCCCATAACCGAGTGCACCACCAGCGGCCTCTTGCAAGCCAAATGCACTGCGGAAAATTAACATAAAGACATCGGGTAAGCGCTCAATATTTTGCCCGACCACCCAAAATGCGAGCAGTAAGTAAGCAATCGCCATAATGGGTACAACAAATTCAGCGACTTTGGCAATTGATCTTAATCCACCAAAAATAATGGTGCCACTGAGAATCACTAAAGCAATTCCAACATAGAGTGGGTTAAAATCAAATGCCACAGCAGTTGCTTGTGCGATTGAGTTCGCTTGTACTGCATTAAAAACCAAACCAAATGCAATGATTAAGAAAATAGAGAATAAGACCCCCATCCAGCGTTGTTTTAAGCCCTTCTGCATATAATAAGAGGGTCCGCCACGATAATTGCCTTGATCATCTTTCGTTTTATAGAGCTGTGCTAATGTACATTCAATGAATGACGTTGCCATACCTAAGAGTGCAACAACCCACATCCAAAATATGGCGCCTGGACCACCTGCTGTAATAGCGATGGCAACACCCGTTAAGTTTCCAGTACCGACTCGAGCGGCTAAACTTGTACACAATGCTTGAAATGAAGAAATACCTGAGCTGTCTGAACGGGTACTATTTTTAAGCACTCCAAACATGTGACCAAAATGTCTAAACTGAATAAATTTAGATCGTATTGTAAAATATAATCCAGCGCCAAGTAATAAATAAATTAATATTGAGGTCCAAATAAAATTACTGATTGAGTTTATATATTCTATCAAATTATGCTCCTTTTATTGTATCCACTAATTACGTAATTAGTCGGTTAGTTATTTAGCTCCATATCATTTAAGTAATTAAACACATAAAAACGCAAACCATGAATGGTTCAGCATGTATAATCCATGTTATTAAACAAGACCCATGGATTATATTTTTTTTGCTTTCTCTGTAAATTTTTTTCTAGTTCAGATTCTATGAAAGACTTAATACTGATGTAAAAAAAGCTAACCAATACAAAATGTATGAGTAATTTAATATTTAAAATCAATGAATTAATGATAACGCAACGATGTCAGACTTAATTTTAATCATATGATTAAAATTAAGGTATTTTTTAACCAACTTTATCTTTTTTTAATCAAAAAAAATAAATGTTAATTACATGAAAATATATTTAAGAAAATAAAATTAAGCGTTTTTTAAATTAAATCGTTAATTAAGTTCGGATATTTATTATTTTAGTGAATAGACTTGAGAGATAAAAATTAAGTATAAATTAACTTTTATTTTAGCTTAATCACTTATTTAGATTTGCCATTTTAGATAGATTCCCACACAAAATAATCTTTTTGGTATCATCATAATAAGATTATTGCTAATATTTTATGATGACAATACACTTATCGCTAATTTGCTTTTTACATCAAAGGGTAATATATGGAAATCCACATTAAAGTTTCTGACGATCTCGTTTCAACACTCGCCGAAAAATCCTATGACGCATTTGCCGCTGAATTGCACGCTAGGGTTTTAGAAGTCTACCCTGGTAGCAACCTTGTTATCACACATGACAGTGGTGCAACAACCTTTGACACTAAAGGTTTCCATGATGATAAAGAAGCACACATTGTTTTGCATGAATTGGTTGAAGATGTCTTCCATCACGGTCATTGGTTAAAGGCTTAATTTCCGTCGTTTTATTTACCAGCCTGCCATTTTCATCAGGCTGGTACTCCCCAAAAACGTTTCTGGTTAATTTCAAATACTGATCAAGATCATAGTTAGCGATTATGCTAACCAACTTTGCCCAAAAGCCCTTTTCTTTTTACCGTTATATGATACTGTATATAACGAATTTTCATTTACATTGCTTTTGCTAATTTATAGCAGCCAGTATTTATACTGGCTTTTTTTATGGGAAAAATCAGGTAAACACATAGCCGCCCTAATCATGAAATGCGTGAAATAAGGCATCACTGTGATTTTTCACACAATGTTACAATCGCTGCACGTAATTCTGGTGTATCACTCGTAATCAATTGGTTATGTTCTGTAAATTTACCATTCTGAACATTAACACTGGCAACAAACGGCAATTTATCACTTTGATGCGCGATTTGATAAGAACCACAAACACGATAACTTTCGCCTTCTTTAAATTCACTTTTTAGAACGATGTTTACATTCTCAAAAACTAATGGTTCAGTAGAACCAAGCTTACTTTCAATCAACTTTTCAGCTTGTTTAGTGACATCGCTATCACCGATCGTTGTGTAAAATTGATAAGCAAATGCCCCAAGGGCGAGTAGAATAACGATCAGTAGCTTACTTTTTATACGTTTCACGCTTAAATCCTTCTTATCTTACAGCGATTAGCACACACCATTATGTTAACACTTTTGTTTTATTGATAATAAGCACTCTGAGATCAATGTCGCACAAAAAGCTCTATACGTTTTTTGTCATTGAAATTAATTGATTTTACATTTTTAAATTTATATTTTATAAAAAGCAGCCTTTAAAAAGTAAAAATAAATTCATATTTCATTACCTATTTAACAAATTTTTATCACCGTGAAGAAATAATGAATAACTGTGTCCTAAATATGAAATATCCCTATATTTAAGTAAATTGAATTGAAATAAAAACCCTTGATGACAAACTAGAATTAAATATAGAGGAGAAGCACAATGAAAAATTTAAAATCACTTATTCTAGTTGGAAGTTTATTAGCCATTAGTTTCTCAACATTTGCCTATCATGGTAATGGATTTCATCGTAGCGGCAACGCTAACGGACCATGGTGTAATGGACAGAACCAAACACAGTATGACCGTCCTTGTGACACTCACTATCGGGGTCAGTATATGGGTCGTAATCAAGGTATGGTGCAGTTTTCGACATCCGTTCAAACAGCACAGCCAGAAGAGGCTTTAAAGAAAATTACAGCCGAGATCCCTAAAGGAGAGAATAATAAAACCTATATGGTAAAAGTCGCGGTAATTGAAATTACGCCTAATGTAAACACTCAAGAAAATCAATAAAAAGGCATTGAATAAATATAGCCAGTAAATCTACGATATACTGGCTATTAAATATCAATCAGCTATTTGTCCCTATCGGTAAATACCCTTGCCATAATGGCGAAGGTTTTTTTCCATTTTCATTCTTAGTTAAATGAATATAATACTCACCGACTTTTTGTAATAATAGACAGTCATCAACATCTTTTAAATTGTCTTTATGTTGCTGCTGGCTCCCTACTAATAATTGGCTAATGGCTTTTTGTTTTGCCTCTTGTGCCGTTTTCGCCACAAACAAATCAAATTCATGCAATTCTGCAAGTGTTGATAAAGTGTACCCTCCGACATTGATAAAATAGAGTTTATACTCACCACCTGATGACTCTTTGCTCAAACTGATGTCGAATCCATCAACCCAATTTACATCTGCATACCCATCCACATGAATTTTATCTTTATCACCAAACCAAGCATCTCGTAATAGTGGCCAAGCCTCTTCCGGTTTATCGACTGCGGCAAACTGTACATCATGTACTTCAATGTTTGATTTCCCAGCATTCCCACCAACATAAAACATAAATAATTTCATTATTATCTCTCTATGATTGACTATCGCTATATAAATTAATATACAACCATATCAATTCAATATGCAATCATTGATTTTTTACGGCTAATTTAGCAATAACTTAAATTTATTATAAATATCAATTTATTATATGAAAATCATTAATCCACCCAACATAATTGAACTTTACACACCCATAACACAGTGAATAAAAAATCACTTCAACTATATATTTATTTACAATTGAATTATTTCGAGTAATCTAATTAGACTTTAAAAATATATTTCAGGGACACACTATGGATCGTCGTTCATTTTTAAGATCAAGTTCACTTATCGCAGGTGGACTAGCACTAAATTCCGTTTTAAATCAAGCAAGTGCAAAAACGGCGACATTAGCAGCGCCGAGTATTCAACATCCTTTATTATTAAACTTTAATGAAAATTCGTTAGGAATGTCACCGAGCGCTCAAAAAGCTGTCATTGACGCTTTACCTGGCGCATTCCGTTACCCTGATGCAGCACGTTCCGAACTTATTAATAACGTCGGTACGCTACATGGTTTAGAAGGTAAAAACGTCACCTTAGGAAATGGTTCATCAGAAACCATTCAAGCAGCGGTTGCTATGCTGGCGAATAAAGCAAGAAAACAGAACATAAAAATTCAGCTCGTCACGCCGGATCCAACCTTTAACTATGCTGAGCTCTATGCGCTACCATTGGGTGTTGAAATCACGAAAGTTCCACTAAAATCGGATCTCAGTTTTGACCTGGTAAAAATGGAACAGCTGGCAAATAGCTTCGATGGTCTCTCCATTATCTATATTTGTAACCCAAATAACCCAACGGCAATGATCACACCTCATAGCCATCTTGATAGTTGGATGAAAAAAGAGTCAGATAAACAATTCTTTATTGTCGATGAAGCCTATGCAGAGTTTGTTCAAGACCCTCAATTTATCAGTGCGATTGAGTTGGTAAAGGCAGGACAAAAAAATCTGATTGTGACGCGCACTTTCTCAAAAATTTATGCATTAGCTGGTCTGCGTGTAGGCTATGGTATTGCAGCTCCTGACGTTATCGCTTCTGTGGATGAATTTATCTCCATTGATAATACCAATACAGCGGGGGCAGCAGCTGCAATTGCCTCATTAAAAGATCATAAATTCCTCGAATACAGCCTGCAATCCAACAATCTTTCACGAAAAATCGTAGAAACGGCGTTGAATGAATTAGGCTTGGAATATGCACCATCACAAGCTAACTTTATTTTCCATAAAGTAAAAGGTGATGTAAAAGCTTATAAGCAACACATGCAAGATGCCAATATCATGGTCGGTAGAGAATTTCCACCTGTTGTTGGTTGGAATCGCTTAACACTAGGAACGCCACAAGAAATGGAACAATTCGTAGCCGTGCTGAAAGAATTTCGCCAAAAAGGCTGGGTGTAGAGAGCACTTAACTTATCGACAAAGCATCTTCTACTCTGAGAAGATGCTTTGAATTAAAAAGGTCCTTTAAAAATAAAGAATGCCCCTGCAAAAATGAGGATGAAGCCAATAATGTGATTAATTGTCAGGCTTTCCCCCAAATAAAGCACAGAGAATCCAACAAACACACATAATGTAATCACTTCCTGCATCGTTTTTAACTCAGCAGCACTGTAATACTGATGACCTAAGCGATTCGCTGGCACTGCAAAACAGTATTCTACAAATGCAATTAGCCAACTGACAAAAATAACGATATACAAAGGCTTATTAGTAAATTTTAGATGCCCATACCAAGCGAACATCATAAATACATTGGATATAACCAACAATATGACAGGATAAAATTTTGCTAACATGATGAACCAATTGAAAGTTCGAATAGACCCATATTATGCGAATAACCCACTATGATTTCAATCACCTTCCTAAATCAATCTAATTAAATTCACGCCCTATTTTCTAGCACTGCCACACATAGATTGCATTTATTCCCACACATGAAAGTGTATTTATTAGTACATTTTGATTTACTTTAATCTTTTCATGATTACAATAACACCAATTAATGTATTTAAAGGTACAATTTATGACGGATTATATTACCGCTAATCAACAAGCTTGGGATAAACAAGCAATATCGCAACAAGCATGGTCTATTCCAGTTGATTCAAAAACAATTGAAAAAGCAAAAAAGGGAAACTGGCAAATCCATCTAACACCCTCCCCTCTGAATAAAACTTGGCTTGGTGACGTAAAAGGAAAACACATTCTTTGTTTAGCATCGGCTGGTGGGCAGCAAGCGCCAGTTCTAGCTGCTGCAGGTGCGATTGTGACTGTTTTTGATTTATCCGTGAAACAATTAGAACAAGATAAGATGGTTGCTGAACGGGATAATTTAGAATTGAATGTTGTACAAGGAGATATGCGCAATCTCACTGTGTTTGCAGATAATATGTTTGATATTATTTTTCATCCTATTTCAAACTTATATATTCCTGATGTAAATCCTGTCTGGCAGGAATGTTTTCGCGTGCTTAAACCGCAAGGTCGTTTACTTTCAAGCTTTTTCAATCCAGTGGTTTTTATTGATGATAGAGAAAAGCGTCCAGAAGAAAACACCATTATTAAACCTCGCTACACCATGCCATTTTCTGAATTAGATAATCTATCCTCAGAACAGATAGCGGCAAAACAAGAGAAGCAAGAGGCATTTGTTTTTGGTCATTCACTCACTGATTTAATTGGTGGGCAAATACAAGCAGGCTTTACTATTACAGGTTTTCAAGAGGACTGGCAGCCAAATCCTCGCTTTGTTATCGACAATTTTTTGCCTACATTCCTAGCGACGTTAGCCATGAAACCATAAAATGAAGAGGCAGGTTAAATACTAAAAAATTAACCCGCCCTCTTTGATTTGTTACCGATTACAATATCGCTCCCAAATAGGATCAAATTGCTCAACAGGTACAATATCATCAACTTTTTCAACTAATGGGATGGATACTATTGTTTTACCTTCTGCATTTTTATGTAAGCGAACAATAAATCGTTTATATCCATAAGGTAAACCATCTTCAAAACCAAAAACCTCGCCACAATAATATCCCGTCTCATCCCCCTCCTCATTTTGATTCAGGACATGATACTTAACATTTTTGTATGTTGCTGTAGAAGGATAGATAAGAAAATCTTCAACGGCGCTTTTAACTTTACTCTCGGCGTCCATCTCAGTATTTGAAGAAACTTCTGTCATCACACCCGCTATGTAGGAACAACCAGCAACTAGTAATAATACTAGGACTCTTAGTAACATTTTTCTCTATAAATGACTGATTGGGAAACACTGACTATTATTATAAATCGTCTAAAAAATAATTCGAGTGTAAATTAAACACATAATCATTGTATTTAGATTTAAATGTCAAGAATCGCACTTTTTATTTAATTAACACCTGAAAAGCGTCAGCCTTACCCTATTTACTGAGTCATCTGCCAAAAATAAACTAAAACAGCTGCTGTAATCACCCAAACTAAAGTGGCTAAACTTAAGCAAATCCAAGGGGTTAATTTTGTTGCAAATACATAAACGGTGACTAAGTACATGGCATATGGAATTAACGACCACAAGCCAAATAGTGCAGTTTTTCTTAATGCTTCAACGCCCTGTTCCTGGACCACAATGACATGAGCAATCAAAGCAAAAGTGGGAAATAATGGCACTAATCCAGCAATATAGTAAACTTTGCTGCGTGATAATACCGCAATAATCAACACGGCTAATGCGCCAAACAAGCATTTTATTAATAAAGCAAACATGGCAAACTCTACATTATCAATTGTATTTTTACCTATTATCACTCTAAATCCTTCACACTAGCTAGATCACTTTCGCAAACATACCTTCTTCGATCACATATTTAAACGCCTAATCTTTCACGTTCCCAATGTTTATCCATCATTGAATATTTTTTGCTTTTATTCTGATATAACTACCTCGATTAAGAACTAACTTAAGAGATAAAAATGACAATAAAAATTTCTGTACTGGTTGATAACAACACATTAATTGATAGCTATTTCTGTGGCGAGCCCGCCGTTTGTTATCACATTGAAGTTGATGGTAAGAAAATCCTATTTGATACTGGCTATTCAGATGTCTTCATCGATAATGCCAATATCTTAAATATCGACCTTGCTCAAATTACTGATCTTGTTCTTTCCCATGGCCACAATGACCATACTTGGGGCATTAACCACCTTATTCAGTATTTAGATCGTCGAAATGTTGAATCACAGCAAACCAAAAAATTAATTTATCATCCAGATGCATTACAACCAAAAAGTTATCACTCCAAAGTCATTGGTGCGAATACCCCCAAGAATGTTCTAACTGCCTACTTTGACACAATTGAAACTAAAGAAGCTTATTATCTCTCTGAGAATGTCATTTTTTTAGGTGAAATTCCGAGAGATAACACTTTTGAAGGAAAAGAGCCTGTAGGAAAAACAATTGATGATAACAACAATAGTGTTGACGATTATGTTCTCGATGACAGCGCCCTAGCGATAAAAACCTCTGAAGGGTTAATCGTTATTACAGGGTGTTCACACTCAGGGATCTGTAATATTGTCGAACATGCAAAGCGAGTGACTAAAATAGATAAAATAGTGACTGTTATCGGCGGTTTTCATTTACAAAAAGCCTCTGAGGAATTGCTAAACCAGACTAGCGAATATTTTAAAAAACAGAATTTATTACATATTCACCCATGTCATTGTACTGATTTGGCGGCTAAAATTCATTTGTCCAGACATGCACCTGTCCAAGAAGTTGGAACAGGCATGCAATTGACCTATCCTGCATGATTGAATTTCTACACTATGCCGCTAATTAGCGGCATTTTTTTATTTTGATTGAACCTGTATTCTTTTATGTTCTTGAGCCTAGATCATTATCATGTTTTGAACCTGCAAGCATTCTTGTCAGTTCCTCACAACGAATAATCTTTCCATTCATTAATTGAAAGCAAGCAAATACTTCAAATTCACTCGTAGAGCCATCTTTTTTCACCGCTCTAGCAATATGCTGTGTATGAACGCAATTTTTACCTTCCGCAATAGATTTTATTTCAATAGAGATATTTTCTGTCGCTTCCTTTAACGCTCTCATATGGGCATAAAACAGAGTAAAGTCAATTTGCTTCCCATCAACGACTTGTACATAATCCGATGAGAAATATTGTTTTATGACCTCTAAATCCCCCAGCTTTTCACCCAAAACTGAGTTTAATGCTCGTTCTACAAATGCTATTTTGTCCATAATTAACCTTTGGTAAGATATTTTTCTTCATTTATTGACACTATATTCGGGTCGTTCCTCCCGTTTTCAACCATCTAAACACTATTAACTAATAATTCTTCTCACTGACCTTTCACAAGCTAACTCAGCTAATTTCTATTACTACAATAAATCTGTTGAAGCTCATAAACAGAAGGGATAAAACATAGAAAACTTAATTATTTTATTGAATTATATGAAATTACTTAAATCTATTTGGCAGTTCTTTGGTCTTTATCAACCTCTATTGTTCAATTAACACACTGCCTGATCCTGTTTCTGGTTATTACACAGATCATCATTAGTAATTGGATGTTCGTTAGCAAAAATGGTGTTATCCCAACGGAAGGAATTGAGTTCTATTTTACTTGGTTACATATTGCTGTGGGTTTTAGACTATTATTTCTCTCAACCATCCTAATTTATGTTTGTTTCTCAAATCGAGGATTACACTATTTTTATTCCTTCTTACAGGGGAATTTTTCACAATAAAAAATCAGCATAATCTTTTAATAAAACAGAATTAGCTGCTAAAATTAATGTAAAGTTTTGAAAATATGCATTTTCAATAGGTAGTTCTAGTTAATAAAAAAATGATTTATTGAGAGTTTTCTTACTGTTAGGTTGAAATATACAGATAATGCTGATTTACACAAATTTAAACTCTACCTATACTCACAACTCAAATCTTCGTTAAGGAATAAACATGAATTGGTATTTAGAAGTCATCAAAAATAACTATGCTAATTTCGAAGGACGCGCTAGACGTCAAGAATATTGGATGTTCACTTTAATCAATACCATTATTATTATGGTGTTATACTCATTAATGTTTTCATCTATTGATTACACGACGGGTGAAGTAGGTGGTTTAGGAATTATTGTAGGAATTTTACTGGGAATTTATGCTCTAGCCACTATCGTTCCATCTATTGCTGTTTCTGTACGCCGTTTGCATGACACTGAAAAATCAGGCTGGTGGTATCTGATAGCTTTCATTCCTTTTGGTGGAATTGTATTACTCGTTTTTATGTGCTTAGACGGTACTAAAGGCGATAACCGTTTTGGCCCAGATCCAAAAGCATAATATCACTGCCCCTTATAAATTTAAGGGGCGATTTCTCCACATATTAAGATTTTCTTTGTTCTATTCATTTTTCTCGTCGATTCCAACTAGTAAAATACTGCTTCCGTTGTGCTTCTTTTCGGTAGCTTCATCATTTTTCCATTAGATACTACCGTAAGTATAAAATTGCACCTATGGGCGATATTTTGCTTGTCATAATCACACTTGGAGTCAACAAATAGAATAGGTAAACCTAATGCTTTTATTTCCATTTGAAGGTCAAATGGCTTTGTAATATCGTTTCCATAGCTAAGAATAGTTTCAGAGAATACAACATTATCTTTATAATATTTTATAGTCTCAGGCAGTTTATTCTTATTGTATGTATTTTTACTGTATTGAACTCTCGGCTCAGCATTCATCGAACCTATGATGATTCCATCATTGTTATACTGGTATATTAACTTACCATTACTATCAGCTCTTGAAACAATCAAACAATTTGCTGCAACTTCCATTTCGACTGGACCATTAGCATCTGAGCCCACTAATTTGTTTTTTTCGCGTTTGACTAAAAGCCAGTTATCTATGCTATTTAAATGCTCATCTTTCTTTTGACTGAAAGAAAAACTATCAACACAGCCATCACGACCAATATTTAAAGTTGACTGATAATTAATGGTTTCATCATCATTGTAAACCATCGTATTTAACTCTTTAACATTACCTTTAACTGGATTAAAATCATAGAGTTGAGCAAAATTAAATACAATTGGATTATACTCATCTTTTTGAAATGCCAGTGACTGGAAAGAGGCAGAAAATAGCGCGAATTGAATAATTGAAACTATGCATTTGTTATTCATATAATTCTTATACCTCAATATGCTCATTTGCTGTGTTCTGAAGTTTAAAGCTGTTTTTCTAATTTTTGTTTACATTATTATTTTTACTATAAATATTCTTTATCATCTTAACATTTATCAAACTAACTTCCAGCGTCATTTTCAATCTGACACTAAATCAAAATACGTACTTATACGTATATCTTTTCCTTGAAAATTTCGTATTAGGATAATCTTTAGATAATATGAAAATTACGTCTTAATAATTTCATCCATGCAGAATGCCCTACCGAAATGAAAGCCTATGCGATAATTTAGCTACAAGTTTTATTCCTAATATTCTTGACATAAAAAGTCAAAACCATCGGAAATTGACTAGCCTTTATAAATCTACCTAATAAATGAAATAATAAGGGCTAGAGTGTATAGATTAAGTATTTTTGTTATTAAAAAAGGCTGCACACTGGCAGCCATCCGAGTTTAAAAACTAAACATTATTATGGCTTCACACTATAGCGGCTAGCAATGGCAATACGATTAAAAGAACCAATGATAATAGATAACCATTCGATTAATGCTAGCTGCTCCTCACTCCAATATTCTGCGGCTTTTTCATAAATTTCGGTAGGTATATGCCCAGCATGGATCATATTGACTGATTCAGCCAATAAGAACGCCGCTTTTTCTTTTTGTGAGAAATAACCAGCTTCTTCCCACACTGTAACCAGTGCGATTTTATCAATACTAACATCACACTTTTGCGCATCTTGAGTATGAAGTCTCACGCAAAATGCGCATCCGTTAATTTGAGATATTCTCAATTTAAGCAAATGAATAAAACCGACATCTAATCCTAATGATATTGCTTGCTCATCAATATTATTACTAATCTCAATCAACTTATTATAGGCATTAGGTGAATTCTTAGATAATGAAACTCTCGTCATTATACACTCCGAGTTATATTGTAATTAAATACATATAACCAGTTTCTATAAAACCCATCTATCATCATTGTGTGGTACATACATTTGGAACAATATGAACACGGATAAAACTCACGCCATGACGGCTTTTACCTAGCGTGTAAGACTCCTTCCCTGTGTTCATATGAGAGAGCCAGTGGTTACTACGACCAGTGGTTATCTTACCTCAACCGTACTTACAGCACGCGCGAGGAATATGAGGTAGCATATATAATAAATCCAATCAGTTACGTTGAGTCTGAATGAGAACTTTCACCACTTACCTGTTTTGGTGATTTAAATTACCATTAATAACAGTTTTACAACTAAATTAATCTTGAATATATTTATCCCGCACTGATTACTCAGTGTGTAGATGGAAACTGCTGTGTACAAATGGAAATGTGAGGTTTTGTAACCTTTTTGCCTTAACCGCTGTTGCTGTTAAGGCTTTTTTTATTTTTTTGGAATATTTTAATCCATTAAAAAGCCACACTAAGCAGCTTATTGAGGTAGATGTTCGATTGAGCTCAGGCTAATTATTTAGTCTGTAGGGAAAAGTCATTCAATTTATTTGGATCCTTTGATTGTCTTTATTCGCTATTATTCTAAATTTCTTCCGCTAGTATGTATAAATATCAATCAGGGCTAATTAAGATTGATATTCTATTTCAACGCTGGTAATTAGGAGAATTAACATGAGTTTTAAATACAATCGACTCGATAAAGATAATGCTGCTGTTTTACTCGTAGATCATCAAGCTGGGCTGCTTTCCCTTGTTCGTGACCAAGATCCTGATAAATTCAAAAACAACGTATTAGCCTTAGCTGATTCAGCTAAATATTTTAATCTTCCCACCATTCTCACTACTTCATTTGAAAATGGTCCAAACGGACCGCTAGTTCCTGAATTAAAGGAAATGTTTCCTGATGCGCCCTATATTGCTAGACCGGGTCAAATCAATGCTTGGGATAATGAAGATTTTGTAAAAGCCGTGAAGGCAACTGGAAAAAAACAATTAATTATCGCTGGTGTTGTTACTGAAGTTTGCGTGGCCTTTCCTGCACTCTCCGCCTTAGAGGAAGGATATGAAGTGTTTGTTATCACTGATGCTTCAGGCACATTTAATCCAATCACTCGAGACGCTGCGTGGGATAGAATGTCCCAAGCAGGGGCTCAGATGATGAGCTGGTTTGGTGCGGCTTGTGAACTGCATAGGGACTGGAGAAATGATATTGTTGGTTTAGGTACTCTATTCTCTAACCATATACCTGACTATCGGAATTTAATGACCAGTTTTGACTCATTAAAATAACGTCTATATTCAATTAGAATGACGCCATAATATAATGGTGTCATTCTAAAAATTAGCTCGTAGCACATTTATTATTTTTCATTATCTGCTGTTTTTGTTTCTACTAAATCAGGTTTCTCTTTACTAACCTTTAGCTTTTGACATTAATTAAATGGTAAACCCGTAGAGACTATCTAACATGAGTGATTAATTGAGTCATACTCATACTTACCTTTAATAAATAAAAGAAAACTACACAATGATAACCTTAGAATAGTTTTTTGAATCTTCTTTTTCCGTATCCATGAGCTTTACCCATTAAATTTAGGTTAAGGAAAAAACACTATAATTCTAAATTTAAAATGTGAATACCGTTAAATAGAAAAATAAACTGTTTTTTTAAATTAATGCATGATGAAACACATTTAATTTTGATAACTGTTTCAAATGTGACAATAAAAAACGGGAACTATTAAGTTCCCGTTATTAATTACACTATGCAGTAAATTACATGTGTTTGATGATTGCGTCACCGAATTCGCTACATTTCAGTAATTTAGCGCCTTCTAATTGACGTTCGAAATCGTAAGTTACAGTCTTAGCCGCGATTGCGCCTTCCATACCTTTAACGATTAAGTCTGCCGCTTCAACCCACCCCATGTGGCGCAGCAGTATATAGATACATTAATCATAACCATCTGATATTTATCATATTACTATAAATATTTTATCTTTTTCATGATAAAAACAGAGAGTTTTAAGTCATTGATAACATAAATGATTAATTTAGTTTTGATAACTGCTATTTCTCAAACATTGAGTGGAAATTAATCAATTTTAACACAATTAACCCATCACAATAATCGTCTTTTCTAATCGCTTAAATTATCTTTGCTTTAATTAGACAGCTAAACTCGAGTGTCTGGTTTGAACAATAAGCGGACGTTCATAATTATCCCTGTTCAGGAATGCATGGTTAGCGCGACCGCTAATGCATTTTTAGGTAACAACCTACTTTATATAGGCTCTTGCGTTGCTAATAAGCGGAACCGACGAAAACATATGCTATCAAACATCACTTCACCATCAGGTTGAAAACCCAACCGTAAAATAGTTTTAATTTTTACCCTACTCAAGGGCAGTAAAATAGTGATGCTTTCTAGTTTCATCTCACAGAAAGCACGTCTGATAATTTCGTCATAGATTATTTTACCTGCCCCCCAATAATCTGGGTGAAGCACCAGGGCAAGGTCTGCATCACCGTCTTCATATTGTAATCCCCCCCACCCAGCAAAATGCTCATTAATCATAATTGCCCACGGGCCATAACCATGTTCTTTCCATTGAGCATCTTTTTGTGCCACCCATTCTATACACTTTTGGTAGTTAAAATCGGGGCTTCCCAATGGCATGTGCCGTAATACATCAGGATGGTTATTGAGCGTAATAATATTGCTAACATTGACCTCTGTTAGTCTTTTAAATTCTAAAATCAAATACAGGTCCCTTATGAAAAAATGCATGAATAAAATAATTCTACTGACATTATCATAACGTTATGGTTCTAATGATACTTTCATGCCTATTCAGCAAAGAATTGGGATAGTAGAACTTATCACATCTATCAAGATAAGCTATTAGAACACTTCTGATGATATTTCTTCTAAGAAATAAATCATATTCACTGCTGCGCTCCATTATATCGGACTTTTTTAATTATTTACAGCGTCCGTTTGAATTTCCGCTCATGGCACAAAGCTGATGGAGACAAAAACTTAAAGGTTTACTCTGAATAAGTACCTTTTATAACTTTTTTAGAAAAACATTATTTTGTGTTAAATAAATCGGATATCGCTTCCCGTCATTTCACATTACAAAACAGTATATGGCTATATTAATCATCTGATATTTATGACGTTATCATTAATATTTTATCTTTTACATAGCAAAAATAGAGGTTTTTAATTCATTGATAATATATAGAAATTAATTCGTTCACCTAGAATCCATTAAATCAATTGCAATCGCATATATGGTTATCATTTGTTTCTCTTGCTCACTTTCTTTTTGCTCTTTTAAAATCGCAGATATGCGCTCTCCAGTAATGTTGTGCTTTGACTCATTTAGCAACATAACAGCCCGACCAACTACTTGACATATTCGCATATAAATTACATCTTTATCCGTATCCATAATCACCTCTGAGTATTCTCTTAACAGTATCACTTAGTTAACGTAATTCCCAGATAAGATTTGTATAGTTTTACTATAATTAATTTTTCTGTAAAAATTCAAGGATTCATTTAATATTTTTCATATTCAAACATTTTCTGATTTTTAGTTTATTAATTATTTTATAGTTTGATACGTTCTTATTTCTATACGATAGCTAGCTATAATACATGTAATATTAACAATTGTTTTACTTGTTTAGATCAACCTTCCTACTATAGCTTATCATTAAGCTACTTATTTATTTTATAAAAACTCATTCTTTGGGCTTTAACCTATCTGCATTAGAAACATATAGAGCAAAAATAAGTACTAATATTGATATCGAGTAAATAATGAAGAGTTGTGGATCTTTATGCTCAACCACTATTAACCTAATTACTGCAGTAATTGCAATATAGATAAAATACTGTAATGGAAAATGATAGTTAGATTGAAAATATTTAATAATCAATGCAATGAACTCAAAGTATAAAAAATAAACAATAAGACCATCTACTAATAAGTAAATTGAAATGGAATCATTAGCTGTAAATAACAACCCTGCTAATACAACAGTTTCTTTTATTAAAAATGCTATTAATATAACAGCAAGTAAAAGTAATGCGGCACTACTAATCCACTGCAAGATTCTACAAATCAATTTGGATTGACTTAGGCCTGACATGATACACCCACAGGATATTAATCCTTTGATATTAAATAGTAATATCATTAATTAAGGAAATGGACCACCATCGAGGTATCGAACCTCGACTCTTAGACTTAATAAGGCTAAATACTCTTCCAGTTGAGTTAATGGTGGGGAAAAATTATTTAAATAAATTAACTACATATGAAGCAATCAAAATTAATATCCCTACTAATATAATTACTACAAATATATTTCCTGAATATATAACAATACGTCGATAAAGAGGAAACCAGTTCACAGAATACACCTTATGAGTTAATTGTTAGAAAACACATACCCATTACCAAGCTTATTTAATGATGGCGTATCAAAGAAATAAATTGCACCAAGGACCGCTATAGTTAACACAGCCAAAATGAGTATGTTCTTATAAATAGTTACAACTAAACACTGAACTGTTTGCTTTTTCATTAGTATACCTTGGGTAAATATCCCTTGGATACCACATTTATTTTTAGATAAAAGCTTGCGGATGCAAGATTTGCTATTCATAGCAATGAGGTATAATTATTCCTTAACCTTAACACATCCATTTAAATAAATACGATTTAAATAAAAAAACCTCGTTGTAACGAGGTTTTAAGTACTATCGAAATTTTAATCAGCAAACTTTTGCTTTCATTGAGCTTTTGCAAAAAATGCATTTAGCGCCATGTGGATTATTTACTGAAATATCAAACTGTGAGGTTCTATATTGAGATCCACTACAGCAAGGACATTTAAAGTACAGATAGACTTTTATAGTGTCTTTAAAGCGCCACCACTTGTCCTGCAGCAGGACCTTTTGCACCATTTTCAATGATGAATGAAACTTGCTGACCTTCAATTAAAGATTTGAAGTTATCACTCTGAATTGCAGAGAAATGAACAAATACATCTTTAGAGCCATCAGCTGGAGTAATGAAACCAAAACCTTTATCGTCGTTAAACCATTTTACTGAACCAGTCATTGTATTAGACATAGAATTTCCTTTAATTTTTTAAGTTTGCCATAAGGCATATTAGGTTTGTTTTTTATTTTTACTTATGGGAATTAATTAGAAGGAATTCGCAATGAAGGGTATCTTAGATAACACTAAATGGTGAACGACTTTAAACTGACTAGCATAAATAGGCCTGTACTTCCAAACCAGTTAAACCATTAGGCCACACAAACACAATAATAGCAAATTTTATATTTTACTCCTTTTTCAGAAGAGCTTACTATTGATATTATAAATGCAAATTAAAAAGTAATATTTAGCGATTTATTTTAATACGTTATACCACTATTTATACAGCTAGAGCATATTTTTACAACTTCATAACCTGATTTTTTAGCCATTTTAATCGCTTGCATAGCATTTAAAAAGTTACCAAGATAAAATCTATTTACAGCTATAGGCATATTCTTACATCCAATCTTATGCATTTTATAAGTACCCTGTGGTTCCATCATTGTCTGAATGTAATAGTTCATTTTTTCTCCATTAAGCTATACGCGAGGAAGCGCACTAACAATCCCCATCATTGATGCTTTTAAGCCTCTACACTTAGTTTTCAGAGGCTAAATACCTTTTATTTCCGTGATCTGCAGAATAGTTTTACATCCAGTATACAAGTGAAAATGCAGCTAGCAGTAATACAACTATTATTAAAGCATTCCCTGTAAGCGATAAAATGTTTCGGTACAATGTAGATAAATTCATAGGCAATCCCTTAGGAATTACTTCCCTTGGATACCGCATCTATTTGTTAGATAAAAGCTTGCGAAGGCAAGATTTGCTTTTACAGCAATGAGGCATGATTATTTAATGTACTATAACATACTATCTATACATTAACTTAATTAATAATTTTATAAATGAAAACATTTAGTTAGGAAGCATTTCATGCAAAATACTCTAATAATTAAAATGCTTACTCACTATACATACAATTGATAACAATTTTTTATTAACTTTTTACTTTTAGCTAATTTTGTTTTTAGAAAGTAAATTCTATATTTATATTTTATTCATGCGCTTAATAATAACTTAACTTATTGATTCATAATTATTTAAATGGCATTAACCCTTGGTCTTATGCCATTTTCAACTATCATTTAACCTCTTGATTTAACGATATTATTTAAATGGTTTTGGGGAAGTCATTTTCTTAGCCATAAGATAAATTTTACCTTATTTCTTGATCTCCATTAATATTTTACTGTATATAATCACAGTTATTATTTAACTGTTTTTATATACAGCACTTTATGTAAGGAGAATGTACGATGGTTACTATTAAAGTTCGCTTCGCTGCAAGCATGAAAGGTAAATTACCTATGGGGACTTTCGACGCATTGAGAAATGAGATCACAAAAAGATTGAACCCCAAATACCCTGATTTAAATATCGATATTAGTTGGGGATCTCAAGCTAATGTTTCTATTGATGGCCTTGGTAAGAACGAAAAGAAAACCTACATTGAAGAAACGCTGGAAGAAATTTGGAATGATGGAGATTGGATGCCTGAAATGAAAGAAACTGAGGAAGTAGAGTATTTCGATAAATGATCTGAGTGCGCCAACTACTCGAGCTGGCGCACCTTAGTTATTACTCTTCGAGTTTGCTTGCTTGTTCTTGTTTGGATTCTTCCTCTAATCTCTCC